>SHWN01000089.1 GCA_009693795.1 Acetobacteraceae bacterium
GATCGTCAAGCGGTCTGATCACGCCAAAGGCTTCGAGGTTCTGCCAAGGCGCTGGATTGTCGAACGCACCATCGGCTGGCTCAACCGCTGCCCGCGATTGGCCTAGGACTGAGAAAATATCAACCGAAAGGTGCTCTCTTCCTCCGTCTCGCCTCAATCCGACTCTTGATCCAGAACTACGCAATTATACGTAATATTGTCGGACAGACACTTAGGCTGAGCGGGACCAGCGTGGCCAGGGCGAGCACAATCATGGCATGACTGGGCTCAGGTGGCGGATGCGGCCTTGCGCGCGACGGCTTCTTCCTGCGAGGCGACGCCTCCATGCGCGGCCGACCAGGCCACCGGGTCGTCGAGGAATTTACGCACCGCCGTCAGCGCGCTGTCGGAGAAATAGGGTTGGTTACGGCAGGCCTCCAGCACGTCCCACCAGGTGCAAAGGTGGTGCAATCCGATATCCATCCGGGCCAAGGTTTCGAAACTTCCGGGGAAGACGCCGTAATAAAATACGACAAAAGTGTGATTAACGATAGCTCCGGCATCGCGCAATGCCTGGCAGAACTGGATTTTCGAGCCGCCATCGGTGGTGAGGTCTTCCACTAGTAAAGTGCGTTTGCCTTCGGGGACATCGCCCTCAATCAGGGCGGCGCGGCCAAAACCTTTTGGTTTTTTGCGGACATAGGCCATTGGCGTGGCCATGCGGTCGGCGATCCAGGCGGCGAAGGGGATACCGGCGGTCTCGCCGCCCGCCACCACTTCGATGGATTCGTAGCCGATATGGCGGCCGATCTTTTCCACCGCGAGTTCGCAAATTTTGGCGCGGGCACGGGGAAAATAGATGATGCGCCGGCAATCGATATAGACGGGGGATTTCCAGCCAGATGTAAGGGTGTAGGGCTCATCGGGGCGGAAATTGACGGCTTTGATCTCCAGCAGGAGTTTGGCTGTGGTTAGGGCTGTGTCGCGGTCCCAGTCAGTAGTGTGGTGCGCGGCGGGCTTGGCCATAATTTGGGTCTCCTGCAGGGTGGCTTGATGGCTGGCCGTTGTTCAAGTCCGGCACCTGCCCGCTCCCCCACCCGGCCAACCATGGGAGTATACTTCCGAGGGTAGCCGGGTCGGGGAGCGGGCCGGTGCCGGACTTGAACAAAGCCGACTTGACGGGTTCCTAGCTTTCTCTAGTCCTTACGTCCATCAGTGAGGGACCCAGGATGAGCAAAAGCTACAAGATCGCGGTGATCGCCGGGGACGGGATCGGCAAGGAAACCACGCCGGAGGGCCTGCGCGTGCTGGATGCCGCCGCCCGCAAATTCGGCTTTGAACTAAAGTTGAAAGAATATGACTGGTCCTGCGAGGTCTATCACAAGACCGGGGCGATGATGCCGGCGGATGGCTTGGACCAGTTGAAGGAGTACGATTCGGTGTTTTTGGGCGCCGTGGGCTGGCCGGGCGTGCCGGACCACATCTCGCTGTGGGGATTGCTGATTCCGATCCGGCGTGGGTTCGACCAATACGCGAATGTGCGGCCGTGCAAATTGCTACCGAATTCGCGTACGCCGTTGGCGGACCGGACCGAGAAGGATATCGATTTCTACGTCGTGCGCGAAAATACCGAGGGGGAATACTCTGCTATCGGCGGTCGAATGTATGAGGGGACCGACCGGGAATTCGTCACCCAGCAGGCGACGTTTAGCCGCAAGGGTACCGACCGGATTATGAAATATGCGTTTGAATTGGCGATGACGCGGCCGAAGAAGCATGTGACGAGTGCGACGAAATCGAACGGTATCACCATCACCATGCCTTACTGGGATGAACGTTTCGCCGAGATGGCGAAGAATTATCCATCCATCAAAATCGATCAATTCCACATCGATATTCTGTGCGCGCATTTCGTGCAGCATCCGGATTGGTTCGATGTGGTGGTAGGGTCGAATTTGTTTGGCGATATTCTGTCCGATCTTGGCCCCGCCGTTGCCGGTTCCATCGGCATCGCTGCCTCGGCAAATATTAACCCGGAGAAAATTTATCCATCGATGTTTGAGCCGGTGCATGGCTCGGCGCCGGATATCGCCGGGCGGTTTATTGCTAATCCGATTGGACAGGTCTGGTCGGGTGCGATGATGCTGGAGCATCTAGGGGAGAAGCAGGCCGCCGATGCCGTGCTGGCGGCGATCGAGACGGTGCTGCGCGATGGCGGGCCGCGCACGCGCGACATGGGGGGGCAGGCGAGTACGCAGGAAGTCGGTAAGGCCATCGCGGAGATTGTGGCGGCGGGTTAGGGCTTTTTCTCCCGTCATGGTCGGCTTGGCTCGGCCACCCATAACTTACCGGTGAGGGTAGTAACTTCCGGTTGCCCCCGGTGCGCACGGTCAGTACGGTAATTCACTGTGGTGTTATCGCTGACATTGGTATTAGGGAGATCAAGAATTCGTAGGTTCACGAGGGTGGTCACTGTAGTGAGTTCCATCACCGGGGTTCTTCGAGGATCCAGATCTCCAAACTGGCGACAGTCTGTCCTGAAAGTTTATGAGGGATTGTAGAGTTTTCTGAGCATGAGGCGGATGGATGCGAGGCGGAGGAAGGTGAGAGCGTTGGGGGTAAAATTTTCTCAATCCTTGGCGAGACGGCGACAACGGATGAGCCAGGCGAAGTTGTGCTCGACAACCCAGCGGCGCGGCAGAATCTTGAAGCCCTTGGCGGTATCGGAGCGTTTGATGATTGCAGTTTCGAGCTGTGGCAGAACCATCTCCAGCGCCGTTTGAAACAGTGGCCCCTGATAGCCACCATTAGCAAACAAAACTCTGAGAAACGGAAACATCCCGAACAACATCGAGACTACAAGCACGCGCTGTCGTCTCACATGAGGGTCTTATCGCCGAGCAAAATATTGTCGATCACCTAGCTGTCGTGCACATTGGCCGGGGTCGCCGTCACCGAGTGGACAATCTTTGCCTTGCTGTCCACACCGATATACGCCTTCAACACGTCTCTGCCCTTCGCTATGACATCGTCGTGATGCCGGCCGATACGCATACGCATACGCATACGCACGCTGGGCCCAGCGGATGCTCGGTGTGGCTGGGCATAGCTGCGTTGCTGGAGTAGGATATCCGCGTTCAGCGCTCCCACCGCGCTCGGGAGCTCCACATGAACCCGTCGCCGGTATTCTTGAGTAGTCTGCCCCTGTGCTGGACGTTAATGTGCCGCGTTGGTTGCGGCCGATCATGTCAGTAGAAACCACCACATGCGCCACGAGGATTGCGGCGAGATGGCAGTCCTCCTGTATTAGGTGCGCGGGCCTTGCCATGGCGACAGGCTCAACGGTCTTGCCTAGTAACAGAACAGTTGCCACCGAAGCTTGTCCTTGGCCGCACATGATGAAAGAGGGAGGGCAGTGGTGGGCTGGACGAACTCTAACGTGCTACCTCGTCAGTTCCACCGCCAGCCGTTCCCACTCATCCTTCAATCCATCCGCGGCCGGGGGACGATTGGCGCTGTTGTACCAGTAGCGTGCGTTGGAAAGATCGCCCTCGACGCGGTGCAGATAGGCGTGGATGGCGCAGCCTAGCGGGCCGTTGGCTTTTTGTGCGGCATCGTGTGCCTTGTTCCAATCGCCTTTGGCGTCCCACCAGAGCGCTTGCAGGGCGTGGGTGAGGCCGGATGGTGGGGTGGTTGCGGTCAGGCTGTTGCGGAACTGGGAAAGATCCATGTTTTATCCCTCCAGGAGGCGGCGTAATTTACGCACGGCGCTATCGGGTGTGGTGAGAACTTTTTTTCCGCTGGCTTTCGCCACGCCTTCGGCGGCGCGGGCGAGGCTGAATTGTGCCAGGACGATGACGTCGCAATCGGTCAGGCGTTGGCTGGCCTCGGCGGCATGGCGGTCATGCGCGGCGGCGTCGCCGCGATCCAGCGCGGCCAGTGCGCCTTCGGCGAGGCAGGGCACCAGGGTCATGCCGGGGGCAACGGAAGAAAATTCGGGGGGCATGGAATCGAGCGTGGACGCGAAGGATGCCATCAGGCCAACGCGGGCGTTGGGGCCGGCGGCTTCCAGAACCTTGTCAATCATGGCTTCGTTGGGTTTCAGGACGGGGATGGGGAAAAGATCGCGCGCGCAGGCCTCGATGCAGGGGCCGAAGGCGGAGCAGGTGAACAGGATGCCGTCGGCGCCAGTTTTGTGGGCGTAGCGGGCGAGGCTGAGGAAGCGCTCGGTCATGGCATCGTCCAGCTTGCCTTGGCGGGCGAGGTCGGCGCTGAGGGAGTCGTCGAGTAGGTTGGCGAGCCGGGCTTCGGGCCAGAGCCGCGCAAACGCCGCGTTGATCGGGACGATGGAATGGCCGAGGGCGTGGATCAGGCCGATGCGCATAGGGGCTTCCTTGGGGGCGTGGTGGTGGCGCAGCATAGCCGGGTGCGGCGGCGGACGTCATCTTGCGTGGTGGCGGGGGCGCATGGCATGCGGAGGTCCCCTGCCGGAAAGATGTTTGTTGCTCCAATCCTTGTATACTCGGATCCTGGCCTTGGCTGCCTCGCCGCGCGCGGAGGGGGGGCTGGTGCTGGTGTCGTTCGCGGAGAGCAGTTTTTTTCCGATTCCGCCGGATGTGTTGCTGATTCCGATGATTTTAGCGCGGCCGGAGCGGGCGTGGCGGCTGGCGGCGATTTGCACCGTTGCGTCCGTGACTGGCGGGGCATGGGGCTGGTTGATAGGATTTGCGCTGTTCGATCAGTTGGCGCAGCCGGTTTTGGCGATGTATGGGTATGGCGAGAAATTCGTCGCGTTTCAGCAGTCCTATCAGGAATGGGGATTGTGGATCATCCTGATCAAGGGGCTGACACCGATCCCGTATAAGATCGTCGCCATCGCGTCGGGCGCGGCACATTTTGATTTTATGACGTTTGTGCTGGCTTCGGTTGCCACGCGGGGGGCGCGGTTTTTTATGGTGGCGGCGCTGTTGCATTTCTTTGGCGTACCGATCCGTGACTTTATCGAAACGCGGTTGATGCTGGTGACGACGATGGTGGTGCTGGGCATTGTCGGTGGCTTCGTGGCGCTGCGGTATCTGCATTGACGGGATGGGGCGCGCGGGGCAAACGGCGCTGATGTCGGCCCCGTCTTCCTGTTGGATCGTGTCAAAACCCTATGCGGGGTCGCAGTCGCAGGGGATGGGGCTGGCTCAGGCGGCGGGGCTGGTGGCGGAGCCTCGGCTGGTAGAAACACGCATGAATTGGAAATTCGTGCCGCCCTGGCTGGGACCGTGGCTGTTGCGGCGGATGCCGCCGCATCCGTTGGCCCCACCCTGGCCGAGGGTGGCGATTGGCTGTGGCGGTGTCGGCACGGCTTTGGTCGCGGCGATGCGCGGTGTGGCGACTGCGGCGGTGGCGGTGCAGCATCCAGGGGTGGATGTGCGGCGTTTTCTGCTGGTTTTCGTCAATCCGCATGACGATCTGACCGGGCCGAATGTGGTGGTCACGCGCACTGCTTTGCATCTGGTGACGGAACAGCGCTTGGAGGAGGCGCGCCAGGATTGGGCCGCGCGGTTCGCGCATTTGCCGCGCCCGTTAGTGAGTGTGCTGATCGGTGGCTCGAACGGGCGTTACCAGTTGACCGCGGCGGTGGCACATAAATTGGCCGGGCAGCTGGCGGCGATGATGCGTGCCGATCGGGTGGGACTGGTGCTGACACCCTCGCGGCGGACGGCGCCGGATGTGCGGCGGATTTTCGCCGAGACTTTGGGGCCGTTGGGTGCCTGGGTGTGGGATGAAACGACCGAGAACCCGTATTTCGGGATGCTGGCCTTGTCGGATTTGATCATCGTGACGGAGGACAGCGTCTCGATGATGTCCGAGGCGGTGGCGACGACGGCTCCGGTGATGCTGACCCGGTTGACGGGGCGGTCGGGGAGGATTGGGCGGTTTACTGATGAAATGTTGGCATCGGGGCGGGTGCGTGAATTTGGCGGGAGATACGTGCCGTGGCCGGTGGTGCCGATGAATGACACGCTGGAGGCGGGCGCTATGCTGCGCCGGCTCCTGGGATATGGCTAAACCCGAGGCGATTCAGTCATAGGTGTCGGCCCTGCCAAGGCTGCGGCCGCGTCGGATGGGTTGGGCACGATGAGTTAAGCGCCGGGGGTCTGTTTTTCGCTGTTAGCGAGCGTCCCGGCGCGGCGGGGCACACGTTCCGTCGCGCGCGGGCGCCGGCGAGCAGGGGCGTGGTCAAGGGGCCTGGATATGGTTCGATGCAAAGTCTGCCATTGGCTCCCACGCCGGGTAAGGAGCGGGTGCTGACGGGTTAGGGTGAACGAAGCGTTCACGGGGTGCGGAAATCCCGCCTGCGGTATTAACGCCCGGCGAAGACCGGTTTGTGTTTTGCTGCGAAGGCGGCGCAGGCGTTGCGGAAATCCTCTGTTTTCATGAATTCGCTGGTGGCGCGGTCGTCCTCTGGCGTGATCGGCAGAGGACCGCGCAGCTTGCGGATTGCAGCCTTGTGATAGCGCGCGGAAAGGGGGGAACCCTGGCTGATGCGTTCTGCCAGCGCCATGGCTTCGGCTTCCACCTGATCGTCCGGGACGACGCGCGACAAAAGGCCTTTTTCATATGCTTCGCGGCCGGTGAAGATGCGGCCCTCAATCAGGATTTCGGCGGCGACGCCGGTGCCGACCATCTGTATGATCGGGTCGAGTTCGGCGTAGGGATACCAGATGCCGAGATTGCGTGCGGTGATGCCAAAGCGCACGCCTTCGCCACCGATTCGGAAATCGCACATGGTGGCGATGCCCGCGCCGCCGCCGATGCAATGGCCCATGATCATTGCCACCACCGGATGGCGGCAAAGGCGGATGGATTGCATGCTTTCATCCAGCACATGGGCGTATTCGGCCTCGCGCTCTTCCGTGCCGCGCTCCACGGCGAAGGCCTTGATGTCGGCCCCGGCGGAAAAAGCCTGCGTGCCGGCGCCGCGCAGCACGACGCAGCGCAGATCGTCGTCGGCGGAGAGCGCATTCATGATGACCTGCAATTCCTGCCACATGGGCAGGTTGAAGGCATTGTGCGCCTCCGGGCGGTTAAACGTGACGGTGGCGGTGTTTCCCGCGTGGACGACGGTGAGCTTCGGCGAGGTCATGGTGCGGCGAATCCTTTGTGGCGGGCTGAAACTGTCATGCCGGGGGAAAATCGTCCATGGCGGGCCGTTCGGTGACGTGGCGCCAATGGTGCCAGAGCAGGTCGGCGGGATCGAGGGCGCCTGGGGTGGCGCGCAGGCGGGCCCAGATTGCGGCGGCGGCTGGTTGCTAATCTGTCGGCCCATGATGGCTTGCAGCAGGCCGGGATAGCCATCCGGGCGGGTGCGCCAGGGCAACCGGCTGGCGGCGGCCTCGATCCGAGCCAGATCAGGGTCGGCGCGGACCAGCCGGTTGAGGGCACTACGAACTGCACGGGGCGGGTGTGGGAAGGTCTTTTTCTGCTTTTCCTTTCGCCGGAGGAGGATCAAGCTGGCCCCAGGCGTGAAGGAAGGGAGACTGATCAATGACATTTCGTCCGCAATATCTCGGCCATGTGAATCTTTATGTGCGCGATGCGGAAGTGTCCGGCGCGTGGTACAAGGATTTGCTTGGTCTACACACCTACCATCACCGGCCGGGCAAGGCGGTGTTTCTATCCGCCGATAAGGACCAGTCGCATGAGGTGGCGCTGATGTCGGTGGGGCCCGATGCGCCGTTGCAGCAGCGAGGGCAGGCGGGGTTGAACCACTTGGCTTGGCGGGTGGCGAGTCTGGAGGATCTGCGGGAGTTTTTTGCGCGGATGCAGGAGAAGGGCGTGGCGGTGGATCATATCTCCGATCACGGCATCTCGCTGGGCATTTACTTCCGCGATCCGGATGGCCATGGGGTGGAGGTGTATTACGAACTGCCGCGCGCTGAATGGCCGACGGAAGAAAACGTGTTTTCCGTTAAGGGCGGGCGGTTCCCTGGGCCGTGGGATGCGAAGATGGCGGTGACCGCCTAAGTGTCTGTCCGGAAACTTCTTAAATCCGATGAAACACCTTGTGATACTCTAGCGACAGACGGCTTCGCAGGAGACAACCGATGTGGATGAAGGAGAACCTGGCACGCTACGACCGCGGCGCGCTGGGGTATCCGAGTGAGCTGACGGACGCGGCATGGACGGACGTGACGCCGATCATTCCGCCGGCCAAGCGCGGCGGCAACAAGCGCAAGGTGAAGGGGTGGGAGGTGGTCAACGGGTTGACGTATATTCTCAGCAGGGGGTGCCAGTCGCAGGCAATCCCCAAGGGCCTGTCGCTGCGCAGCACGGCCGATCGGTCTGGTGGAATTATGTCGCACGATCCTGGATGAGGCGGGCGATATGAAGCCTGAGACGGCGGAGAAACTGGGCTATAACGGGCTGGCGCATGTCAAGGCGCGGGAGCGGCCCTTGGCGTCAAAGCGCGCGGTTGAAACTTTTGGCGCCGGTGGTTGGGATGGTGGGATTGAACATTGAGGACGCGCGCGCCGCGTAGCAGGCGGACAGGATTTGTCTGGCGCCATGATCACTGCCGGACATGCCGTATGGCGATATGGGTCGATTGAATGCCCGTCTTAAAGGGGTGACTGATCGTTTCGCGTAAGGTTGGGGGCTTTGCCCCCGAAACCCCCATCAAGGACGCGTCGTCCCCGTGATCTACTTTAAAGCTCAAAATCTACTTTGAAGCTCAAGCCACATCCGTCTGGTTAGGAGGGAGATAGGGGCCTACCTAGACAGTAGCAACGGCACGGTAGGCCCCTTCTCCCTCCTAACCAAATGAACAGGTTCTGAGGACGTGATGTCCTTAGCGGGGTTCGGGGCAGAGCCCCGACCTTGCTGAACGATCAGTCACCCAACCCAGGACGTGGCATCATGCGAGGGCGGCGCGGAAGACGCGGAACCAGTTGCCGGAGCAGATTTTCTCCACCTCCTCCGCATTGAGGCCGCCGGCGCACAGGGCTTCGGCGATGGCCGAGACCACGGCGGCGCCCATCTGGCCGGCGAGCATGGGGGCGAGGACGGCGCGGTCCACCGGTGAATTGCGGCGGGTGCGCCCGATATGGGTGTGCATGTCGATGATCATGGGCGGAGGCTGAACGTGGCTGGCGCATATCGCAAGATCTTGTGGAACGGGCCAGACCTTGCGAATTGGGGTTGTGTTGCGCATCTTGGGGGCGGGGGACAACGCCCGCGAGCACAGCAAATGAGACAAACCAATGGACGGCGGAGCCGATAGCCGACGCATTACGATCCACACGGCAGCGGATTTCGCGCCGATGCGCGCGGCCGGGCATTTGGCGGCGCAGGCGCTGGATATGATCGCAGAATATGTGCGCCCCGGCGTGACGACCTTGCAGCTGGATACGATCTGCCACGAATTCATTCTGGCGCATGGAGCGATTCCCGCGCCTTTGGGCTATCGCGGTTATCCGAAATCGATTTGTACCTCAATCAATCACGTGGTGTGCCATGGGATTCCGGGGGATCGGAAACTGGAGAATGGCGATGTGATCAATATC
>SHWN01000090.1 GCA_009693795.1 Acetobacteraceae bacterium
GGGGGTGGTCAGTAAGGAAGGTCGGGGGCTTTGCCCCTAAGCTCCCGACCTTCCTTACTGACCACCCCCTCAAGGCTGCAGCATCACCTTCGACGCCACCCGCTGACGGGCGAGTTCGAAGCCGTAGAGGCCGCGCTCCAGGGGCATGCGGTGGGTGATCATGGGACGATAGGATTCGGGATCGCGGCCGAGCAGATTGAGCACGCGGGTAAATGTGTAGCTGCTGGTGCCATGCGAGGCGCGCAGCTGATGACGATTGCGCACGAAATCCGTCAGGTTAAAGGACACTGGTTCGGCATGGATACCGACGGCAACGATGACACCGGATTTTTTCAGCACGCTCATACCGGCAGAGATGGAGGTAGGATGGCCGGTGGCTTCCAGCACCACATCAACGGGCGCGCCGCTGGTGCGGTCCAACACCTGCTCGCGCAAAGGTGCATCGGCGATATCTATCAACTCATCAAAGCCGAGTGCCCGCATGACATCAAAGCGCGGCGCATCCGCGCGTCCAGCCATCAGAACGCGCCCCGCACCGGCCGCGCGCGCCATCAGCGCGATGCCCTGGCCGATGGTCCCCGGCCCCATGATCAACACGGTATCGCCAAGTCTCACCTCCCCGGTCAGCACGGCCTCACAGCTCACGCCGAGCGGCTCGGTTAACGCACCGACTTCCATATCCACCGTGGCGGGCAACACCAGACAATTGCGATCCGGGATCGTGACATGCTTAGCAAACCCGCCATCTCGCGTCAGGCCAATAGAATCCCGGGCTGTACAATTCCGTGCATCGTCTCGCCGGCAGGCAGCGCAGACGCCACAGGTTACACCCGGGTTAATGGTAACACGCGAGCCGATCGCTAGCTCCGCCTTCGCGCCCGCCGCCACCACGCGCCCGGAGAATTCATGCCCCATCGTCACCGGCAGGCGCGACGACATGAACCCATAGCCTTCACTCCATTCATAGGCATGCACATCGCTACCACAAATACCAACATTCTCCACCGCGACCATCACCTCGCCAGGGCCAGGCGCACGCGGATCTGGCATTTCCTGGAAATCCAATCCAAAGGCAGATTTCGTTTTGCGCAAAGACAACATGCGGAAACTCCTTAAAACGCTTCGGCCAGATGGCCGGCATAAAACGTAATCGGCGGAAAAGCTGCCGGATCAGTGATCACTTCGATCAAGGTGGGTGCGTTAGATGCAAACGCTGCATCCAAGGCCGGTCCAATCTCTTCGCCGTTTAAGACCCGCACGCCATTCACTCCACAAGCCCGCGCAATGGCCGCGTGATCCACCTCAGTAAAATCTACCGCGATCGTGTGTTCACCGAAGATCAAGTCCTCCGCGTGCTTCTGGTAACCGAGGATAGAATTGTTCAGAACGATAACGGTGATCGGAAGGTTCAGGCGCCTTAACGTCTCCAACTCCGCCCAGGAATGGCCAAACCCGCCATCGCCGCACAAGCACACCACGCGCTGATCGGGTGCCGCGACCTGCGCCCCAATCGCCATCGGCAATCCCCAACCCAAACCGGCAATTCCACGCGGCGTAATGAAACGCTGCCCGGCGCGCCGCGCAGTCAAATAATTAGCGATCCAAATCGACGAATAGGACGCATCCGCCACCGCAATGGTCTCGGAATTCATCCGTTTATCAAGCTCCGCCATGATCCGCTCCGGCCGTACCGGAGTTCCGTCGCGTGCGAAAATATCAACCGTCACAACGTTCCATGCCGCGACACCAGCCGAAATCTCCGCCTCCAGCGCCGACCGCGCGGCGCGGCGTGCAGACAGATCGCGCGCCAACATCGACTCGCGCAACGCCGCCAAAGTTAATTTTGCGTCCCCCACCAACCGATGCGATTCATAGTTTCTACCCACCTCCATCGGATCAGCATCTAGATGAATAAAACGCGCGCCTGGCGGAAATAATTTCCAACTATCGGTTCCATTCTGATTAGTGCGATTTCCGACCAGGAGAATAACATCGGCACGATCCACCATCGCCCGCATCGCATGCGTGCGCGATCCCTGCGCCATGTAATAGCCGATCACCCCCATGGTCAGAGGATGCGTCTCATCCACCGCCCCCTTACCCATCGTCGTGGTGGCAACGGGGAAATGTGCATCCTGCTGCAACGCAGCCAACTCCGCGCAAGCACCCGAGAGATGCACCCCACCCCCCGCAACGATGATCGGATGTTGGGCTGCCGCCAACATCTCGGCGGCCGCCGAGATGCGCGCGGGATCGGCGCACACCCGATCCAGCGGGTAAAGCCCCAGATGCGCATGCCGCGGCGATGGCGGCGGCGCATTCTCCGAAAATAAATCATTCGGCACCAGCAGCACCGCCGGCCCCGGCCGCCCGGACGCGGCGGCGGTAAACGCCATATCGACGTAATCATCGATCCGGTCCGCCCGATCCACTCGGCGCACCCATTTCGCCACTGCGTCAAACATGCGCAGATGGTCCAACTCCTGAAACGCATTTTTGTCCGTCGTTTGGCGCGTGACTTCCTGCACTAGCGCCACGATGGGGACCGACGCCTTCAACGCCTCAGCCAACGGCGCCACCAGCAAGGTCGCCGCCGGGCCATTCTGTGCCGTCACCACACCAACCTTGCCGGAGATGCGCGCATAACCATCCGCCATCGCCCCGCCGGCATTTTCCTGTCGATACACCGCCTGCCGAATGCCCACATGGGGCGCCGCCAAATGAAACGCGCTGGGCAGGCTTTGTCCAAACGTCACCGTCACCCCATGGCGCGCAAACGCCTCGGCTATACGCAAGGCAACATTGGCATTACGGGTGGATGAGGACATGGCGGGGCTTCCCAGAACGATGCGGGAAACCGTGCATGACCCGGCGGTGACGTCAAGATGCTTCTCCGACTTGATCCGCACATAGCGCAGCGGAAACGTATTACCCGCCAGCTGCTGCAATTCCACCGTATCGAGCGCCGCCCAGACCACGGTCTGCTGATGCAGCGGGATATGCGCGACATCCTGATGCAGGATGCGCATCACAGGTCAGCGGCATCCGACCGAGCAGATAGAAGCTGGTCTTGTAACCCCGGTTCAGGACTTCCCAGCGGTCCACTACCTTGGTCTCAAATTGTACCGTCAGATCGTCGATCCGCCGACATCCTCCACGGTGACGAAATAGGCATTGATCTGCGGTCCCGGGCCGGTAGCGCGACAAATGGAAGACACCACATCATCAGCGGTAAAGGCCTGCCCGCCACGAAATTTCACGCCGGGACGCAGATGGAAACACCAGATGGAGGGGGAGGGGTTTTTCCAGCGTAGCGCAAGTTCCGGCTCCATTTTCAACTCACGGTCCGTCGCACCAGCAGATTATGGATATTCTACGCGATTGGCAGCAGAAACGCCTCATTGCGGGTATAGGGATCAATTGAATTGGAATCGCCGTCATTCTCCCAGCAAAAATTATTCGCCTGGTAGGGCGTGCTATGCAGCATGCTACCTGCGATCATCGCAGCAGCAAGCCGCAAAATCTTGCACATGACAAAATTTCTGGAGGCCATCGGATAGACCCATTACCGTAAAATACACAAACACGGAAGTAATGGCCAAGAAGGTATTATCTTGCAACAAGCTATAATCTTTTATTAAATTCAGCGAAAACCCTTTTCCTAGACCAGCATGAAAATCAATCCATTATACATAATCATTACGAAACCCGACACGATCATCCACACGGTCGAACGCCAGACGTCCCTCTGATTGCCGAGGCATCGCCGATTTGCGTGGATCCAGATAAGCCGCTAGCGCGCAAAAACCGATCTTTTTTGTGCCATCACGCCGCGCGCAATGCGGCGGGCAATTGCCCAATCGCATGTTCCACCAGCTTGGCATCCGCTTCGGCGGTCAGAGTCTGGCTAATCACGTCGCGCGCGGCGGCGGTAGCAACCTCTGCGGCGGTGATACGCACTTCGTCGACGGCGGCTTTCTCGGCGGCGGCGATCCGGTCCATCGCCATGCGCTCGCGCCGTTTCGCGCTGGCCTCAGCCTCGGCCGCGGCCGCAGCAGTCACGCGCGTGGCTTCGGCCTGGGCGCCTTCCAGCAGGCTCTGCGCCTCGCGCAGCGCGGCATGGCGGCGTACCTGGGCTTCTTGCAGCAACGCCTCCGCTTCCCGGCGCAAGCGCGCGGCCTCCTCCAACTCAGCCTGCACAGCACTCGCGCGATCATCCAGAGTCTGCGTCAACGTGGACCACACTTTCCGCCCAAAGATGACCAGGAACAAGACAACCGCAATCGCCACCCAGTTTTCCGGATTGGCGAAGAAGGGAAGATTGTCATGCATGCGCTGGGACCTCTCGGGCCTAAAGACGGGTCAGATCGGGGTACGGGCCGCCAGCGCGTGAGCCACGGCCCGATCGACGGTCGCAGTATCGGGCCGCGTGCCAGTCAGGCGGGTGATCACGGTATCGGCGGTATCACGCGCCACGGTGCGCAAAGCATGCACTGCGGAGCTGCGCGCGGCTGCAATCCGGGTTTCCGCACTCGCCAATTGGACATCCAGCCTAGCATTCAGCTCCGCCGCCTGCTCCGCCGCCGCCTGCTTGGCCCGGTCGGACGCCCGGTTGATCGCGGCCTGGGCTTCCACCCGCGCCCGCTGCGTCGCCTCAGTCAGCTCCGCCACCGCGGCATCGGCGGTAGCCTTGGCGGACCGCGCCACATCCAGATCACCCCTGATCTTCGCCGTCCGCTCCGCCAGCACCGAGGCCACTTGCGGCAGTGCCCAGCGCGAGAGCAGAAGATAAAGGACCAGGAAAATCCCCGCCCCCCAGATCACCTGCGATTTGGTCAGAGGATTGGCAAAATCCAGCTGCGGCATGCCCTTTTTCGGGGCTTCTGACGCCATCGCCAGCAACGGCAGCGAGACCAGTACCGCACCGACGAGCACCGCCAGGGCGGATCGCGCGCTGACGCGTCTTTCTTCGGTCAATTTCTGCCAATGGGCCATATTCATCTCTCCAGGCGCCTCTCTCGGGACATCCGCGCCTCCATCAAAGGCACGCGCGGCGCGCAAGAAATTAAATGACGAACAGGATCATGAAGGCGATCAGCAGGGCGAACAGCGCGATGGCTTCCGTCAACGCAAAGCCCAGAATGCCGAGGCCGAACACCTGATCGCGCGCCATCGGATTGCGCGCGATGGAGGAGACCAGCGCCGCAAAAATATTTCCGATGCCCACGCCGACCCCTGCAAGAGCGATAACGGCGAGGCCGGCCCCGATGGCCTTGGCTGCGGCGAATTCCATGAAAAAGTTCCTTTACGTCAGTACTGTTGGGTTGGAAGGGTTGGCCGTCGTCGGAGTGTCGATCGAGCCCGGCAACGTCAATGCAGATGCACGGCGTCGTGCAGATAAATGCAGGTCAGAATGGCGAACACATAAGCCTGCAGGAAGCAGACCAGTAATTCAAAGCCCACCAGCGCAACATTGATCGCCAGCGGCCCCAGCGCGAGCACCCCCCCGACCACGCCCAGTGCCGCGGCCAGCATCACAACGAAGCTGGCAAACAATTCGAACATCACATGCCCGGCAACCATATTGGCGAACAGACGAACGGCGAGGCTGACCGGACGAGAGAGATAGGAAATCACCTCGATCACGACGATCAGAGGCGCCAGCACAATCGGCACGCCCGCGGGAAAGAAGTAACTAAAAAAATGCAACCCATGGATCTTCAGTGCCACCACAGTGGTGACCACCCAGACCGTCAGCGCCAGCGCGAAGGTCACCGCGATATGCGAGGTAAACGTGAACATGCCGGGGATCAGCCCAAGCAAATTGCCCATCAGGACGAAAAAGAACACCGCAAACACGAAGGGGAAGTAACGTTTGCCTTCCTCGCCCACCTGCTCGACGCACATGTCGTGGATGAAACTATAACCCATCTCGGCCGCGGCCTGCAGCCGCCCCGGCACCAAAGCGCGCGGGCGCATGCCAAAATAAAGCAGCCCCAACGTGACAGCGGCGGCAGCAAGCATCATCGCGTTGCTCTGGGTGAATTGTACCGCGGCGCCGACGGAGCCAAGCACGGGCTTCAGCGCGAACTGGCCCAGCACGTCCATCGAATGCGATTCGGCTGCCACGTCTCAATCCTTCCCTCAAAGCGTTCGCGGCGCGACCACCCACTCTCTCTATGGCGGGGGCTTCACCACCCGCCATACATTTATCATCCCAGCGACGCCGCCCAACAGCGCGAACACCGCCAGAAACACCGGCCTCGTATTCAGCCAACGATCCAACGCCCAGCCAATCAACAGCGCCACAACCAGCGCCGCCACCAATTCGACCCCGACCCGCAATCCCAGCCCCATTGCCGAGGCATCACGGCCGGCCTGCGCCCCATCCTTGGGCACCGGATCCAAACCCTGCTTCTGCCGTGCCGCCCGCAACCGTTCCTCAAACAAGGATGTCTCAGGCGCGGGGTCGGGAGAAACCTGCTTGTCGCTCATACTCTTGGCCCACCAGCGCCTGAGAAAATCGCCCTACCAGGAGGCGCGCGCTTGCTACAAGGGGCGCGCGGGGCTGTCAAGAATAGCACCCGGCACGCACGGGCAATTCATGCCAACATCGCCGTGCTTGAGCGGAGCATGGCCAGCACGCCACACTGATCCCCGTCTTTTGCCCAGGAAACCCCGCCATGAGCCGCATATTGCACCGTTCGACCGCCACCCCGCCCATCGCCGCCAACGGCCAGGGTATTTGGCTCCGACTGGCGGACGGCCAGGAGGTCATCGATGCCTCAGGCGGAGCCGCCGTCGCCTGCCTAGGCCACGGCAATCTCCGAGTCGCCGCCGCGATCGCCGCCCAGGCGGGCAAAATGGCCTATGCCCATACCGGATTCTTCACCAGCGAACCAGCCGAGGCACTGGCCGAGATTCTGCTCCATGACGAACCGGGCGGGCTCAGCCACGCCTATTTTTGCTCGTCCGGTTCCGAAGGCAACGAGGCCGCGCTGAAACTGGCGCGGCAGTATTTTGTCGAACGCGGCCAGCCGGAAAGGACAAAGTTCATCGGCCGCAGGCAAAGCTATCACGGCAACACGCTCGGCGCGCTGGGCGTTGGCGGTAATATGGCCCGCCGCGCCATCTACGAACCGATCCTCGCCGGCACCTTTAGCCATGTTTCCCCGTGTTTTCCCTACCGCTTCCAAAGTACGGGGGAAATGGATACGCACTATGTGGATCGGCTAGCGGCCGAACTGGAAGCCGAATTCCAGCGCCTCGGCCCGCAGAAAGTCATCGGCTTCTTCGCCGAAACCATGGTCGGCGCCACCACCGGCTGCGTCGCCGCCCTACCCGGCTATTTCAAGCGAGTCCGGGAAATCTGCGACCGCCACGGCGCCCTACTTATCCTCGACGAAGTGATGTGCGGCATGGGCCGCCTCGGCGTCATGCATGCCTGGGAACTGGAAGGGATTTCCCCCGATATCCAGGTGATCGCAAAAGGCCTGGGCAGCGGCTACCAACCCATCGGCGGAATTCTGATTGCGCGTCGCGTAGTGGAAGCCTTGCGCGCCGGCTCCGGTGCCTTCACGCACGGCCACACCTATCAGGCCCACCCCGTCGCCTGCGCCGCCGCGCTGGAAGTGCAACGCATCATCCGCGACGATCATTTGCTCAATAACGTGCAAGCCATGGGCGCAAGGCTGGAAGCGGCGCTGATCGAACGTTTCGGCAATCACCGCTTCGTCGGAGATATTCGCGGACGCGGCCTATTCTGGGCCCTGGAATTCGTCTCCGACCGCGCCACGAAAACAGTGTTCAACCCCACCCTGAAAATAAACGACCGGATCAAACGGGAATCCCTCGCCCGCGGCCTGGCGGTCTATCCCATGGGCGGCACCATCGATGGCACGCAAGGCGATCACGTCATCGTTGCCCCTCCCTATATCGCCACGGCGGCCGATATCGATATGATCGTCGATCGCCTGGGCGCGGCAGTGGATGCGGCAACGACATAACAGTTATCAGATCACCAACCCACCACTCACATGAATCGCCTGCCCGGTTACGTAACCCGCCTCGGCTGAAGCTAAAAATTTTACCATCGCCGCGACATCGTCCGGCTGGCCCAACCGGCCAAGCGGAATCTGGGAAATTTGTTCGGCAAACTGGGCCGGCGTCATGGCCGCAGACGCCCCGGAATCTTTCTGAATCAAGCCCGGGACCACCGCATTCACCGTTGTTCCTGATCCGGCCAGTTCCATTGCCAACACTCGCACCAACGCCTCCAATCCCGCCTTCGCCGCCGACGAGGCCGGGAACAATGCCCCCCCCGGGCGAAACACATGCGCGACAAAACTACTGATAGCGATGATCCTGCCGTCTCGCCGCTTCGAAAAATGTGGCATCACAGCGCGCGCCAGCCGGAAAAACGCCCCCTGAACCGCCTCCACCGAGGCCCCCATCGCCGCATCGCTGAGCGCGGCTAATCCCGTGCGATCGGCAAAGCCTGCATTACTCACCAACACATCCAGCCCACCGAAATTTTGTACCGTCGTATCAACCAACATTGCGGCCGTCGCGGGATCGCCGAGATCTCCCAACACCACCTCCGCCATCGCGCCTGCCTGACGCACCGTGGCTGCCACGCGTTCCACCCCCCCCCGATTCTTGCGCGTATGCAGCATCAGCGCCTGGCCCGGCGCGGCGAAGGCCCGCGCGGTTGCGGCACCGATGCCACTCGCGGCACCCGTAATCAGGATGGATCGCATTTTCCGCCGCACCTCCCGTTGACACATCGCCCGTCACGCTCACAGTTTGGCAGGAACGTCGGGAGCGACAAAAACATGGCAAGTAGGCTGGCCGGTAAGACCGCCTTTGTCACCGCGGCGGCACAAGGCATTGGGCGCGCGACAGCTTTGGCCTTCGCCGCCGAGGGTGCGATGGTGATCGCGACTGATCTCGACGCCACAAAGGTCGCGCAAATTTCCGGCCCCAACATCCGCACCACGAAACTAGATGCACGCGATCCGGCGGCCATCACAGCCGCGGCAACCGATGCCGGCACCATTGACATATTGTTCAACTGCGCCGGATTCGTCCATCAGGGTAGCGTGTTGGAAGCAACGGAAGAAGACTGGGATTTCGCCTTCGATCTGAATGTACGCTCGATGTTTCGCACCATTCGCGCCTTCGCGCCGGGCATGCTGGCGCGCGGCTCCGGCGCCATCATCAATATCGCCTCCGCCGCATCCTCGGTAAAAGGCGCACCACGACGATTCATCTACGGGTCCACCAAGGCCGCCGTGATCGGACTAACAAAATCCGTCGCCATGGATTTTATCGATAAAGGCTTGCGCTGCAACTGCATCTGCCCCGCCACGGTACAAACGCCCAGCCTCGATGAACGCATCGCCGTCAATGCCGAAGCCGCCGGATCGCTAGACGCCGCGCGCGCCGCCTTCATCGCCCGCCAACCCCTGGGGCGCTTCGCAACAGCAGAGGAAATCGCCGCCCTTGCC
>SHWN01000091.1 GCA_009693795.1 Acetobacteraceae bacterium
TTAGTACGGAACTATAAGCGGGTGATATTGAGCAGTTATTCAGCGCAAGAAATCCGTGCAGTTCGAATTCCTCTCGGCGGATGGCCAGAGCGGTCGTAAGCCTGCTATTAACGTGACAATGCCCCGTCACTCTCCCGCGATGGCTCCATCACCGGCAGACACCCCATTGCGGGGCACATCGGCAAACGCCTCCTCCCACGAACCAGCGGTCGACGCTTTGCTATATTCGGTTGCCCGGCTCTCGAAGAAATTCGCGTGTTCCACGGCGTTCAGCATTTCGTCTAGCCAGGGCAGTGGATTTTTCGCCACGTGGTAAAGCGGATTGAGCCCCAGTTGAATCAACCTGCGATCGGCAATGTAACGAATATATTCCTTCACCTGCGGCGCCGCCAAACCCTCCACCGCACCCTGCTCGAATGCGAGGTCGATGAAGGAATCCTCATGATCCACGATGGTCGCGCAGGTAATGTAAATGTCCCGCTTCAGCTCTTCCGTCCAGATTTCTAGATTTTCCTGCACGAAAGTGCGAAACAATTTGATGATGCTTTCGCAATGCAGGCTTTCATCGCGCACCGACCAAGTGATGATCTGCCCCATGCCCTTCATTTTTCCGAAGCGCGGGAAATTCAGCAGGATCGCGAACGAGGCGAATAATTGCAGCCCTTCGGTAAACGCGCCGAATGCCGCCAAGGTGCGGGCGATTTCATGTTTATTATCGATCCGGAAATTATGCATGTAGTCGTATTTGGCCTTCATCTCCTTATATTTCAGGAAGGCCTGATACTCGATCTCAGGCATGCCAATAGTATCGAGCAAATGGCTATAGGCGGCGATATGCACGGTTTCGATGTTAGAGAACGCCGACAGCATCATCAACACTTCGGTGGGTTTGAACACCTGGCTGTACTGCTTCATGTAGCAGTTGTTCACTTCCACATCGGCCTGGGTGAAGAAGCGAAAAATCTGCGTCAGTAGATTGCGTTCGCCATCCGATAAATTCCGGTGCCAGTCCTTCACATCATCGGCCAGAGGCACTTCTTCCGGAAGCCAATGCACGCGCTGCTGCATCAGCCACGCCTCATACGCCCACGGATACCGAAACGGCTTATAGACCGGGTTCTCGGTTAGCAGGTCGAAGTGGACCGGGTGTTCGTCAGCGGAGCGAGCTATACCATCCATGATCGTCTATGCCGTTTTTCTTGCGGTTGTCCGGACCGACAATGCACCTCTGGCGCACTGTCTCGATTCCTTATCCCACAAGATATAGCGGGACGCATCATACCACAACGACAGATATGGTGAGTTTGCCAGAAAGCTTGCGCCCAGCCCCGCCCCATGTGAGACGACAAACACAAAGTTCAGGAAGTAGGAGATTTCCATGATGCAGCGTGACGTGGTTGTGGTCTCGGGCGTGCGCACCGCCATCGGCGATTTTGGCGGTAGCCTGAAGGATATCGCTCCAACCGAACTCGGCTCGCAGGTGATCCGCGAAGCGCTCAGGCGCTCCGGCGTGGATGGCGCCGAGGTCGGCCATGTGGTGTTCGGCAATGTCATCCACACCGAATCCAAGGATATGTATCTTTCTCGTGTCGCCGCCATGGGCGCCGGCGTGGGCGAACATGTTCCCGCCCTCACCCTGAACCGGCTATGCGGCTCCGGCCTACAGGCGGTGATCTCGGCCGCGCAGACCATCATGCTGGGCGATGCCGATATCGCCGTCGGTGGCGGCGCCGAAAGCATGAGCCGCGCCGCCTATATGGCATCCGGCATGCGCTGGGGTGCCCGCATGGGCGACAGCCAGATGGTCGATATGATGGTCTCTGCCCTGCACGACCCGTTCCACAAGATCCATATGGGCGAAACGGCGGAAAATTTGGCTGAAAGCCATCAGATTACCCGCGCGCAGCAAGACGCCACCGCCGTCGAATCACATCGCCGCGCCGCCCACGCCATCAGCGAAGGCCGCTTTCGCGAGCAAATTCTGCCGGTGATCCTAAAAAGCCGCAAAGGCGAAACCACCTTCGACACCGACGAACATGTCCGCGCCGATGCCTCTGAAGCCGACATGGCCAAATTGCGCGCCGTGTTCCGTAAGGACGGCACCGTCACCGCCGGCAATGCATCGGGCATCAATGACGGCGCGGCCGCGGTGGTGATGATGGAAGCCGGCATCGCGGCGAAACGCGGCGCCAAATCGCTCGGCCGCCTCGTCGCCTACGCGCATGCCGGCGTCGACCCCAAAATTATGGGAATCGGCCCCGTTCCCGCCACCCGCATGGCGCTGGCCCGCGCCGGCCTCACGGTGGCCGATATGGATGTCATCGAATCCAACGAAGCCTTCGCTGCCCAGGCCTGTGCGGTGGCCAAGGATCTTGGCTTCGACGTTGCGAAAACCAATCCGAACGGATCGGGCATTTCGCTCGGCCATCCGGTCGGCGCGACGGGCACCATCCTGGTGGTGAAGGCGCTGGCCGAACTCGCCCGCATCCAAGGCCGCTATGCGCTGGTCACCATGTGCATCGGCGGCGGCCAGGGCATCGCCGCCATCTTCGAACGCACCTGATCCGCCGCCCCACCTGACGCACCGGCCCCGCCAGGGCCGGTGAGCTAGGCCTGATAACATTATTATTATTAACATTACCGATTATTGAGGTTGGCCCACATCCATTAGTGTCTGTCCGAAAACTTGTTGCATTATATAAATCGCCTTGATTCTCTGTCGACTGCCACAATTTGCAGAAGACGAGCGAAGTGGACGCAGGACAACCGGCATCGCTACGACCGCAGCGCGCTGCGCTACCCGAGTGATCTGACGAATGCGGAATGCCCCCCAACCACCGGAAAGATCCTAAACCCATTCCAGGGTTGATTACGGGCGACTGCGGGGTTAAACTCCGGCTTCGATATGAGCATCACTGGGCAGGCGCCAGGTGCCTTCCACCGCCGGCGGCGCAACTGGCGCGACGTGCCGCGTCGGCAATGCAGCCACCAGGGAAATCGTCACCGAAGCCAGATAGGGCAAGGACTGCACCAACAGCACCGCGCACCAAAGGGCCGCTTCCCAGGTCGCGAAGCGGTGCCGCAACGCCACCCCTAGCAAAGCCGTCCAGGTCAGCGCCAAGATGGCGAGCTCCTCGCGCACTATCACCAGCCCTTGCACCAAGGCCGGCGCATCAGCCATCTTCGGCGTGCGCAGGAAGGGTGCGCTGCGAACGATCAACCCCTTCCACACCGCCTTGCCGATGGCATGGCTCAGCCCGAGCCCGGCAATCGCCGCGCCGAATCGATCTGCCAATCCGCAATTCACGCGACGGGCGTAAAGCGAGAGGATTTGCGCCAGCTTGAAGGCGAACAACACGAGCGAGGGCAGCATGAACAGCACGATCGGAAACTCGAAACGCATCGGCGCCACGACCAGCCCCACCGACCACGCCAGCCCCATGGCCAGAAACGCAAGGCCCAGCGCATCGCCCACCCAGGGCAACCAACCGGTCACGAAATGCCAGCGCTGTCCCAAGGTCAGATCGCGGTTGAAGGGGGAGAAGAACGCCCGCCAATGGCCCCTGCTGATCTGCATCGCGCCGTAAGCCCAGCGAAAGCGCTGCTTGCGATAGGCGGCAAAATCGTCCGGCATCACGCCACGGCCAAAACTGCGCGGCGAATAGACC
Organism: Acetobacteraceae bacterium; assembly: GCA_009693795.1. Taxonomy (GTDB): domain Bacteria; phylum Pseudomonadota; class Alphaproteobacteria; order Acetobacterales; family Acetobacteraceae; genus SHWF01. The sequence continues at coordinate 3,669 of SHWN01000091.1, forward strand.
GCCTCCCAGCCTTGGCGGAACAGCCGTAGGCCCAGTTCGGCGTCCTCGGTAATCGTCCACTCGGCCCAGGCCTGGCCGGGAAGCGCGCCTTCCTGCAAGGCAGTCCGGCGCACCAGGGTCATCGTGCCATGCAGGATGATCGCGTTACGTTCGTTGCGCGTGACCATGCCCAGTTGGAAGAAGCCGGCATACTCCCAGAACATCAGCCGCTTGAAGAACGAGCCATCATTGTCGCGATAATCCTGTGGCGATTGCGCGAAGCCGACCGCCGGGTTGGCGAAAGGCGGCACCATGCAACGCAGCCAGTCCGGGGACACCACATAATCGCTATCCAGCACGCCGATGATTTCGGCGTCCTGCGCGGTTTCCTTCAGCGCATAGTTCAGCGCGCCGGCCTTGAAGCCGGGGAATTTCCCGAGATGGTAAAAGCGGAACCGCCGCCCCAGCCGCGCGCAATGTTCGGCTACCGGTTCCCACAAGGCCGGGTCGGTCGTGTTGTTGTCGATCACCAGGACTTCGAAATCCGGGTAATCCAGTGCCGCCAGCGCATCCAGCGTTTCGCACACCATGTTGGGCGGTTCGTTGCAGATTGGCAGATGCAGCGAAACTTTTGGTAAATGCGCGCCAAAGGGCGCAGGCAGAGGCTCAAAGTGCCGGCGGCGCGCCCGGCCGAAGATGGTCTCCGCCAATTCAAACCCGTCCGCTAGCAACAGCACTAGGAGAAGTGCCTGGGCAGCCGCCAGCGCGCCCCAGATGATGGCATCCATGCCCGACAAGTATTTTCCGCTCATCGCCAGCAGCACCAAGGTCATACAGGCGGTGAGGCCTTGCGCCAACGCCGCCAGCAAAACCTTGCCCAGCAGGCTAATATCGGGCCGGCGCGACAGCAGGGCCAGTGCCAGCAAGGCCGCAACCAGAGCGCCGCCCATCGCCCAATGCGCCCAGGCCAGATTTTCCAACACCTCTCCGTGCATCGTCCATTTGGCGTTGCGGTCCAGATCCAGCATGCCCCAGTAGCCAGCCGCGCGGCCTTCGAAACTGGTTTTCCAGGGCTGGTCGAACGCCTCCATGACGAAGTAATCTAACTCGCGTGCCTGCGCCGCGACAAAGAATTGCCGCAGGAACAGCGCCTGGTTCACCCGGCTGGCTTTTGCCGCGCCAATATCAACGCCGCTAGACGGCCAGCCGACCTCGCCGATGACGACCGGTTTGCCCGGATAGGTGGCACGCACCACGTCCAACTTTTCCAGCACGAAGCGCAGCGCGTCATCGACCGGCAGGCCTTCCCAGTAAGGCAGCAGATGGATGGTGATGAAATCGACCGAGCGCGCCAGTTCCGGATGATCCAGCCAGACATGCCAGGGCTCGGCAGTGGAGACGGGGAGCGAAAGCGCCTGCTTCACCTGCCGCAGGTAACCCGTGAGTTGCGTCGGCGTCAGATCGCCGCGCAAGATGGCTTCGTTGCCGACCAGCACGCGATCGACATTGCGGGCATTGCGCGAGCGCGCCGTCAGACGAGAAATTTCCGCCTGATTGGCCGTCAGATCGCGCGACAGCCATGCCCCCTGCGTAATGCGCAGTGGCAACCCCTTGGCGATGGCGGGAATGTCGCCCTGCACGCCTTGCACCGTATAGGTGCGGATACGCCCCGATAGCCGCGCCGCCTGGACCAAATCCGTACGAATCTGCTCGGCCGAGGGAAAAATAGCCGTCTCCGGGCTTTGGCCGCGCTGGAAGGGGGAAAATGCGAGCCCGGCGACCTGGCCGGTAAAATCCGGTACAGGCTGTGCCTGGTTAGCTTGCTGCCACAACCCCAGCGTGAGAGCCCCGCTCAGCCCGATCGCGAGCCAGGTGGTGGGATTGAACCAAGCCGCGCGCCGGCTATTGGCCGGGCGGAAGGAGGCAAGAAGCGCCATCGTCGTCATGGGGAGGATCCAAAGCAGGCGCAGAAAATCCTGCGTTACGCTCTCGATCGCAGCCCAGTAGGGCAGGGCGCAGGCTTAATTGAGGCTGAAGCAAGGCGCGGCAGGGGTGAGAGCCGGTGGGAAACAGCACCTCGGAGGCTGTTTGAAAAATCCCGGGTTGGCCCTCGCCGCCACCCGGTATCAGCCCGCCTATTCTTGGGTAAGAATCTGCCCTGAGTCGAAATGGTTAGGGGCACGGAAAACAGCGAGCAGTGTCGCCCCACCCGGCCCGGCCCAGGCCACATGCGCGCTACCCGCCGGGCGCCAGACGAAGTTGCCAGTGGTGGTGACGCCTTCGTCGTCCTCGAACGTTCCTTCCAGGACATAGCTTTGTTCGACGGCCATATGTTCATGCAGCGGCACTTCAGCGCCGGGTTCTATTTTCAGCAGCAAAGTTTCAAACCCGGCGCCGTCGCTGAACAGCAGCTTCATCTGGATGCCGGGGAATTTGGTCGTCGCCCAGGGCGTGTTCACCACATCGACGAAAACCGAGGCAGGCGACATCTCATCGGCCAATAGCCGCTTACGAGGACCGGCGGGAATGCGAACCTGGTGGGTTCCTTCGGGCATTCTGCTCTCCTGCAATGTAGTTCCGAAGCCACTACGCAAAACTTCCGGCTTCCAGTCAAGGATGGCCTGTGCCAGCCCCCCTGGACGCATGTGATCTGTTTTGTATGGGTGAGCCCACGCAGGAATTTTCCCGCACCCAGACGCCGCCCACCGGGCAGGTGCTGTATCTGGAAGGGCATGACGGCGATATCCACCATTGCCGGCAACGTAGTATTCCGCGCCATCTCGCTGGCCAAGGCGCACGGCGCCAAACTCGCCTATGACAACAATTACCGCCCAAAACTCTGGCCGCCAGCACGCGCCGCAGCCTTGATGCATATTGCGATGGCGCAGACCGATTATGCGTTCCCAGATCTGGAAGACACCTCGGCGCTGCCCGGCCTGACAGACGCCGATGCAATCGCTGATTTTTATTTACGCCTGGGCGCCCGGTGTTGGCGTTGAAGCTGGGCGCAGCCACCCCGACCCAACGCCACCGCATCGCCGCCCACCCCAACCGGCTGTTGGGTGCCGCCGGAGCGGGCGATACGTTCTGCCGCAGTTTTCTGGCCCGCATCCTGGCCGCCGATTCATCTCTCACGCCGGGCACACCGCCAACCTCGCCGTCGCCCTGGCCTGCAAGGGGCTCGGCTGCGTGGCCCCCATCCCCACCGCCACCCAGGTCAGGGCCCGGCAAGAAAAATTTGCCTGATCGGCCCGGTCAGCGCCAAACTGCCGCACATATTCCGGAGGAACACCCATGGCCGCCCAGTACGACCTTGTTATCCGTAACGGCAGCATCATTGATGGCACCGGCGCTGCGCCTGTCACGGGCGATGTCGCCATCAGCGGCAGGCTTATTACCGCTGTCGGGGTGATCATCGGTAGCGGCAGAGAGGAAATCGACGCAACGGGCCAAATCGTCACCCCGGGCTTCGTCGATATCCACACCCATTACGATGGCCAGGCCGTGTGGGACTCTCACCTCGCCCCCTCCGCCTGGCATGGCGTGACCACGGTGGTCATGGGCAATTGCGGCGTCGGCTTCGCCCCCTGCAAACCCGCCGACCGGCTAAAGCTAGTGGAGCTAATGGAAGGCGTGGAGGACATCCCCAGCCCCGTGCTACATGAGGGATTGGACTGGCAGTGGGAATCCTTCCCCGAATATCTCGATACGCTAGAAAAAAAGCCCCGCGACGTCGATGTCTGCGCCCTGCTGCCGCACGCCGCCGTGCGCGTCTTCGTCATGGGCGATCGCGCTATCGCGCTCGAAAACGCCAATCAGGGCGATATCGCACAAATGCGCAGCATCGTCGCCGAGGCCATGCGCGCCGGGGCGTTCGGGATTTCCACATCCCGCTCCACCAGCCACAAAACCCTGAAAGGCGACCCTACCCCCACCCTGCGCGCGCTGGAAGAAGAACTCACGGGACTTGGCATGGGCATGCGCGATGCCGGATCGGGCGTGATGGAAGTCGTCAGCGAATGGTACAACCCCGACCCCGCCACAGAATTTGCTCTCCTGCGCCGCGTCGCCGAGAAATCCGGCCGACCGATGGTGTTCTCGCTCTCACAGCGCAATACGCAGCCCTCCGCCTGGATCGATCTACTTGGCTATGCCGATAAAGCCAATGCGGAAGGCGTATCCATGCGTCCCGTCGTCGCACCGCGCGCCATTGGCATGCTGCTCGGGTTGGAAGGCAGCCAGAACCCGTTCTCCGGCTGTAAATCCTATCGCGAGATCGCCCACCTGCCACTCGCCGACCGCGTGCGCCTCATGCGCGATCCCGCCATGCGCGCCCTCATCCTGGCGGAAGACCCAAAGGAATTCTCCACCTTCCCGCTGTTTCATCGCATGTCCTATGCGCAGATGTTCCGCTTCGGCCATCCGCCGAACTACGCCCCGCGCAAGGACGATTCCATCGCCGCCATCGCCGCGCGCGAAACCCGTACCCCAGCCGAAGTCGCCTACGACATTCTGTTGGAAGAAGAAGGCCGCGACTTTATCTATGCCCCACTTTCGAACTACGTAAACTACGATCTCTCCGTCAGCGAAAAATTACTTTCCAACCGCAACACCATCATGGGTCTTGGCGATGCCGGCGCGCATGTCGGCTTCATCCTCGATGCCGGTTACCCAACTTGGCTGATCGCGCATTGGCATAAAGAAAAGCAGAAATTCGATCTGCCGGAAGTCATCCGTCGCCTGACCTCCGACACCGCCGGCGCCATGGGCCTGCACGATCGCGGCCGTATCGCTGTAGGTAAAAAAGCCGATCTCAACATCATCGATTACGACAAAATCGGCTTCGCCCGCCCCTATGTCACCCACGACCTGCCCGCCGGCGGCAAACGCCTGCTGCAAAAAGGCCTCGGCTACACCGCCACCATCGTCGCCGGACAAGTCACCTACCGAAACGGCGAAGCCACCGGAACCCTCCCCGGCCGCCTGGTCCGCGGCCCGCAGATGGGGTGATCGGGGAAGGAAGTTAAGGAAGGCCAGGGGCTCTGCCCCTGGCCTTCCTTTATTTTTTCCTCCGGTCACCCCTTCTTCTTGCCATAGGACCCGCCGGCCGCGCGGACTTCGGCCGCTGTTTTGGCCGCACGGAGATGGCTGAGGTGGGTGGCTTCCAGGGCCAGCATCGCTTTGGCGTTTTCTAGGATTTGTTCGGCCTTATCGGCGGGGAATTTAACGGCGCCGTTTTCGTCCATATGGATCAGATCTCCCGGCGCAACATCCATACCGCCGACGGAGACAGGAACATTCACGGCATGCACAGCCATTTCGCCGTGACCAGCTGTCACCCCGCCTAGCAGAAGCTGGAAATCCAGTTTGCGAATCGCATCCACATCACGCGACGGCCCGTTGGAAAGCATCCCGACGCAGCCCACGGCCTTCATGGACGTAACCATGATTTCTCCGGCAAGACCGGCCTTGGACATTAACTCGACCGGCCATTTTTGCTGGATGATCAGGATGGTGGGTTTTTTCATCGCGTCTAGCGCGTCCACCACATCCATAAAGCTTAGCCGGCCGGAGTAGTTTGGATCAGGCAACCCATAGACGCAGGTAACAGCATGGCCGATCACCGCGCCCATATTGGGATAGATGCAGCGAATAGAGGTATCCGTGTACCAATTCTCCGTCCACGGATTATAGAGCCCAAGACAGAGCGGATTTTTCGGATAAGTCGCAACAATATTGGTAATCGTCGGCGTATCAATTTTCCGAAGTTCACCAAACAGTTTATCAGTGGGGGACTTGGCCATAGAAAAATTCCTTT
>SHWN01000092.1 GCA_009693795.1 Acetobacteraceae bacterium
CTTGATAGGGGCCAGAACCAAGCGGCGGATCGGTCAGCGGCTTGGTGAAATCGCGCCCTTCCCACCAATGCTTGGGCAGCACGGGCATTTCACCCACGACCAGGGGCAGTTCTCGGTTCAGGTTATTCTTGAATTGGAACATCACGCGCCGCGGCGACTCTGCCACCACGGAAGCGACATCGGCATAATATTGCCGGTATTGCGGGCGGCCGTGTTGCAGCAAAGTGTTAAAAGTCCAGACAACATCGACGGCGGTGATCGGCGTGCCGTCGTGGAATTTCGCTGTCGCGCGCAGGGTGAAGGCGACGGAGAGCTTGTCGGGCGCGACCTCGATTGTCTCCGCTAGCGCGCCATAGGCGGTGGCGATCTCATCCGCGGAATTGCGCAGCAGGGTCTCCCAGATGCGCTGCGTGCCGGCGGCGGCATTGCCGCGCAGGATGAAGGGATTGAAGCTATCGAAGGTGCCAAGCGTAGAAAGGGTGATGTCACCGCCCTTCGGCGCATTTGGGTTCACATAGTGAAAATGTGGAAAATTGGGCGGCAGCGCTGGGGTGCCGAGGATGGTAATACCATGCGTAGGGGATTGCGCGCGGACACCGCTGGAGAAGCAGCCGAAGGCGAGAACAAGCAAAAGGCCAATGGTACGCACGGCGCGTCTCCCAAAAATCACAATTAGGCGCAGGATAGCCTGCCGAACCGGTCTTGGGTGCTGAATTCGGTGTTAGAAATCAGCCGCGCAGCAATGCCACCGACGGGTCCAACAATCTCGCATCGCCCACGGCCAACACATGGCTGGCGCTGGCGCGGCGCAAGGGCTGACCGGACCAGTCCGTCAGCCGCCCGCCCGCGCCCTCGATCACCGGCCACAGCGCGGCCCAATCCCAGATTTTTAGGTCGCATTCGGCAATGATATCGATCTGGCCCAACGCCAGCAGGCCATAGGCGTAGCAATCCCCACCATAGGAGACCCGGTGCGCGGCGCGGGCCAGATTTTGCCAGCGTGGTGTGTCGGCGCCCAGCATGTCCGGCGAGGTGAGCGAAAGTTCGGCCTCGCCCAGACTGGCGCAGGGGCGGCAACCGGGGCGCCCGCCGAAGGGACCACGGAAAATGCTGTGCCGCCCAGTCGCGCCGATCCAGCGCTCGCCGGTAATGGGTTGGTCGATGATACCAACGAGTGGAACATCGCCCTGCATCAGGGCAATCAACGTGCCAAAAACGGGGCGGCCGGTGATGAAGGCGCGGGTGCCGTCGATTGGATCCAGAACCCAGGTGAAGGCCGCGTCGGGCCGGTCATGGCCGAATTCCTCACCCAGGACACCATGCTCGGGAAAGCGTTCCGTCAGCAACGCGCGCATTGCCTGCTCCGCGTCGCGATCGGCCGTGGTCACCGGACTGCGGTCATCCTTGTGGGTTGCCTCCAGGCCGGCGCGGAAAAACGGGCGGATGATGGCTCCAGCGACATCGGCGGCGGCCTCCGCCCCCGCGATCCAGCCGTCCAGGTGGCGCGCATCCGGGGCCATGACGGGAACCATTACCATGGCAGCGGAACGGGGCTTTTCGACAGGCTACGCAGAAAGGCGATGACGTCGGCGCGATGCAGCCAGACGTTGAGATCCTCGAAACTCCACTCGCTGAGCTTGCCCTTTAGGGCATTGGAGAAATTGAATTCTTCCGTGCCGGCATGGGCGCGGGCGACGACGCCGTAGAGATTCGGGCCGAGGCCGCTCTTCCCGCCTTCGTTAAAGGTGTCGCAGGCCGCGCATTGGCGCTTGGCAATGGTTTCGCCATTGGCAACAGCGGAGCTGACCAGTAGCGGGCCGATCGGGGCCAGTGCCGCGAGCGCGGCGCCGGGGACTGCAGAGGGGGGAGGGTCGATCTTGATCGCCGTCTCGCGCAGTTTGCGGGATTTCACCAAAATGTCGCCGATGGTCCCGGTGACGAAAAAAATGGTCCTGGCCACCAGAAGGGCGGCAACACCTTTGATAACTTCCATGCTGTCCATGCGACCCGGCTTCTTCGACGTCACGACATGTAGATGCGATAGACGAATCCGATTGAGCGAATTGGCCTAGCGTTGCGCGCCGGGACACCACTCCATAAGGTGCGGCGAACATTACGGAATGCCCCGCGTTGCTTCAACCCACCCCCGTGCTCCAGTCTGAAGTTATGCGTCGGTGAACCCAATCATCGTCATTCCTGCGCGCATGGCCTCCACCCGGCTGCCCGGCAAACCGCTGGCCGACATCCATGGCCGGCCGATGATCGTGCATGTGCTGGACCGCGCCCGAGAGGCCGGGCTGGGACCGGTGGCGGTGGCCTGCGCAGAGGGGGAAATCGCGGCCGCCGTGCGCGCGGCGGGCGGCATCGCGGTGCTGACGGACCCCGATCTACCCTCCGGTTCGGACCGCGTCCATGCGGCCCTGGCGGTGCTGGACCCCGATGGATTGCATGACGTGGTGGTGAACCTACAAGGCGATGTGCCGACACTGCGCCCGGGGGAATTGAGCGCTGCCCTGTTGCCGCTGGCCGACCCGGCGATCGATATCGGTACCCTGGTGACGCCAATCCTGAATGAGGCGGAGGCGCGTACCGATTCGTTCGTTAAGGTGGCCTGCGCCTTCGCGCCCGGCGCGGCGGTGGCGCCGGCGCTGTATTTTTCCCGCGCGCCAATCCCCTGGGGCGCAGGCCCGCGCTGGCACCATGTCGGTATCTATGCCTTCCGCCGCGCGGCGCTGACCCGTTTTATGGCGTTGCCGGAAAGCCTGCTAGAACAGCGGGAAAAACTGGAGCAGTTGCGCGCGATGGAAGCCGGCATACGAATCGGCTGCGCGCGGATTGACCACGGACTGTTTGGCGTCGATACCCTAGCCGATCTGGAACGCGCCCGGCAGGTGCTGGCGCGTAAGGAACCCTTCGCATGACCTCTCTGATCGCCTTCCAGGGCGAGCCCGGCGCTTATTCGGACCTGGCCTGCCGGTATGCCTATCCGGCGATGAAAACCCTGCCTTGCCCCACGTTCGAGGCGGCGATTGAGGCGGTGCGCGATGGCACGGCGGAACAGGCGATGCTGCCCTGCGAGAACAGTCTCGCCGGCCGCGTGCCGGATATCCATCATTTCCTACCCGAGTCCGGGCTATTCGTGGTGGGGGAACATTTTCAACGGGTAGAACATTGCCTGCTCGGACTGAAGGGAGTTTCGCTCGCCCAGATCAGGCGCGCGCATTCGCACACCGTGGCGTTGGGGCAGGTGCGCAGAGTGCTGAAAGAACTGAACCTGGAACCGGTGGTGGAGGCGGATACCGCGGGCTCCGCCCGGCTGGTCGCGCAATGGGGTAAGCCTGAGGAAGCCGCCATCGCCTCCTCGCTCGCCGCCGAGATCTACGGGCTGGACATCCTGCGCGCCAATGTAGAAGACGCGCCCCACAACACCACCCGCTTCTACATCGCCGCGCGCAAACCGGTGCATCCCGACCCGGCGACACAGGACCTGATCACCACTTTAGTCTTTCGCGTCCGCAACGTGCCGGCGGCGCTCTACAAGGCGCTGGGCGGGTTCGCGACCAACGGGGTGAACATGACCAAGTTGGAAAGCTACATGATCAACGGCCAGTTCTCCGCCACGCAATTCCTGTGCGACGTCGATGGTCATCCCGAACAGCCGGGCCTGCGCCATGCCCTGGACGAGCTGGAATTTTTCTCCACCCGTGTGCGGATCCTGGGTGTTTATCCCGCCGCATCCTTCCGCAAGGGGCTGGACGCCGACAACTGACACCGGCCGGTTTGCAGCCGGGCATCGGCCCGCCTAGTCTGGCGATAATTGAAACCCTTGGCCGCCCGCAGGGCGCCGCCTATACCAAGCTGGAGCAACGCAAGTGATCCCGATCTTGATCACCCGAACCACCCAACCCAAGACGCCCCCGGCGGATGAAACGCTGCGCTTCGGCAAGGTCTTCACCGACCATATGTTCATCATGGAATATCATGAGGGACAAGGTTGGCACGACCCGCGCGTGGTGCCGTACCAGCCCTTCGTCATGGACCCCGCCACCTGCGTGCTGCATTACGGCCAAAGCATCTTCGACGGACTGAAGGCATTCCGCGGCCCCGATGGCCATATCCGAATTTTCCGCGGCCCCAACCATGCGCGCCGGCTGAACCGTTCCGCCGAATATGTCTGCATTCCCGAACTCGACCCCGAAATGGTCGAGGCATCCATCCGCGCCCTGGTGGACGTGGATCAGCGCTGGGTGCCCTCGTTGGCGGGTACCAGCCTCTATATCCGCCCGACGGTGATCGCCAACGAAACGTTCCTCGGAGTGCATCCGTCCACCAGCTATGTGTATTACGTCATTCTTTCTCCCGTCGGCGCTTATTATGCCGAGGGCATCAACCCGGTGCGTATCCTGGCCACCGACAAATATGTCCGCGCCGTCGCCGGCGGCCTAGGCGCGGCGAAAACCGCCGCCAACTACGCCGCCAGCCTGCACGCCGCACGGGATGCGGAGAAAGAGGGCTACACCCAAGTGCTGTGGCTGGATGGCGTGCATCACCGCTATCTCGATGAAGTCGGTACCATGAATATCATGCTGCGGATCAATGACGAGGTGATCACCCCGCCACTGAACGGTTCCATTCTGGCCGGCATCACCCGCGATTCCTCGCTGACCCTGATGCGTGACTGGGGCATGCGGGTCTCCGAGCGTCAGATCGCCATCGATGAGGTGATTAGCGCCGCGCAAGACGGCAGCCTCAAGGAAATGTGGGGAACCGGCACTGCCGCCGTCGTCTCCCCCGTCGGCGAGCTGGGCTACAAAGGCGCACGCCATGTCATCAATGGCGGCACAACCGGTGAAGTCACGCAGAAGCTGTACGACACCATCGTCGGCATTCAATACGGCACACTCCCGGATCCCTATGGCTGGGCGCGTCCGCTGGGCAACCAGGCGGTGTGAGCTATTGAAAGTAAGGTTGGGGTGCTGCCTCGAACCCCCTAAGGGGTGTCCAGGATAAGGAACAATCACGCCAACCCAGCTAGATTTTCAGCTTGTTCGCTAGTTCGGTAAAGGAGCACTAGGGAGCACTGCTCCCTAGTGGGGGTTTGGGGGTAGAGCCCCCGACCCTGTTTCCTCCCGACCTCACACCCCCGCATTCACCTCAGGCCGATTTCGCCGCGGAGGATTTGGATGCGGTCGGTGCCGTTCCGTTGGGCGGTGACCCAGTTTTTTTGGAGGCCGCCGCCGGGGGCGGCGGCTTGAGCGCGGGTGAGTTCGAACACAACGGTGCGGTGGGCGATTTTCCAGGCGCCGTCGCGGCGGGTGAAATGGTCGACGTAGCGGCCGACGGTTTCGACTTCCAACGCCTGCTCGGCGGTCGGCATGGGTCCGCGCACGATGGCGGCATAGAGGGCTGCGTCGCCGGGCGCGTGGCGTTGGTTGACGTGGAAATAGGTTTCCACCACGGCGAAATCCTGACCGGCGAATTCGATCAGCATGTTGCTGATGGCATGGGTGGATTGCTCAATGGTCTGGTGGCGGTCGATGACGCTTTGCACAAAGCCGGGGATGTCGCCCTTGTAGTTGCCGTGATCGTCATAGGCGTCCGAGTGATAGGCGGCGCGTACCAGGTCCCATTCCTTGCGGTCCACGCCGCGGCAATAACGCAGCATGGCCTGTTCGATCTGGAATCGGTCGGCGAGGCGCATGTCGTCCGGGATGCTCATAATGATGTCCTCCTATTGTGTTTTTTAAGGTGCGAGCCGATGCCGGCAAAACTGATCCACTATCGTTCGGGACACGCTATCGCGCCGCGCCGGAAAGGGCGATAAAATATCCCTATGACCGATCATCCCTCCGCTTTGCCTCCCGACAAACCCCGCGTTGCCCTGTTCGTCACCTGCCTGGTGGACATGTACCGCCCCAGCGTCGGTTTCGCCGCCATCCGGCTGCTGGAACAGGCGGGCTGCCAGGTGGAGGTGCCGCGCGCGCAGACCTGCTGCGGCCAGCCTGCCTATAATACCGGCGACCGGACCACCACCACGGCGCTGGCGCGTGGCATTCTGGATGCTTTTGGTGGCTATGATTATGTCGTCGTGCCGTCCGGCTCCTGCGGCGGCATGCTGAAGCACCATATGCCGCATCTGTTTGACGACGACCCCAATCTGCGCGCCCGCGCCGATGCGCTGGCGGAAAAAACCTTCGAGCTCGTCAGCTTCCTGACCGACGTGATGCAATACGAGCACATCGCGCAGAAATTTACCGGTAACGTTACTTATCATGACAGTTGCTCTGGCCTGCGCGAACTGGGCATTCAGGAACAGCCGCGCCGATTGCTGGCGAATATGGGCGCCACGATCAAAGAAATGGCCGATGCGGATGTGTGCTGCGGCTTCGGTGGCACGTTCTGCGTTAAATATCCGGAGATTTCCGTCCGCATGGTGTCCGACAAAGTCAGGAATATATCTGCCAGCGGCGCTGATCTCCTACTGGCTGGTGATCTTGGCTGTTTGCTGAACATGGCTGGACGGCTGAAACGCGAGGGTAGCCGAGTCCATGCGCGCCATATCGCCGAAATTCTAGCCGGCGAAACCAGTGCGCCGCCGATCGGCGAAGGCCAGGGACAAAAAGAAGGCGGGGGATAGTATCGTGACCGAATCTTTCGACCCAGCCACCCACCGTATGCTGTCGCAGCGCTATTTCGAAGACTTTTCCCTCGGTGAACGCTTCGTATTGCCCAGTCGCACGATGACCGACGCGGTGTTTCTCGCTTTCCAGGCCGCCAGTGGCGACAACCATCCGGTGCATTACGACATCGAATATTGCAAAACCCGCGGCTGGACGGGCCTGCTTGCGCATGGGTTCCAGGCCGTAATCCAAACCGCCCCCGGCGCCGGCATGTTTCCCTTCATGGTGGAAGATTCTCTGGTCGGTTTCCTCGAACAATCCAGCCGCTTTCTGAAACCCGTGTTTTCGGGCGATACGCTTTACGCGGCGTTGGAGATCAACGAACTTACGCCAGGGCGAACCACCGGTGTCGTTGGGTTTCGCAGCACCGTACATAATCAACGCCGGGAACTCGCGGTCGACGGCCAGCAACGCTATCTGCTGCGGAAACGTGCGGCAGAGTAAATGACAGAAAAATTAACGAATCTCTGATCGCTCCGTCAACGGGAACCGGCGCAACAACCAAATCATCAGGGTCATCGCGGGTAACGCGGCCAGCATGGTCAGGGTATAGAACCATGCCCAGCCCACCGTTTCGGCTAGATAGCCGGACAGGCCGCCCAGGGTGCGGGTGGCGATAGCGGCAAGCGAGGAGAGTAGGGCGTAGTGGGTCGCCGTATAGGCCACGGCGCAAAGGCCGGAGAGATAAGTAATGAACGCCGCGTCCACCAACCCGTCGGTGAAGGCCTCGACGATTACGGCGGCGAACAGGATTTCGCGGTCGCCAGCGGAAAACGCCAGCAGCACATACATCCCGTTCGACAGCATTTGCCCCCAGGCCGTCCAGATCAGTGCCCGGCCGACGCCAAAGTGCGCCACCAGGATACCGCCGGCGGCGACGCCGGCCAGGGTGGCAGCCAACGAAAGTTCGCCGGTCGCCAGCGCGATGGCGGTGCGGTCGAAGCCGAGATCGCGGTAAAAGGGCGCCGTCATCACGCCGGCCATGGCCTCGCCGAGCTTGAATAGGGCGATGAAGGCGAGGATGCCCAGGGCGGCGGGGCGGGCTAGAAACTCGCGTAAGGGGGCGACGATCGCGGTGGTTAGGGCATTTGTCGTTGAAGGTGAGTCGGTACCGATCCGTGGCGTGCCTGTCGCCGGCTCGCGCGCCAGCAATGTGACAAGAGGTGCGAGTGCCAACAGCGCTGCCATCGCCAGGAAGGCGCCAGGCCAGCCGATCCAGCCGACCAGGCGGATAGCCTGCGCGCCGGCCACCAGCAGCGCGGCGCGATAGCCCCAAACGTAGGCCGCCAGCGCCGCGCCCTGCAGGTGGGTCGGGAAAGTCTCAATGCGCCAAGCGTCAATGACAATATCCTGGCTGGCCGAGAGGAATGCTAGACAGACCGCGATTGCCACCACGGCCAGTGGCGCGGTAGCGGGGTCGGACAGCGCCAACAACGCCGCGGAAAGCGCTAGCAAGGGCTGGATCGCCAGCAGCCAGCCGCGGCGACGCCCAAATTTTTGCAGGCCGAATGGCGGGGCGGCGTGGTCCAACAGCGGCGCCCAGAGGAACTTCAGCGCATAGGCGAGGCCGATCATTGCCGTCAGCCCGATAGTGCCCAGCGACAACCCGTTCTCGGCGAACCATAGGCGTAGGGTGAAGCCGGTCAGCGGCAAGGGCAGCCCGGCCATGAAGCCAAAACCAGCCATCAGCCACAGGCGGCGATCTGCCCAGAGGCGCGGGCCGGATGGATGAATCTGGGCCGCCGCGTTCATCGTGCCGTCCCGCACGAGACATAGGCGTGTAGAAAACCGTCCGCATGAGCAAGGCGCGAGCGCGGCCCGATCAGCCACGCAACGCGGGCCGGGAGCAGCGCGAACGTGGCAAACAGCCAGCACACCACGGCACAGCGGACCGCCTCGCGCCGCAATGACGCGTGCTCGCCCAGAATGCGGCCACCGCGCACGCGGGAAAGACCCTGCCAATACAGGCGCGCCAGCAGCCAGCGCAGGAGCAGCCGCTCGGCCTGGATCTGGTGATACACCAGGATGCGGGAATCATAGAGGATGGTTTCGCCGCGGTCCTGCAATCCCCAGGCGAAGATTTTTTTCTCTTCCGAAAGTAAGTTTCGGCCGGTGCGGCCAATGGCTTCGGAGAAGACGTTAGCGGCGTGCAGGGCGGCGGCATTGACAATCACATTGGCGCCTACCGGTTCCATAGTTTCCGCCATACCAGGGCGGCAGTATCCCCCCTGGCCCGACATCTCCGTAATCGAGAGCATAGCGCGCAGCCGCGCCGGCCACCAATGGGGCAAGGGCGCCTCCGATAACGGATGCATGGCCCCACCCAGCAGCACGGGCAGCCGAACCTTACTGCTTACGGCCTGTCCGATGGTGCCAATCCAGTCGGGCGCGGGGATCGCATCATCATCCAAATACGCGATGTAGCCATCCGCGATGACCCGCCTGGCGGCGTTGCGCGCCACGCTCAATCCGGGCCGATCGACGCTCAGTAGGTTGGCATTCCCCATATCTTCCACCAAAGCGCGGATCTGCGTGGCCTCGACCGAGGGGGAGCCGCTATCGACGACCAGGATACGAAACCCCACCGGCCCGACAGTTTGCTGGGTCAGGCCATCGAGGGAATCGCATAAATAATCCGGCCGGTTATGGGTGCAGATGCAGGCGGTGATGGCGGGCATTGGCTCAACGATC
>SHWN01000093.1 GCA_009693795.1 Acetobacteraceae bacterium
GCTAGCGTACAACATCTCCCATAATTCGGAGAACAAGATCCACGATGATGCAGTGGCGAAGCAGTTCGGCTTCTCTGGCGGCCTTGTGCCGGGCGTGGATGTTTATGCGTATATGATGCATGCGGCCGTTGGCCGTTGGGGGCGGGCGTTTTTGGAACATGGCGTCGCCGAATGCCGCTTGTTGAAACCCGTGTATGACGGTGATATCGCGGAAATCCGCAGCGAAGATAGCGCCATCGCTACCGCGATCGATGTTCATAGCGAGGGCATCCATTGCGCCACCGGCAGCGCCAGCCTGCCCGCCGCGATCGCCGCGCCGGCTTTGGATAGCTATCAACTGGCGCGCCCACCCGCCATGGAGAATCGTCCGCCGGCGAGCCCGGCCAACACGCCAATCGGCGCCTGCTTCAGCCCGCAGCCACTGGAGGTGACCCTGGATTATGCCGCCACCTATCTTCGCGATATTCGTGAACATGAGGCACTCTATGCCGCAGAGGGGATTGTCCATCCCGGCATCATCCTGCGGATGTGCAATTGGGCGCTGTCGCATAATGTCGTGCTCGGGCCATGGATTCATGTTGGCAGCAAAGTCCAAAATCATTCCGTCGCTTTGGTGGGTGAAACGCTGACGGCGCGGGCGCGCGTGACCAATAACTATGATCACAAGGGGCATCTGTTCATCGATATGGATGTGCTGGTACTGGCGGCGGGTACGCGCCCGGTGGCGCAGGTGGCGCATACGGCGATCTACCGGCCGCGCCAGGTGGCGCAGGCGGCATGAGCGGCGTGGCTGGGCTTGCCGTGACGCACCATCAGGCCGATCTGGGTGACGTTAACTTGCATTACGTGACCGCCGGGACGGGTTTTCCGGTGGTTTTGCTGCATGGTTGGCCGCAGACTTGGTATGAATGGCGCCACATTATGCCAGCATTGGCTGCTGGTTATCGCGTCATCGCGCCGGATCTGCGGGGATTGGGCGATTCATCACGGCCGTTGGACGGCTACGATAAGAAAACCGTGGGCAACGATATCTGGCGCCTGGTGCATGAGCGGTTGGGCATTGGCGCCTTTTATCTGGTGGGGCATGATTGGGGTGGCCCCACTGCCTATGCCGTGGCGGCGGCGCATCCGGAGGCGGTGCGGAAACTGGTGGTGCTTGACGTCGCGATCCCCGGCGATGGTAGCCCCAATATCAGCCAGGGCGGCCGGCGCTGGCATCATGGCCTGCATCAAACCCTTGATCTGCCGGAAGCATTGATCAGTGGACGCGAAGATATTTACCTCGGCTGGTTTTATCGCAATTACGGCCATCATCCGAATGTGATTCCGTCCAAAGATATCGCGGAATATTTACGCTGTTACCGCCAGCCAGGGGCCTTACGGGCGGGATTTTCCTATTACCGGAATATTGCGCGCGATATCGCCGATAATGCCGCCATCGCGCGCAACTTTAAGCTGCCGATGCCCGTGCTGGCATTGGGCGGTGACGGTGTTTGGGGGCGCGGGATGGAAGTGCTCGAATCCCTGCGTCGGCTGGCCACGAACGTCCAGGGTGGTGTTATCGAAAATTGTGGGCACTGGGTTCCGGAGGAACAACCCGCGGAGCTGGTTCGCCGGCTATTGGCGTTTTTTGCCGCCGATTGAGTGGCCCACCGGGCTATCCCGGCGTGACCCTTTCTTCTGGCATGGCAGGCTATTCTAGCGTTGTCGGGCGCGGCGGAACTTCGGCGTCGAGTTCTCCATCCTCGTCATCCTGGATGACTTCGTCTTCGTCATCCTCAACGACGTCCGCTGCTGGCTCGGCCTCCTCCACCGCGGCGACGGGCGTCGCCTGCCACGGCGACCGGCGTGGGCCGGCCAAGCTACGCCCGCCATATCGGGGGCGCGGCACGTCGGGCGGCTGGACGGCACCGCATTTCGGGCAGGTCGGGGGGGAGCGCGCCATATCATAGAAGCGCGCGGCGCAACCGACACAGGCACGCTTAGTGCCGAATTCAGGCTTGGACATTAGAATACCTTTACGGAGGGATCAGCCGGTAGCAGACTTTAGGCGGTCCGAACAGGCGCTGGCCAAGGCGTAATCAGCTGTCGTGGCACCGGCGACTGTGGGCTATCCGGCCGCCTGTGTAATTTTCGTACGGGCATAGGAGGAGGATTCGACGCGGAACTTGGCCATCGTCCCGGCATCCTGATCCAGGTGGGCCTTGGCAACACAGAACGGCACCATGGCGGTGATCAGGGCTTTCGAGACCTGGTTTTTCGCCATTTGGACGGCATTGGTGCCGGTTTTCCAGCCCACGAAGCCAAAGCCGGCGATGGCCATCGCCAAGGCGCCGCTCACCACGCCCAACAGGACCGGCTTCATCGCAGTTGGTAATTTCATTATGGAAATTCCTGTTTGCTACGGAAGAAAACCTTTCCGTGCCAAAATATTAAGAGTACATGCACGATTAGATATAGCAGACATGCTTAGGGCATCCACCTTGAATAACAGACTTCACTATAGGTGGTTCTGTAACAGTGTCCAAAATCGTCCCGTAACGGGCATAAATCGGCGCGGTTTGTGGGCGCTTTTGCTTCGGTTTTCCTGGGACGCCTTTACTGGAAGTGCCTTTACCGGGGTCGCCCGAATCCCAGAAATCTGAACCAGCCCGCCATTTTGTCCTTCAGGACCGCCCAGAGCAAACCGGTGGCGGAAATCGCGGTGGGTTCCGGGGGGCGTTGTGCTGGCATGGCCGGTGGAGAGGCCGCGGGCTGGTCCGGGCCGCGTGTGGCGGTTTGTTCGGGGACGGGTATCGCCGCGAGATCTTTGGAAAACTCCGCCTGCGCGCGCCGCGAAAACTCTTCCATCAGCACCTTGGCGAAGGCCTGGCCGCCGGTGCGGGCAAAATCCGCGAGCACGCCGGTGAGTTCCGCATCCGATACTAAGGCGACCACGGTCTCGGGCGGGGTGGCGTTCGGGGCGGCATGCAGAGAGTATTTCAGTTTGACTTCCACCCGCGCCGCCCGCATGTCCGCTGCGCCGCGGCCATTGACGGTGCCGGTATAGGCAGCAAGGTCGGTAAAGACTAACACCTTGCCTTTGAATTTTATTTTCTTCGGTCCGAACGTGACCAGCAATCCACCATGCCAGGCGCCGTCCTCGTCTTGTGTATCGAGTGCGGCACCTGGCATGCAGCTGGCCATGCGTTGGACATCGGCGAAGCGGTGGATGACATCCTCGGGCCGGCCGGGGACACGAAATTCGCCTTCGAAATGCATGAGGTCAAGCCTTGTTGCGCAACAAGGGGGCGCGGTTGGGAAGGCCGAAATGAACTTTCGAATAGGGATCACTCATGGTTGAGGGGGAGACGCGCGCATCGATCACGTACAAGCCACCGGCCTTTAATCCCGCGGCGACGGCATCGGGCAAATCTTCCTCGCGTTGTAGGCGAATGCCATCGCCACCAAAGCCTTTGGCGATGGCGACGAAATCGGGCGAACCCCATTGCGCCAAGGATGGCTCGAACCCTTTCGCTTTTAATTTATGCACTTCCGCGCCGAAGCCACCATCATTCCAGACGAGCAGCACGATGGGCAGTTTGTAGCGATTGATAGTGTCCAGTTCCTGCATGTTCATCATCAGGCTGCCGTCGCCCTCGATCAGGATCAACGGACGCCCTGGATTGCCCACCGCGATGCCAATGGCGACCGGCAGGGTTTGGCCGACGGCACCGAACTGATAGGAAAACTGCATCTCTGTCCCGTCCGGCAGCGCGGTGTACATCGCCGGGAAGGAGAAGAAATGGCCGACGCCGCAGGTCACGATAGCACCGGGCGGGATCGCCTTGCCCAAGGCGATGGCGAGGCGGCGCGGATCAAGCCCGTCATTGGGCCGATCATATTGATGCGGCGGCGCATTCAGCAGGGCGCGGGTTTCGGCCGTCCGGAAACCGGCGTTCTGGACATTGCGTTGCGCCAGGAGCGCGTTCAACGCCGCAACCGCCTTCAACGCGTCGCCCTGAATATGCAGACCCGGCAGCACGCCGATTGATTCGGGCGCCGGCTTGATATCGATGCGCGCGATTTGCGCGGAGGGAAACATCAGCCCGCCTTCCGATGTATAAAACCCGACCTCTGCGCCAACGCCGAGGACGAAATCAGCCTCGCTTAACAATGCTTCGGTGGCGTGCGCGGCGAAGGCGCCCGAAATGCCGACATCAAATTCCTCGCCGACGAAAAATCCCTTGCCCTGCAAGGAGGTCGCCAGCAGCGCGCCGGTGCGTTCGGCTAGTTCCAGAATGGCGGATTTGGCGCCTGCGAAGCGTGCACCCTTGCCCGCGATGATCACCGGGCGCTCGGCTGCGGCCAGCGCGTCGGCGACTTTCGCGAGGCCGGTTGGGTTGGGTTCGTCGAGCAGCGGCGGTAGGTATTCGAAGGACGGGCGATATTCGAAATCCCAGTCGAAGTTCTTTTCCTGCAAATCCATCGGCAGGTTCAACACCACCGGACGGCGCTGCACGCGCGCGGCATAGAACGCCTCGGCGATTTCCTCGGCCATGTTGTCAATGCTGGTGACGGTCTGAAAGATCGCTTCATTCGCTTCCACCCAGCGCCGCTGATCCAGCATCTGCACGTGAAACCGTTGCGTGGTGGGTGTTTCGCCAATGATCAACACGACCTGGGATCGGTTGCGCGCGGCGACGACGAGTGAGGTGCCGACCTGTGTCAGGCCGGGCCCGCAGGTGACCATTGCCACACCCACCTTGCCGGTGGTGCGTGAATAGCCATCCGCCATGGCCAGCGACGCCGCCTCATGCCGCGCCGAGGTCAAGGTGACGCGCGGATCGCGTCCCAACGCGCCCCAGAGCGACATATTGCCGTCGCCCATCAGGCCAAACATTTCCGTTGCCCCTTCGGCTACCAGGGCCTGGGCGATCGCTTCATAGACTTTCATCGATGCGTCCTTTGCTGCGCCATGCAGGATAAAGTATTTTACCGGCCCGTGAAGCGGGGGGCGCTCAGGGACTGCTTAAAAAGTCTCTCAGACGAGCTAAGGTACGCACGCGGGACATGGTTTCCTCGGCGAAGCGGCGCATCTTGGCCGCGAAAGGCTGGAATTGCAGCATGAAGGTCTCGATTCCAGTGCGATGGAACCCGACGATGCGGGCCGCCACCGTGTCGTAATCGCCCACCAACCCGGCGCCGGTGCCGCCATTGCTCCCGACGCACGGGGTGCGCGCCAGCACCGCCGCCATTACTGATTGCGGGTCCGTGTTCCTGGCCCACTGCGCCCGAATGGCTGCATCCTTGGCCGGCAGCGTGAACAGATGCGCCAAATTTTCGTCCGGTTCGCCCGCGCGCGACCGAGCGATCACGAAGGCCGAAAGCCCGAAGCCGAGCGGTGTCGCCGCGCGCGGCCGCAAGAATAAGGTCGCGGTTGCGCTCCCAGGAGGCATCATAGGATTCGTCGGGGTCCTCCAGGGCGGCACGGCTGCAATGCACCAGCGCCCAGATGCCGAAGCGAATTTCCTTAGGCGCCGTCATCTCAGACGAAACCGAAGCGCGTGCAGACACGGCCCAGCGCGCCAAAATCTGCGATCATTTCCGCGCCCGGCGCGATGGGCAGTGGGATGGCGCAGGTGCCCGTCGTGACCACCTGCCCCGCGCGCAAGGTCAAGCCGTGCTGGGACAGTTCATTCACCAGCCAGGTCAGAGCGACTCGTGGATCGCCCAGAACGTTGCGGCCAATGCCACCATGCGCCGCGCCTCCGGTGATGCGGGCGGTGGCGCGCTGTTCCACCAGGTCCATCCCGCGCCAATCCGCCGTGGCGGCGGGGCCGAGGACAAAATCATGGCCGCAGGCATTGTCGGCAATCAGTTGCGCCGCGCCTACACGGGCGAAGTCGGTGAAGCGGGAGTCTGGTACCTCGATCGCCGGATGCAGGCTGGCGACCGCGTCTAGGATTTCCGCCGCGGTGTAGGGCGTGGTGCGGGGTGGCAGATCGCGCGCCATACGGAAGGCGAACTCGGCCTCGGCGACGCCCATGAAATTATGCGCCCAAGGCAGGGTGGCGCCGTCCTGGTAGACATGTTCGCCCAGCAGCCGACCGGCCAGCGGACCATCGACGCCGATATGGGTTTGCCCGGCCTGGCTAGTGGCGGCGATTTTCCAGCCAAAGAGCGGTTGTACGCTGCAGGCTTCCAGATGCGCCTGGATGGCATAACCCTCGGCTCGTGTGGCCGGGCGCAGAGCTTCCGGTAAAGCGGCGATGCGCGTGCCTTCCTGCCAGTGGGAAAAAATCAGGTCAGAGGCAGCGCGGGATCGTACGGCGGATAATGTCATTGTGCCAGCTTGTCCCCTGGGCACGATGCAAGCAAGATTGTAGCGAACGACGGACCAAACGGTGGGATGATGGAAAACGCCAAGCAATCGCCCCTGGGCATCTATAACGCGTATCTGCGCGAGGGAAAGCTGGCCTATCAGTTCAGTCCCACCTCCGGCAAAGCGGTGTTCTATCCACGCGTGATCTGCCCCGATACCGGCAGCGAAAACCTGGAATGGCGCTTCAGCAAGGGCCAGGGCACGGTGCATGCCACCACGGTGGTACACCCGCAGCAAGGGGATCCTTTCAATGTCGCGCTGATCGACCTTACTGAGGGGTATCGGATGATGAGCCGAGTGGAAGGTATCGATCCGATGGCGGTGAAGATTGGTATGCGGGTGACTTTCCGGGTCTATGAGCAGGGTGGGGATGAACCACCATTGCCGGTTTTCACCCCGATGGGCGGCTGAGCAATGAGCATTATTCAACGTGGCAGTGCGGCCATTGTCGGCGCGGCCGAATCCGATATCGGCACGGTGGCGGCCGATATGTCCGTGCTGGATTTGATGGCGCAGGGCATTGTGCGGGCGCTGTCCGATGCGGGGCTTTCTCTTGCGGACGTCGATGGGATTTTCTGTGCCACGACGCAGGCCCGCACCTCGGCGATGTCGATGGCCGAGTATCTACGCAAGCCGGATGCCTATGTTGATTCCACCATCGTCGGCGGATCGTCATTCGAGGTGCATGTGGCGCATGCGCAGGCGGCAATCGAGGCGGGGCTGTGTTCGGTCGCGGTGATTGCCTATGGCAGTACACAGCGCAGCGCCGGTCGCAAGAATGCGTCGCCACGCGAATTCAATCCTTATGAAACGCCCTTCAGGCCGTTCCTGCCCGCCACCGCCTACGCGATGGCCGCCAACCGCCATATGCATGAATTTGGTACGACGAGGGAGAACCTGGCGGAGGTGGCAGTGGCCGCGCGTAAATGGGCGCAGTTGAATCCGCTGGCATTCGACCGTCGCCCGCTGGATATCGCCGGCGTGCTGAACGCGAAGATGGTTTCCTACCCGTTGACGGTGCGCGATTGCTGCCTCGTCACCGATGGCGGTGGCGCGATTGTGATGGTGTCCGCCGCGCGTGCAAAAAATTTGCAGAAACCACCGGTCTATGTATTGGGCTGCGGCTCGGCGATCACGCATGCGACGATTTCCAACATGCCAGATTTGACGCATACCGGGGCTATTGCGTCCGGTGCGTGCGCCTACAAGGCGGCCGGCTTGGCACCCGAAGACATCGACATGGCGCAGCTCTATGACGCCTTCTCGATCAACACGATTTTGTTCCTGGAGGACCTCGGCTTTTGCCAGAAGGGCGAGGGGGGAGCGTTCGTCTCCGCCGGACGGATCGCCCCTGGTGGCGCTTTTCCGGTGAACACCAACGGTGGGGGGCTGTCTTATTGCCATCCGGGCATGTACGGGCTGTTTCTGCTGATCGAGGCGGTGGGACAAATTCGCGGCGAGTGTGGGAACCGGCAGGTGACAAAACACGACACCGCCATCGTGCATGGCAATGGCGGGGTGCTGTCGGCACAGAGCACGGTTATCCTGGGTGGGGAGGGAACAATATAGGATAAATCCCAAAAATTTGTGTAGTTACTGACCTTAGCTTTCTCGCCTATGTTACATGCCAGTTATTTTTCAGGAGCCTCCCATGGCCAGCTATCTACGCAGCGGTGTCTTTCTTGCCCCGTTTCATTCGCTTCGGGAAAACCCCACCCTCGCGCTGGAGCGGGATTTTGATCTGGTGCAGCATCTCGATCGGCTGAACTACAACGAGGCCTGGGTGGGGGAACATCATTCTGGTGGGTTCGAGATCATTGCCTCGCCCGAAGTGTTCATCGCGGCGGCGGCGGAGCGCACGCGCCATATCCGCCTTGGCACCGGCGTGTCGTCGCTGCCCTATCATAACCCCTTCATCCTGGCGGATCGGATGGTGCAGTTGGACCACCAGACGCGCGGGCGCGTGATGTTCGGCGTTGGGCCTGGCGCGTTGGTGCATGATGCGCTGAAGATTGGTATCAAGGCGGCGGATCAGCGCACACGGATGCATCAATCACTCGACGTTATCGTCAAGCTGTTGCGCGGCGAGGTGGTGAACGAAAAGACCGATTGGTACGAGTTAAACGACGCCCAGCTGCAACTGTCTTGCTACACGCAGCCGGTGATGGAAATGGCGGTTGCGGCGTCGCGGTCCCCCACCGGCGCGCTGGCGGCGGGACGGCATGGCATTGGCATGCTTTCCATCGGCGGCACCAGCCCGGATGCGATGGTCAAGCACGCCGCCAATTGGGGCCTCTATGAACAGGAATGCCGCAAGCACGGCCACACGCCAGACCGCGCCAAATGGCGCCTAGTCACGTTGCTGCACGTCGCGGAGACGCGGGAGAAGGCGCTGGAGAATGTGCGCTTCGGGTTACGCCAGTTCCGCGATTACTTTAACGATGTCGCTACGTTCCCGATCATGCCACCCGATGTGACTGATCCCGCCACCTTCCTGGTGGAATCGGGCGCGGCTTGCATTGGCACGCCGGATGACGCGATCGCCTATATCGAGACCTTGCAAAAAGGCTCCGGCGGGTTCGGCGCCATTCTGGAACTGGCGCAGAATTGGGCCGATTGGGAGCAGACGAAAAAACATTACGAACTGATGGCCCGCTTCGTGCACCCGCATTTCCAAGGCTCGCGCGAATTGCGCACGGGCAGCTACGATTACGCCAAGAACCATCATGACGAATTTACCGGCCAGGCCGGCGCGGCGGTGCAGGCGGAAATCGATCGGCTGGCGGCGCGGCAGGCGAAGGCGGCGGAGTAATTGGAAGCACGATCGGGGCTCTGCCCCTACCCCCACCAGGGACATCTCGTCCCTGG
>SHWN01000094.1 GCA_009693795.1 Acetobacteraceae bacterium
GCAAACCCCATTCGCCAACCCGGCATGGAATAGGTTTTTGATAGCGAGGTAAATTCCACCGCGATATCCTTCGCTCCCGGAACTTCCAGGATCGAAGGTGGCGCCTTGTCGCCAAAATAAATTTCTGCATAGGCAAGATCAGACATAATCCAGATCTCATGCTGCCGGCAGAACGCCACGATTTCCCGATAAAAATCCAAATCCGCCAGATAGGCGGTCGGGTTGGAGGGAAAGTTAACGATCAGCGCGGTCGGCTTTGGCACCGAGTGGCGCACAGCGCGATCCAGCGCGCGCAGCATGTCCTCATCCGGCGTGGCGGGGATTGAGCGCACGGACGCGCCAGCAATAATAAAACCGAATTGATGGATCGGGTAAGATGGATTGGGCACCAGAATAGTATCGCCCGGAGAGGTGATGGCGGAGGAGAGATTGGCTAACCCTTCCTTCGATCCCAAAGTGGCGATTACCTCCGTCTCCGGGTTCAACATCACGTTGAATCGGCGTTCGTAATATTGCGCCAAAGCCCTGCGCAGTCCGGGAATGCCCTTGCTGACGGAATAGCGATGCGTGCGTGGATCCTGCACGGCCTCGACCAGCTTGGCGACAATATGCGGCGGCGTCGGGCTATCGGGGTTGCCCATGCCGAGATCGATAATATCCTCCCCGGCGGCTCGCGCACGGGCCTTGGCCGTGTTCACTTCGGCGAACACATAGGGCGGCAAGCGGCGGATCCGATGAAATTCGTTGGACATGGGGAGGATTCCAGATGAGGGGACGTTATTCTACCAGACGTGCCACCGCGCCGCGACCAGCGGCTGAGGCATCAACGCGTAGGGCGCTGGCTGGCACCCCGGCCTCTGTCAGGGCAGCGGCGACGGCTTGCGCGCGCGCCAGCGCCAGCGACAAGGCGGCCGACTGGACGGCCGGATCGCTGCCTGTCGCTTCGCCATAGCCGGTCACCGAGATCGTCGCGCCGCCCCGTCGGGTTGCGAGATGGCGCAGCGCAGGCACGGTTGACCTCGGCACAATGGCCGAGCCCATGGTGAAGGGCACGCCAGCCGATGCTCCGCCGCCGCGCCCGACACTGGTTTGTGCCGCGTTCGTTGGCACCACACTTGCCGTGAGTGTGCTGGTGGGAGCAGCGGAGACTTGGCTCGAAGCCCTTCCAGGCGCGGATGCTGGCGCCCCCGGCAAATTGGCCGGTGCCGGTGGGGCGCTGGGCAAAGCAGGGCGCGATGCGGGGTCATCCTGCGATTTCGGCGCCGCGTTGGTCATTACGCCAGCTGGTGCCCGGCCGACCTCGCTGGGCCGCTCCGTTGCCATCGGCAGCGATGAATCCGGGGCGGGCGTCGCCTGGCTGGCGGCGGCCAATGTCGTGCTGGCGCCGCCCGATGGCGCGGGGGCGAGCGGCGGCACAGAGCCCCGACCAAACAAAGCAGGGGACATCGCCGGGTTCGATGGGTCGGCCAGTTGCACCCCAGCGGCATCGTGCTGGGCGTTGCTGCGATCAGCGACCAGTGCGTCGGCGATCTGCTGGCGAAATTTCGGGTCCGAGGCCTGTGGGCGCGCCGGCACGCTGGCGAGGTTGGGGAACGGATCGTTGGCCCCGGGCGGCGGCGGGCGCTGCTCGGCGATCGCGCCTCCCTGCAGCCCATGCCACCATTCGACTGGATTGAGAGCGGCCGGGACGTATGAACAACCGGCCAGCAAGCCTGCGACCACCACGTTCATGATCCCCGTAGCCATGATCCCCGCCGGACGGGCGCCTTGAACGCGCTGCCATGTATGCCCAGCTACCGCATCGCCCGCTGTCCTGACGGTGATCACCGCATTTTCCCTGCCCATTTGGTTCAACCTGCTCCACACTCGTCCTTAGACATAGCGTGCGACACTGCCTTCGAAAAGGATAGCGACATGGCTGACCCGGAAAAGCCCGATCCCGGGTTCAAGCTGCCTAACCCGGCCGAGCTCAGCCGCTCCATGGCCGATATCGCCGAACGCTCCCAGCGCATCGTCAGTGAATGGCTAAAACGCCAGGGGGAAAACCCGACCACGGCGGATCCGCTAAATATTGGCAGCGCTTTCCTGGAAATGACCGCGAAATTGGCCGCCAACCCGGCGGGGCTGATGCAGGCTCAGTTGGGGTTCTGGAAGGATTATATGACGCTCTGGCAAAACACCTCCAAACGGATGGCTGGACAAGAGGCTGATGCCATCATCGACACCCCTGGCGACCGGCGCTTCAAGGACCAGTCCTGGAAAGAAAACGATGTTTTCGATTTCATCAAGCAGTCCTATCTCCTCTTCGCCCGTTATGTGCAGGATGTAGTGAAGGATACGGAGGGGATGGATGCGAAGTCCGCCCAGAAGGTGGATTTCTATTCCCGCCAGTTCATCGATGCGATGAGCCCGTCCAATTTCGTCCTCACCAATCCTGAAGTGCTGCGTAAGACGGCCGAATCGGGCGGCGAAAACCTGATCAAGGGCCTGCAAAATCTGCTGGGCGATCTGGAACGCGGCAAGGGCCAGCTGCGCATCAAGATGACCGACATGGATGCCTTCAAACTGGGCGAAAACATCTCCGTCACACCCGGCAAGGTCGTCTACCAGAATGAATTGATGCAACTGATTCAGTATACGCCGGAAATCGGAAAGGTACTGAAGCGCCCATTGCTGATCGGCCCGCCCTGGATCAATAAATTCTACATTCTGGATTTGCGTCCGAAAAACAGCTTTGTCCGCTGGGCGGTATCGCAGGGTCATACCGTCTTCGTCATCTCCTGGGTGAACCCGGATGAGAAACTTGCCGAGAAGAACTTCGAAGATTACATGAGATTTGGCTATCTTGCGGCGCTGGATGCCATCGAGCAGGCGACCGGGGAGCGGGAAGTTAATGCCATCGGCTATTGCCTTGGCGGCACGCTGCTCGCGTCCACCCTGGCCTATATGGCGGCCAAGGGCGATGACCGTATCAAGACCGCCACCTTCTTCGTAACCATGCTGGATTTCACCGAAGCCGGGGAACTCGGCGTTTTTATCGATGACTATCAAATCACCGCGCTGGAAGACAAGATGAACAAGCGCGGCTATCTCGAAGGCAGCGAGATGGCGACGACCTTCAACATGCTGCGCGCCAACGACCTGATCTGGTCCTTCGTGGTCAATAACTACCTGCTCGGCAACGATCCATTCCCGTTCGACTTACTGTACTGGAATGCCGATTCCACGCGCATGCCGGCGGTAATGCACAGCTTTTACTTGCGCAAGATGTATCAGGAGAATTTGCTATCGCGGCCGGGTGGCATAACCCTCGCGGGAGTGCCGATCGTCCTCGCCAATATCAAGGTCCCAGCCTATTTTCTCTCGACGCGCGAAGATCATATCGCGCCATGGAAATCCACCTATCGTGGGACAAAACTGCTCGGCGGCGCAAACCGCTTTGTCCTGGCCGCGTCCGGCCACATAGCCGGTGTGGTCAACCCGCCCGATGGCGGAAAATACAGCCATTGGATTAATCCGGCGCTGCCCGTCGATGCCGAAGGCTGGTTCGACGGTTCCACGGAAATACCCGGCTCCTGGTGGCCCGATTGGCAGCGCTGGGTCACTGGTTTCAGTAATGCGAAAGTGGCGGCGCGCATCCCGGGCGAAGGCAAATTAGCGGCGATCGAGGATGCGCCGGGCAGCTATGTGAGGGTACGGCTGAGCTAAGCGGCCGCATCGTTTAGCCGGTTAGATTCGACATGTCCTCCGGTCGGCTCCGGTGCATATAGGCGAATAACTAAAGGGTGAGCGCGCTGACAACGGCGATATCGAGCATGAACGCCACACGATAGCTATACCACGCGATCGCGCCACCGACGGCGTGCGCACCCAGGCTCTGGCCCAGGAACAACATCAAAACAAAGCCGGAGACGGCAGTGGCACGCGAAAAACCTCAGCAAGTCCAAGTTCCTGGCGTCAGATCTTAGTCCCTATGGAGCAGGACCACGGCCTGTTCGCCGAACAAATTGGCCAGCCGCGGATAACGCCGCCACGGTGCCCGTCGTCCGGCCTCATCGGCCGCCAGCCATTGCTCAACCCCATAGCCTTCGCGCGAGCAGAGGTCAAAGAAGTCGTGGATGGTGCAGGGATGGATATTCGGGGTTTCGTACCACGGCCGGTCCCAGGTTGGCGTCATCGGCATCCGGCCTCGGCGCAGCAGCTGCCAGCGCACCAGCCAATGACCAAAATTGGGAAAGCTGACTACGGCGCGCGCGCCGATCCGCAGCATTTGCCGCAACACCTCACGGGGGCGTTCCACCGCCTGCAAGGTGCGCGAGAGCACGACATAATCGAACGCCCCGTCCGGGTAATGCGCTAGGTCGACATCCGCATCACCATGCATGACGGCCAGGCCGTGGGTAACCGCGTGGGTCACTTCCGCCATGTCGATCTCGATGCCACGTGCGTCACAGCCACGGGTGCGATAGAGATGCTCGATCAGCGCGCCATCGCCGCAGCCGATATCGAGCACGCGCGAGCCAGGCGCGATCATGTCGCCGATCAGATGCAGATCGACCCGCATATTCTTCGCGACAAAGCGAACCGGCGCCGAAGCATCCACTTCAGGTAAGTCCTGCATGCTCGGCGCAGCCGCCCAGAAATCCGGCCAGCATCCGATGAAAATCCGGCTCCTCCAGCAAAAACGCGTCATGGCCTTTGTCGGACGGAATTTCTACAAAGCTCACATTGGCTGCCGCCCGGTTGAGCGCGCGCGCGATAGCCCGGCTTCCTGCCGTCGGAAACAACCAGTCCGAGGTGAAGGAAACCAGGCAGAACCGCGTCTTGGTGCCCTGGAACGCGGCCGTCAGATCGCCACCATGGTCCGTGACCAGATCGAAGAAATCCATGGCCCGCGTGATGGTCAGATAGGAATTGGCGTCAAAGCGATGCACGAAGGTGCTGCCCTGATGGCGCAGATAGCTTTCCACCTCGAACATATCGCCGAACATCCCGATGGCGGCGCTGGAGCCCTTCGCCGCCCCTTGCAGGCGGCGGCCGAATTTGCGGGTCAGCGCCTGTTCGGACAGATAGGTGATATGCGCGACCATCCGCGCCACCGCGAGGCCGCGTGCCGGGATTTTCGCACGTTCCCAGTACCGGCCCTCGTACCAATCGGGGTCGCTGAAGACCGCCTGGCGGCCGACTTCATGGAAGGCGATGTTCTGCGCCGAATGATAGGCGGCGGTAGCGACGGGAATGGCGGCAAACACGGCATCGGGAAAATCCACCGCCCATTGCAGCACCTGCATCCCGCCCATGGAGCCACCGATCACGGCGAATAATCGCCCAATGCCCAAGTCGTCGATCAGCATTTTCTGTGCCCGCACCATGTCGCGGATCGTCACCGGCGGAAAGTCTGTCCCCCATGGGGCCGGAGGCGTCACGTTATCACGCGCGCTGCGCGGCCCGGTGGACCCCATGCAGCCGCCCAGCACATTGGCGCAAATCACAAAAAATCTGTTGGTGTCCACCGGCCGGCCGGGGCCGACCACCTGGTCCCACCAACCGGGCTTGCCGGTGAACGGGTGGGTCTCCGCCACATATTGATCACCGGTCAGGGCATGGCATATCAGAACCGCATTGCTGCGGGCTTCATTCAGCGCACCATAAGTACGAAACGCGACATCCATACGCCGCAAAGCCACGCCGCAATCCAGCACCATACCTTGCGGAAAGGTGACATGACTGTGTTCCGTCAGGGAAAGCGTGTCGGTGGCGTCCATGCTGGACGTGTGAATAGGCCGGACGGAGCCCTTCCCGCAACATGTGCTTGCAAGAATGGGAGGTGTGGGCCGGTGCCGGACGAACTGACCCACGCCCCATACGGGGGACCGTTTGCAGCAAGGCCGGGTTGCGCGTATCTCTTCCGGCCGTTTCGTCCCACCTGATTCATCGTGATCCATTGCGCCCGACCCGTCTTGCAGGAAACATGCCCGAACCCGCCCCCACGCCAGAGATCGCCGGTGCCGCCTCCCCCCCCGGGCCACAGAGGCTGGAAGATGTGCGGGCGGAGCTCGACCGCATCGACACGACGATCCACGATCTCCTCATGCAGCGCGCCGGCATAGTCGCGGATGGCATTACCGCGGCGAAAACCGGCCTCGCACTACGACCGGGGCGGGAGGCGCAGATTATCCGCCGTCTGCTGGCGCGCCACACCGGGCCGCTCGCCCCACACACAATGGTGCGTCTTTGGCGGGAGTTGATGGCTGGCACCACGTCGCTGCAAGGTCGTCACGTCATCGCGGTCTGTGATACCGATCCGCAAGCGCGCTTCACGCAATGCGCGCGTGAACATTTCGGCGCTCTGACGCCACTGCATGTCCATCCCAGCCCGGCGCAAGCGATCCGAGAGGTGTCCGCAGGGACCGCCTCGGTCGCGGTTGTGCCAATGCCGTCCGAAACTGAAGGCCCGCGTGAGGCTTGGTGGACGGCGTTGATGCAAAAGGACGAGCCGCGCATCCATGTCATCGGCCGCCTGCCTTTCTGGGCCAAGCGGCCGGATGGCGCACCACGTGTCCAGGCCCTCGTCGTCGCGGCTAGCCCGCCCGACCCTTCGGATGACGATCGCTCCCTGATTGGCCTGGAGCTGGCGGCGGATATCAGCCGCGCCCGGCTGACCAGCCTGCTGACCGCCGCGGGCCTCGTACTCGGCAGCGTGACCCTACGTCGCGATCCGGGCGCCCCTGCCGCCCTGGCGGTAATCGATGTGGCGGGCCTATTGACAGATGACGACCCTCGCCTGCGCGCGCTTCACCCCGCCTTGCGCCGCCCGGTGGTCTTGGGCGCCTATGCGGTGCCAGTGGAGGGTGCATGAGCACTCCGCAACCCCGCCCGGAGATCCTGGGCGTTTCCCCCTATGTTGGCGGCGAATCCAAACTGGCTGGGGTGAACCGCACCATCAAGCTGTCCTCCAATGAAGGTGCCTTCGGCCCATCCCCCGGCGCGCAAGCAGCGTTTCGTGCTACGTCGGAGGAAATCCATCGCTATCCGGATGGCAGCGCCGCCGATCTGCGCGCCGCCATCGGCCGCCGCTTTGACCTCGATCCAGACCGCATCGTCTGCGGTGCCGGCTCCGATGATCTGATCTACCAGCTTTGCCTCGCCTATGGCGGCGCTGGGACGGAACTGATCATGACGGAGCACGGCTTCTCCATTTACCAGATCGCCGGCCAATATGCTGGCACGCGGGTGGTAAAAGTGCCGGAACGCAATCGTACGGCCGATGTGGATAGGATTTTGGCCGCCGTGTCGCCGGCCACAAAATCGGTGTTTATCGCCAATCCCAACAACCCCACCGGGACCATGCTGACACAACGCGAGATGGAACGCCTGCGTGCCGGCCTACCAGCGGAAGTCCTTCTGGTGATCGACGCCGCGTACGCTGAATACGTGGATCGCGCGGATTTCGATGCTGGCACGCTGTTGGTCAATGCCAACGATAACACGGTGATGACGCGCACATTTTCCAAAATGTGGGGTCTTGGGGGCATGCGCGTGGGCTGGGCCTATGCGCCCGCCCCGATCGTGGATGTGTTAAACCGAGTGCGTGGGCCGTTCAATGTCTCCATCGCCGGGCAGGCGGCCGCGATTGCCGCGCTGGCGGAACCGGGCTGGTTGGAACGTTGCCGGACGCATAATCTGGAATACCGGGCGAAGTTAACAACCGCCCTACGTGCTGCCGGTATCGCGGTGGGTGACAGCGAGGGCAATTTCGTCCTCGCCGATTTCGACACCGATGCCAAAGCCGACGCCGCCAATGCCTTTCTGCGTACGCGCGGCCTGATCGTGCGCGGCGTGCGCGGCTACGGCTTGCCCACCTGCCTGCGCATCACGGTGGGCACGGCGGAGGAAATTAGCCTGGTGTCAGACGCTCTGACGGAGTTCATGAAGTCTCATGGCTGAGCCGTTGTTCAAACGCCTGGCTCTGATCGGCATCGGCCTGATCGGCAGTTCGGTGGCGCGCATTGCCATGGAACGCAAGGATATCGCAGCCGAAATCGTCGTGAACGCACGCACGCAAAAAACCCTTGACCGGGTGATCGAACTAGGAATCGCCCATCGCGTGGAAATTGACCCAGCCAAAGCCGCGCAAGGTGCTGATTGCGTCATGCTGTGCGCGCCAGTAGGTGCCTTCGCCGATATCGCCGCCGCCATCGCGCCGTATCTGGCGCCTGGCTGCGTGCTGACGGATGTGGGATCGACCAAGCAATCGGTTATTCGCGATGTTGGCCCATTTGTTCCCGCTGGCGTGCATTTTGTCCCCGCCCATCCGGTCGCCGGCACCGAATATTCCGGTCCCGATTCAGGTTTTACGACCCTGTTCCAGGGCCGTTGGACCCTCGTCACGCCATTGCCAGACGGCGATGAAACTGCGGTGGAAAGACTGGAGGAATTATGGCGTCGCTGCGGTGCCATGGTGGAACGGATGGAACCGGCGCATCACGATCGGGTGCTGGCCATTGTGTCGCATCTACCGCATCTGATCGCCTTCACCATCTGCGGCACGGCGGACGCGCTGGAAGATGAAAGCCGCCAGGAGGTGCTACAATTCGCCGCCTCCGGCTTTCGGGATTTCACCCGCATTGCTGCCTCGGACCCTACTATGTGGCGCGATATCTTCCTCAATAACCGCGAGGCGCTGCTGGAAATGTTGGCTCGCTTCATGGAAGACGCGCAGGCCATGTCGCGCGCCGTGCGCTGGGGCGATGCAAGTTACATCGAAGGCCGCATCGAACTCGGCCGTAAAATCCGCCGCAGCCTGATCGAGCTGAAACAGGCGTGAGCGCGTCCCACCCACGACCTATGCGGCAAGGAAATTTTCTACACGTTGCAAGGCGAGGGCACGCAAGCCGGGCGCCCGGTGGTGTTCTGCCGCTTCTGGGATACAGATTTCGTCCGCATGGGTGGCACGGGTGCGGACGATTC
Source organism: Acetobacteraceae bacterium (assembly GCA_009693795.1). GTDB lineage: Bacteria > Pseudomonadota > Alphaproteobacteria > Acetobacterales > Acetobacteraceae > SHWF01. The sequence goes on from SHWN01000094.1 coordinate 8,971, forward strand.
CCAACGGCGCCACCGCCCCCCGGGATCGACTGGATCTGCGTCAGCGCAAAGCCCGAAGCGTTACTAAAACTAATATCCGGTCATGAACTGAAACTGGTGGTGCCACAGCTGGATCTGGAGCAGAAAGCATTGGAAAACCTGGATTTCCAACGCTTTTCCGTGCCCGCGATAGACATCTCGTGCGGCACGGCGAACATGGTGCACACCATTGTCCTTTGTCTGTGCCAGTCGCGCGGGCATCT
>SHWN01000095.1 GCA_009693795.1 Acetobacteraceae bacterium
CTCCAACCTGCAGGAAGCCGCCGCCCGCGGCGGCCGCGTCGTTGTTTTCTCTGACGCGAACGGGGCGGCGAAATTGAAAAACATCGCCACCGCCACGGTGGTGCTGCCTACGGTGGACCCGTTCGTCGCGCCGATCCTGTATTCCATTCCGGTGCAGCTACTCGCCTATCACGTGGCGTTGCTGAAAGGCACCGATGTCGACCAGCCGCGCAATCTGGCGAAATCGGTGACCGTTGAGTAAGGTGGCTAGGGGATAATTTACTTTCCCTGCCCGTACCTTTTTTCCACCCTTACAGAGGTTGCTTTAGAGCCGTCACGGACTGTACAGCTTTGAAGATTTGGCTCAGGGTTTTTGTACTTGATCCCATCGTCCACGGTAGCCGGCCACGATCCCCCATGGGTAGTGCGGTTCAATCAACTGGCGCCACGGCAAAATCGCGTCCATCTCAGTCAGAAACCGCTGACGGCGAGGCGGCTTGCCGCATCTGCACAAAATCGTTTCCCAGGCGATCGATGCGCGCCATAAAATATTCCGCACGTTATCTGGCCGGTTTGGCCGGGTCTTGCTTTGCCGTCTGCGTAAATAGCACGCGCTCGCATGGCGTCCGGGTACAGGAATGTCAGCCGCGGGCTGCGCACATCTTGCGCAAATCGTACGTTCTGCTAGTTACTGTTTCCATGAATCCGCCCCCACAGTCTGTTCCCTTTCTTGATCGCCGGATGCAGAGAAATCTTTTTCTCTTGGCAAGTTGCCAGGCAGTCGGTCAGGCCGCCAATACAATGATGTTCACAGCCACAGCTTTGGCTGTGCTGTCTTTCTCTCCTCTGCGTGATCTGGCCACCTTGCCTATGACCCTGCAGCATATTGGCGTGATGATCTGGGTGTTTCCGGCTTCACTGCTGATGCAGCGCGTCGGCCGACGCTATGGCTTCCAGACCGGCTCGCTATTCGGGATACTGGGTGCCACCGTCTGCGGCTACGGGCTTTATGTCAGTAGTTTCTACCTAATGTGCCTAGCCGGGCTGATCCTCGGCTACGCGGTCGCCAATTTGCAGATGTATCGGTTCGCCGCGGTGGAGCTGGTACCGCCAGCCTATCGGGCGAAAGCGATTTCCTGGGTGACGGCGGGTGGCGTGGCGGCGGGCATTATTGGTCCCGCTCTGGCGCGTTGGACGCATGATATCTGGGTGCCAATGTATATCGGCACCTATGTGGCGATGGTGGCGGTGCATATCGTCGTCTTCACCATCATGGCGTTTATCCGCTTCCCGTCGATGCGGACGGAACCCGCGGTGGATCAGGCCAGCACCATCACCTTACCGCCACCGCGCCCACTCTGGCAGATCGCTATGCAGCCGCGTTTTATTGCCGCCGTCGTCGCAGCGATGGTCTCCTACGGAACTATGTCCTTCCTGATGAGCGCCTCACCTTTGGCTATTGTCGGCTGCGGGCTGCCACATACGGAAGCACATTGGGTAATCTCCCTGCATGTGCTGGGCATGTTCGTGCCGTCCTTCTTTACCGGCAATCTGATTACCCGCTTCGGCGTCGTGCGGGTGATGGCCTGGGGTAGCGCGGTCCTGCTGGGCGGGGTGGTAGTCGGGTTGATGGGCATGAGCGAATGGCATTTCCGCATCGCGCTGTGTCTGAACGGCGTTGGTTGGAATTTTTTGTTCATCGGCGCCACCACGCTTGTCACCACCTGTTATCGTCCGAATGAGCGCGGCAAAGCGCAGGCGCTGAATGATTTTCTGGTCTTCGGCACCACCGGCACAGCGAGTTTACTGGCCGGCTTCCTGCAGGAACGGGTAGGGTGGTTTCCACTCAACTGGTTCTCGCTGGTGCTGATTTCCTTCTCAGTCCTTAGCATCGCCTGGCTGTGGTATCGACCGGAGATGGAACCGGAACCAGCCTGACCGTTACCCCGCTGACCGCCGACACGGCCACGCCGCAGTCAGGGCCTCATGGATACGCTTGGCAAAACGTTCGCAGCGCCGGTCCGGCCGCGCAGCATCGATATGCTTGATGCCAATCCGGACGTCCTGCCCCTGGCTGACGCCCGGTAGGGAACAGATCGTTCCCACGAGGGCGGCCGTATAAAGAACCCCTTCGACCACCCCGGCCCATTTACCGGCTCGGTAAAACCCATCAAGCAACACCGGATCCAGCAGGAAGGCCTCACATCCCGGTAGCACGCCGAAGGCATTATCGGTATTTGTCTGGCCGGCCGCGCCGGAGCCACCCGTGCAATACCCAGCACAGCACGAAACTGCGCCCGGCGACCATTGTGGAACAAACGAATCCTGCAACCTTGCCCCCCCTTCCCCAACCCGGTAGGTTGCCCCAGCACGCAACCCAGAATGCCTGGTCCCGCCCTGATGTCCCCACAGCCGACCTACAAGCGCGTCCTGCTGAAAGTCTCGGGGGAAGCCCTGATGGGAAAGCATGACTACGGGCTGGACAACGAAACCGTCGCTGCCATCGCCAATGACGTGAAGGCCGTCACAGAAATGGGCGTACAGGTCTGCTTGGTGATCGGCGGTGGCAATATTTTTCGTGGCGTCGCTGGCGCCGCCACCGGTATGGACCGCGCGCAGGCTGATTACATCGGCATGCTGGCCACCGTGATGAACGCGCTGGCGATGCAAAACGCGCTGGAACAAAACGGCGTGCCGGTGCGCGTGCAATCCGCCATTCCGATGTCCTCCGTCTGCGAGCCCTATGTCCGCCGCCGCGCCGAACGGCATATGGAAAAAGGCCGGGTGGTGATCTTCGCCGCCGGCACCGGCAATCCGTTCTTCACCACCGACACCGCCGCCGCTTTGCGTGCCACAGAAATGCATTGCGACGCATTGCTGAAAGGGACCCAAGTCGATGGCGTCTACAGCGCCGATCCGCGCAACGACCCGAACGCCGAACGCTATGACGAGTTGTCCTATCACGACGTCCTGGCGCGCGACCTTGCGGTGATGGATGCGGCGGCGATTTCCCTGGCGCGAGAGAATGGGTTGCCCATATTGGTGTTCAATATTAACGCCCCGGGAAGCTTCGCCCAGATCATGCGCGGCGAGGGCAAGTTCACCCGCATCGTGGAAAAAAATAGCAAAAGGACCGCCAGCAATGCCGGCCGATCTAGATAAACTGACGCGGGACATCACCCGCCGCATGGACGGGGCGATGGAGACCATGCGCCGCGATTTCGTGGGCCTGCGCACCGGGCGCGCCAGCCCGGCTTTGTTGGAGCCAATCAAGGTGGAAGCCTATGGCAGCGAAATGCCGATTACCCAGGTCGGCACGATCGGCGTGCCAGAGCCGCGCATGCTCACCGTGCAGGTCTGGGACCGCACCCTGGTCGGCGCGGTGGAACGCGCGATCCGCGATGCCGGGCTGGGGCTCAATCCGGCCGCCGACGGCCAGACCGTGCGCGTGCCAATCCCAATCCTGACCGAGGAACGGCGCAAGGAGCTTGCCCGCACCGCGCATAAATATGCCGAGGGCGCGCGCGTCGCCGTGCGCGGCGTGCGCCGCGACGGAATGGAACAGATCAAGGGCTTTGAGAAGAAGCACGAAATCGGCGAAGATATTTCGCGCGATTGGCAAGACCAGATCCAGAAAACTACCGATCAATATACTAAGCGCATCGACGAGGGGCTGGTGGAGAAAGAAAAGGATATCCGCCAAGTTTAATCCCGCCAGTGTCGATCACAAAGACCCAGACGCATACGCCGATCAAGACCGCCTCGCCTGACGGTACGCCGACCCATGTGGCTGTCATCATGGATGGCAATGGCCGTTGGGCAGCGGCGCGAGGACTGCCGCGTCTGGCCGGACATCGTGAGGGCGCGAGCGCCGTGCGCCGCACCGTCGAGGCCGCCATGCACAGCCATGTCTCCTGGCTGACGCTCTATGCGTTTTCCTCGGAAAACTGGCGCCGCCCGCAAGATGAGGTGTCCGATCTGACCGGGCTGCTACGCAGTTATTTGCGCTCCGAGATCAAGGAATTGAATGATCTTGGTGTACGCATCCGCATCATTGGCGAACGCGAACGCTTCGATGCTGGCATCCGCAAGGGGCTGGAGGACGCGGAACGCGCGACAGCGGGCAATACGCTGCTGAATTTGAATGTCGCCCTGTCCTACGGCGCACGGGCGGAAATCCTGCATGCGGCGCGACGGCTGGCGGCCGCGTCCCAGGCGGGACAGATAAATTCTGCCGAGATCGACGAGACGGCATTGGCGGCAGAATTGTTCACCGCCGGCATGCCCGACCCCGACCTAGTGATCCGTACCTCCGGCGAGCAACGTCTATCCAATTTCCTGCTCTGGCAATCAGCCTATGCCGAGCTGATGTTCCTTGATGTGTTGTGGCCGGATTTCAATGCGGCACATTTCGCGGCCGCGCTCGCCGCCTATGCGGGGCGCGAGCGGCGCTTTGGTGCGCGCCCTGGTTGATATCCTCAGCCCCCGCACCAGCAGAACCGAAGGCCGCCCCGCGAACCAATGGGGCGATCTGGCGCCACGCGTCGCCTCGGCCCTGGTGCTGGTCCCACTCGCGCTGTCCTGCATCTGGGCGGGAGGAGTGTTCTGGGCCGCCTTGGTGGCTCTTGTCACCGTCGGACTCGGCTGGGAATGGGTGCGGTTGACCGATATTCCGCAAGTTTCTCTGCCCGGTTTGGCGATTCCGGGGATTGCCGTGGTGGCCGTCATCCTCGCGGCCAGTGGCTTTTGGCTGACGGCCTTGACAATCGCGGCCGCGGGCAGTCTGGCACTGGCCGTTGCGTCCGGCTGGCGTGGTCTGGGTTTGCCTTATATCACCGCCTCCGCGCTGGGCCTGCTGTGGTTACGCAACGATCCGGTGATGGGGCTGGCTAACCTGCTCTTCGCCGTGCTGATCGTATGGGCCAGTGATATCGGTGCCTATCTGGTCGGCCGGGCATTTGGTGGCCCAAAGCTGGCGCCTGCGATCTCTCCGGGTAAGACGGTCTCCGGCGCGCTGGGCGGGCTAGCGGCTGCGGTGCTGACGGGACTTGGCGTTGCGCTAATCAGCACGGGCGCCTTGTCCTGGCGGGCGGCCGAGCTGGCTCTTGGGCTAGCGGTGGTCGCCGAAGCTGGTGATTTACTGGAAAGCTGGATTAAGCGATTTTGTGGTAAAAAGGATTCGTCCCAACTGATCCCCGGCCATGGTGGCTTGCTGGACCGATTGGATGCGCTGATGGCCGTCGCCCCAGTTGCTGGTTTGCTGGCCTTCACTCTTGGACGCGGTGTCGTGCTCTGGTAATGGCTCAATAGTATGAAAATAGTCAGCCTTCTCGGCAGCACCGGCAGCGTCGGTACACAGACGGTGGATTTACTCCTCGGCGCACTGGAACAATATCGCGTGCGCGCGCTGGTCGGCGGACGCAATGTCGCTCTCCTCGCCCAACAGGCCCGCCAACTTAACGCGGAAATCGCCGTGATAGCCGACGCAGCGCTGGTCGGCGATTTGGCAACAGCCTTGGCTGGCACCAACATTAGGGTCGCCGCCGGCGCCGAAGCTGTGTTGGCCGCCGCCGCACTTGATGTCGACTGGACCCTGGCCGCAATCACCGGCGCAGCGGGCCTCGCCCCAACGCTCGCCGCCATCCGCCAGGGCCGGGCCGTGGCCCTCGCCAACAAAGAAGCCCTGGTCTGTGCCGGCGAAGTCATGATGGCCGCCGTACGCGATGCCGGGGCGACATTGTTACCGGTTGATTCAGAACATAATGCGATCTTCCAATCCCTAGCTGACAAAAACCATACCGCAGTGGAGAAAGTTATCCTCACGGCGTCCGGTGGCCCATTCCGTACCGCCAGCCTCGAGGAGATGGGCCGCGCAACGCCGGAGTTGGCCTTGCGCCATCCGGTCTGGTCGATGGGGCCGAAAATTTCCATCGACTCCGCAACTATGATGAACAAAGGATTAGAAATAATTGAAGCAGCAAGATTATTTTCTCTAAATGACACTAAAATCGATGTTTTAATTCACCCGCAATCAATCATTCACGGCATGGTTTACTATCGCGACGGAAGTGTTCTGGCGCAGCTCGGTTCGCCGGATATGCGCATACCAATTGCCTACACGCTGGCGTGGCCAATGCGGATGATCACCTCATCGCGCCGGCTTGACCTGGCACAATTGGCGCGGCTCGATTTCCATGCCCCGGATTTCCAGCGCTTTCCGGCGCTGGATTTGGCGCGCAACGCCCTGCGCACCGGCGGGGGCGCCCCCACCATCTTGAATGCGGCGAACGAAGTCGCAGTGGCGGCCTTTCTGGACCGGCGCATTGGCTTCCTCGAAATCGCCGAAACGGTGGCGAGAGTGCTGGATGCGCTAGGCACGCAGCGGGCCGATACGCTGGAGGCGGTAGTCGCACTGGACGATTGTGCGCGACGAGCCGCAGAAGGCTTTACTGCAGCTCGGGCAGCCCGATTATGAAGCTAGGGTCTTAACTAGGCCACCTAAACCCATCTAAGGACAGTCATTTTGCTCTACATTCTGCCGGAGACGCTGCGCACACCGCTCGCCTTCATCATAGTCATCAGTATCCTCGTCTTCATCCACGAGCTGGGCCATTACGTAGCCGCGCGCTGGGCTGGCGTGCATGCCGAGGTCTTTTCCATCGGTTTTGGCAAGGCGCTGTGGCAGCGCACGGATAAGCGCGGTACGGTCTGGAAAATCGGCTGGCTACCCCTGGGCGGCTACGTGAAGATGCACGGCCAGGAGCGCCCAGAGGACGTTCCTGAAGCTGAACGGGCAAACTGGCGTATCGAGCACACCTTCCACCACAAATCCCTGGGCCGACGGGCCGTCGTGGTAGCAGCCGGGCCAATTGCCAATTTTCTCCTCGCCATTGTGCTATTCGCCGGGCTTTTCCTCGTCTCGGGGCGGCCCAGCGTGGAACCTGTTGTAGGGGGGCTAGCGGCTGGTGGCCCGGCGGAGCGTGCGGGCATGATGGTGGGCGACCGTATCCTGGCGATCGACGGCATCTCCGTCGACAGTTTCGGGGATATCAAGCGTCGCATTTCGCCGCGCGCCGGGCAGGAGACAGATATTCTCCTGTCCCGCGAAGGCCGCGAGCAGATGATCAAGGCTAATTTGGGCGTGCAGGGCGATGGCCCAAAAGCCGTAGGACTGCTGGGGATTTCTGGTAGCAAGACTGTCTTCGTCTCGCTTTCGCCATGGGAAGCGCTGATCGGCGGTGTCGCACAAAGCTGGCAGGTCGGGGATGAAACCCTGGGTGCACTGTGGCAAATGATATCGGGGCAGCGCGGGGCGGCGGATCTCGGTGGGCCGCTAAGGATCGCGCAGCTCTCCGGTGAGATGGCGCAGCATGGCCCGGCGAATTTGATCTCCTTCATTGCCGTTATTTCCGTCAATCTTGGGCTGATCAACCTGTTTCCCATTCCTGTGCTGGATGGTGGGCATTTGCTGTTCTTTTTGGCCGAAGCCATTCGGGGTCGGCCATTGCCGCCGCTGGCGGTGGAATATTGTTTCCGCGCCGGGCTTGCCGTTCTGGCCGGTCTGTTCGTCTTTGCCACATGGAACGATGTTACACATCTGGGTTGGTTTACCTGGCTCGCGAAGATGCTCGGGTGACGGTACGCGATATCGGGGCGCTACGTTTAACTAGGGCGATGCCATTTGCGTGGGTATATGAAAAATCCGTCATCGGTGGGTGGCGCTGGCACCCCAGGGGGGCTATTGTCAGCGTCATCAGAGTGAGAGGCTTCCTGACGGAGTCTCGTACTTTGTGACGGCACTTGTTTGGGGGACCAGCCGCTTGATCCGCATCCGTTTCGTGCTTATCGCCCTGGCTGGCGTCGCGCTCTTGCTTGCCCCTTTACCTCTGCAGGCGCAAACTGCACGTCCCGGCACCGGACAAAGCCGCCCGGTTGCTGCGCGGCCCATCCCCGATGGCGCCATCCAGGCTATTAAGATCACTGGCAACCAACGCATCGAAGACAGCACGATTCGGTCATACATACTGCTCCAGGTCGGTGATGCGTTTGATGCTGATCGCGCCGATCGCAGCCTGAAGGCGCTGTATGGCACCGGGCTGTTCCAGGATGTAAAGCTAGATCGCGACGGCGGCGCATTACTGATACGGGTTCAGGAAAATCCGCTCGTCAATCGCATTGCTTTCGAGGGCAACAGGAAGCTGACCGATGCGATCCTAGCGCCGGAAATGAAATTGCGCTCACGCGGTGTATTTACCACCGCCGCTGCGCAGCAAGATCGTCAACGCATCCTCGATCTCTATGCCGCGAAGGGCCGCTTCGCCGCGCGAGTTGAACCGAAGCTCATCCGCCTGGAAGATAACCGCGTCGACGTCGTGTATGAAGTCGCCGATGGCGACGTTACGCTGATTAGCCGGATGGCGATCGTTGGCAACAGTCATTTTTCTGAAAGCAAGCTGCTCGAAGTCGTTAATACCCGCGAATCCGCATGGTGGCGGTTCCTGTCGAGCTCAGATTTTTACGATCCGGACCGGATTGCCTTTGATAAGGAATTGCTGCGCCGCTACTACCTAAAGAATGGCTATGTCGATTTCCAGGTTGTCGACGCCACCGCTGAACTGACCGCCGATCGCAGCGCCTTCTTTGTCACCTATACGCTGTATGAGGGCGATCGCTATCGCATTGGTAAGGTCTCCGCCAACGTCACGTTGCGCAATCTCAGCAACGAAGACGTGCAGAAAAATATCACGATCGATGTGAATGACTGGTATAATGGCGATACCATAGAACGGGCGACCGAGGTTTTGGACAAGGCGATCCGCGCGCGTGGATTCACCTTTGTCGAAGTGAAGCCACGGATCAGCCGTGATCCTATCAAGAAGACCGTCGATTTGGTGTTCGATGTCAATGAAGGCTCGCGGATCTTCGTCGAGCGCATTGATATCATCGGCAATATGCGTACCCAGGACAAGGTTATTCGTCGCCAGATCCTAATCGCGGAAGGCGACGCCTTTGACGTGGCCAAGGTGCGCCGTTCGCGCCAGCGATTGTCGGATCTAGGCTATTTCGAGCAAGGCACCGGGGTCACGATGACTCCCTCGCGGGGTTCGACGCAAGATCGCACGATCATCCACACTGAGGTACAGGAAAAGGCGAC
>SHWN01000096.1 GCA_009693795.1 Acetobacteraceae bacterium
GCACTGTGGTGGACGCACCGATTGACGAATTTTGGCGCGCCATCCGGCTCGATCTGTTCGGCACCTTTCTCGGCTGCCGCTTCGGCATTCCGGCCATCATCGCCTCGGGTGGCGGATCGGTGATCAACATGGCGTCCAACGTCGCGTTGATGGGGATTGGCGGGCGGGCCTGCTACACGGCGGCGAAAGGCGGCGTCGCCGCACTCACCCGCGCCATGGCAGTGGATCACGCCGCGCAGCATGTGCGCGTCAACGCCATTGCCCCGGCGGCCACCATGACCGATCGCGTGCGTTCGCGCCTCGAAGCCGGCGTGCCCCGCATCGTCAAGATGGCCGAGGCGCAGCTCGTCGGACTGATCGAGCCGGAGGATATCGCCAATATGGCGGTGTTCCTCGCCTCGGATGAGGCACGCAAAATCACTGGCCATGTCTATCCGGTGGATAGCGGCATCACCATTTCCTGAAAGGCTGCGCCCGCCGTGCAAACCTCCAGCAGGCTACCCAATTCGGTTCTGATCATGATCGGCGCATCGGTGATGATGAGCTTGGCATTGGGCATGCGCCAATCGCTAGGCCTTTTCCTGCCGTCCATAACCGTTGATCTCGGGTTGACGGCCTTGGATTATACGTTTGCCATCGCGGTGCAGAACATCGCCTGGGGCGTGTCGCAAGCCCCGCTAGGCGCTGTCGCCGACCGCTTCGGATTGCGTCCCGTTCTGGTATCCGGCGCGGCGATCTATGTCCTCGCCACCATTATTATGTCTCTGGCCGGCGGGCTGCCGGCACTCACGCTCGCCAACGCACTGATCGGCGTGTCGATTGCCTGCACCGGATCATCGCTAGCCATGACCGCGACTGCGCGCGCCGTTTCTCCGGAGCGGCGCAGCATGTTGCTCGGCATCGTCGGCGCGTTTTCCTCTGTCGGTACCTTGGTGATCGCGCCCGTGCTGCAATTCATGCTGGTGCGCTGGGATTGGCGCATCGGCGTGGTGCTGTTTATCCTGCTGGCCATCGCCATGCTGCCCGCCGCTTTCATGGCCGGCGCGGCGGACAAAATGCCGCAATCAACCCAAAAGCGCGCCAGCTTCGGCGAAATTTTTAGCCTTGCCCTGCGCAACCGGCGCTTCGTCGTGATGTCTTGCGCCTATTTTGTCTGCGGCCTGCAATTAATTTTCCTAAACACGCATTTGCCGAATTATTTGGCGCTGTGTGGCCAGGATCCGATGCTCGGCGCCACCGCGCTGGCCATCATTGGCGGCGTTAACATTGTCGGCTCCTGGACCGCCGGCTGGCTCGGTGGCATCTACCCGAAACATATTTTGCTCGGCATCACCTATCTCGGCCGCTCTGCCGTGCTGACGCTGTATTTCATCACCCCGCCGACGCCGACCAGCACACTCATTTTCGCCGCTGCCATGGGCATGTTGTGGCTGGGCGTGATCCCGCTTGTTTCCGGCTATGTCGCCGAATTATTCGGCACCCGTTACATGGCCACCATCCTCGGACTGTCCTTTATGGTCCACCAGATGGGCTCCGTCATCGGCGCCTGGGGCGGCGGCATGATCATCGATGCCTTTGGCTCCTATGACCTCGCCTGGCGCATCGGCGTCATGGTCGGCGTCACCGCCGGTCTCATCCAAATCCTGTTAGGCGGCCCCACCCGCAATGCCACCCAAGCGGTGGCGTGACGCGGCGGCTAGAGCGTGATGACTGGAGGCGGAATCGCCGAGAGTCTGAACCGCGCTCTCAAATTAACGAGCTAGAGCGGGATGCGTTTCTATCTAAACGCATCCCGCTCTATAGCCCCCGACCTTTACCGGCCCGTCCAAACCGGGTCGCGCTTGTCCAGAAACGCATCGATCCCTTCGGCCGCGTCGTCACCCCGCATATTGCGCACCATCACCTCGGCGGCAAATCGATACGCCTCCGGCAGCGGCATATCCGCCTGACGGTAGAACGCCGCCTTGCCGATCGAGAGCGCCAGAGGACTCTTCGATGCGATTTGCCCGGCTAACGCGGCGACCACCCCCTCCAATTCCGCGTCCGCCGTCACCCGGTTTATCAGCCCAATCGCCCGTGCCTGCTCAGCCCCGATCAGATCGCCCGTCAGCAAAAACTCCATTGCGGCTTTCCGGCCGACCGCGCGCGACAGCGCGACCATCGGTGTGGAGCAGAACAGCCCGATATTCACCCCCGGTGTGGAGAACCGTGCCGTTTCGGTGGCGACCGCCAGATCGCAAGTCGCAACCAGCTGGCAACCCGCAGCGCTGGCAATGCCATGCACCATCGCGATCACCGGCTGGCGCAGACCCACAATGCGCAGCATCAGCTGCGAGCAAAGGGAAAATAACTGCGGCAAATCTACATTCGAGCGCAATTCGCGCATGTCGTGCCCGGCGCAGAACCCCGCCCCGGCCCCGCCAATCACCACCACAAGCACCGACGGATCGGCGCTGATCGCGACCAGCGCCGCGTCCAACGCCGTCATCAGCGACACCGACAACGCATTGCGCTCCCGTGGCCGGTTCAGCGTCAGCCACGCAACCCCATCCGCATCGCGGCGCAGCAATTCCGGCTCCTTGGCGCCCGCAATCATGCTTTCGTCCCGATCCCGATACACGCTGACGCGCCATTTTATACCAGAAGCCCCGGGGAGGGGGAAAGCTATTTGCCGCCCGCGCGCCAAGTCATTAGCCTGCCGTCAGCACGATCCGTCGGAGGAGACACGCCATGAAAGCCGCCATCCTGCACGAAGCTCACCAGCCCTTGACCATCGAGGACGTGGACGTCGCCAAGCCGAAGCGGCGGGAAGTTCTGGTCCGCACCTCCTATGCCGGGCTCTGCCATTCCGATCTGCATTTCATGGAAGGCCTCTATCCGCATCCAATGCCGGTCATCCTCGGCCATGAATCGGCGGGCATCGTTGAGCAGGTGGGCGAGGACGTTACCTATGTGAAGCCTGGCGATCATGTTGTCACCTGCCTGTCGGTGTTCTGCGGCACTTGTTCGCAATGCGTCACCGGGCATCCAAATATTTGTGAAAACACGGAAGTAAAATTGCTGCCCGGTCAGGCGCGGCGGCTGTCCTGGAAAGGCGAGCCAGTCCATCAATTCGCAAATCTTTCATCCTTCGCCGAATTGATGTTGGTGCATGAAAACGCCGTGGTAAAAATCAAGGACGATCTGCCCCTCGATCGCGCCGCCATTGTTGGCTGCGGCGTGATGACCGGTGTGGGCGCGGTGTTCAACGCGGCGAAGGTGGAACCCGGCTCCACCGTCGCTGTTATCGGCTGCGGCGGCGTCGGCCTCTCTGCCGTCAATGGCGCGGCGCTGGCGGGTGCCGAACGCATCATCGCGATCGACACGGTGGCCGGAAAACTCGAAATCGCCCGGGCGGTGGGCGCGACGGACACGATCAATGCTTCCAACGTCGATGTCGTCACCGCGATCAAGGAAATGACCGGCGGCGGCGTGCATTATTCCTTTGAGGCTTTGGGCCTGAAGAGCACCGCCGAACAATCCTTCCAGATGCTGCGCCCCGGAGGCACTGCCACCATCATCGGCATGGTGCCGTTCGGCGTGAAGATCGAATTGCACGGCGCGGATTTTCTCCGCGACCGGAAAATCCAGGGAACGTCCATGGGCGGCAACCGCTTCCGCGTCGATATGCCGCGCCTGCTGGAACTCTGGCGTCAGGGCCGCCTGAAGCTCGATCATCTGATCACTGGCACCATCAAGTTCGGCGACATCAATGATGGGTTTGCTCGTTTGAAATCTGGCGCGCCCGTGCGTCAACTCATCGATTTCACCAATTTCTGAGGATTAATAACTGTGTTTGATTACGATTACATCATCGTCGGCGCCGGCTCTGCCGGCTGCGTGCTCGCCAATCGGCTGAGCGAGGATACCGGCAGCAAGGTGCTGCTTCTTGAGGCCGGTCCAGCCGATAAATCCATGTGGATCAACATCCCCGTGGGTTTCTCCAAACTCATGAACAACCCGGCCTATAACTGGATGTTCGAAACGGAGCCAGAAGACAATGTGAAGGGACGGAAAATCCCTATCCCGCGCGGCAAAACCCTCGGGGGGTCGTCGTCTATCAACGGCATGCTCTATGTGCGCGGCCAGCCGCTGGATTACGATGGCTGGTCGCAGCTAGGCAATCGCGGCTGGTCCTATGATTCGATCCTGCCCTATTTCAAGAAATCCGAACATTTCGAACCCGGCGGCAACGATCCCGCGCGGGGCACCGGCGGCTTTCTGAATGTCGCTGATATGCGTGAACGCCACGAGATGATCGAAGCCTTCATCGACGCCGGTGTCGCCATGGGTTATAAGCGTAACAAGGACTATAATAACGGCGACCAGGAAGGGTTTGGTTATTTCCAGGTCACGCAGAAAAACGGTGAACGCTGGTCCACCGCGCGTGCCTTCCTCAACCCAGCGAAATTACGCCCCAACCTGCGCATCGAAACCGAGGCCATGACAACCCGCGTGTTACTTAACGGCGCGCGCTGCAGCGGTGTCGAATACATGCAAGGCGGCGAGAAAAAAACCGCCACCGCTGCGCGTGAAGTCATCCTTGCGGCCGGTGCGGTGAAATCGCCACATCTCTTGGAACTCTCCGGCATTGGCCAACCGGAACTGCTGCAATCCTGGGGCATCAATGTCGTGCAGGCGTTGCCCGGCGTCGGTGAAAATTACCGCGATCACTACGCCCCCCGCATGAACTGGCGCACCAACCAGCCCATCACGCTAAATGAACAAACGCGCGGCCTGACCTTCGTCAAGGAAATCGCCAAATATTACCTGCGACGCCGCGGCATCCTGACCTGGACTGCCGGCATCGCCTACGGCTTCATCAAGACGCGCCCGGAGCTGGAAACGCCGGATGTGCAGCTCAGCTATGCTCATGCGAGCTATGCCAACCCCGCTGACCGTGTGCTCGATAAAGCCCCCGGCATGACCATGACACTCTATCAATGCCGCCCCGAATCAAAGGGTTCCATCCATCTGAAATCGTCGAACCCGCTGGCCGCGCCGGCAATCCGGCCCAACTTCCTCGCCGATGCCATCGATCGCGATTGCCTGGTGGCGGGTATGAAGATCGTCCGTCAACTGGTCCATACCGCGCCGCTGTCCAACTACCTCGCGCATGAAATGACCCCGGGTGATTCCGTGCAAACCGACGAACAATGGCTGGAATTCGCGCGTGGTAACGGTCAAACCACCTACCATGTCATCGGAACCTGCAAGATGGGCCAGGATAACACGGCGGTCGTTGATGATCAGCTGCGCGTGCGTGGCATCACCGGCTTGCGCGTCGCCGACGCCTCCATCATGCCTACCATGGTCTCCGGCAATACCAACGCCGCCGTCATCATGATCGCCGAAAAAGCCGCAGACATGATCCGTGCCGCGGCTCGCGATGCTGTGCGCGTGGGGGCATAATATCAGGTCCTGGGGGCAATCAACTCCCCTATATCGATCGCGTGCAAATGTCTCTGGCCGAGAATCCGGAGGTCGTGAACCTCCGCGCCATCGCCGGCGAATACGACGTGCAGGAACGTTTCATCGATCTCGCGAAACTGCTGGTGTTCCTGGAAAACGCGGCGCGAGGAAATTATACGTTCCGGCTCGATCCCGGTTTCAACGGCAGCGATTCGCAGCTTGTGTTCAATATGGCGTGGCGATCCCGAACTGGAAAAATGGTTCGCCAACGCTGATTTCCGCCGCGCGCTGTCCATCGCCCTCGATCGCGATCAATTCAACGAGGCATTTTGGCTCGGGCTAGGGAGCCCGGATCCGGCGTGCCGTCCGAGGTCGTGCCGGAAAGTCCCGGCAAGGAATATATCACGAAGTGGTCGACCTTCGACAAAGCGAAGGCCCACGCGATGTTGGACGCCATCGGCCTGACGAAGAAAGACCGCGACGGCTACCGGGTCCGCACCGATAATGGCGAGCGGCTGCGCATCCAGATCGATGTGGTGCAAACCCTGGACCCCACCTGGCCGCAACAGGTGGAGATGG
Organism: Acetobacteraceae bacterium; assembly: GCA_009693795.1. Lineage (GTDB taxonomy): Bacteria > Pseudomonadota > Alphaproteobacteria > Acetobacterales > Acetobacteraceae > SHWF01. The sequence continues at coordinate 6,031 of SHWN01000096.1, forward strand.
TGATTCAGCAATGGCGGGCGGTGGGTATCGCCGCCGATATGAAACTGCTGGAGCGCAGCCTGTTCTCAATCCGGCGGCAGAATGACCAGCACCAGATGGTGCTGTTTTCTAACAGCGGGTCGGAAAGCCTGTTCCTGTTTCCGGTGCTCGCGCTGCCGATCGATCCCTCCGCCAGTCTGACGGGCTCCGCATGGGCACAATGGTTCGTGTCGGACGGGAGAACCGGGATGAAGCCTGGCGATCCGCATATGTTGCGCATTCTCGATCTGATGCGCGCCGCCGGGGGTCTGCCGGAAGCGCAACGCAATGCCACCGCACAAGAGATCTGGCGGATCGTGGCGGAGCAAAAATGGCAGATCGGGCTCGTGGGCCAGGCGCCAGGCAGTCAGGGCAGCCGCATCGTCAGCAACCGGCTTGAAAACATCCCCGGACGCATTTGCATCTCGCAACATTGCCGCCCGCCGTGGAGCGCGCGTCCGGAGCAGTGGTTTTTCCACTAGAGCGTGATTGTCTCAATTTGAACCGTATGCGGCATGGCGAACATAGCTTTCGCACTCGGTCTGGCCGGCGAAGATATCGCCCTGTTCGGCGATATCGCGAATGCGGTGGCCTTCCAGCAGCACGGTTTCGTCGCGCCAGCCATGAGTGTGTAGCAGTTTTACGGGTGCGGCGCCGCCTCCCGGCACAGGGTTCGAGAACGCGCCGGCGACTGGGGCATAGACGGCGAAGGTGTCGGACGTTCGGCAGGCCAGATACCAGGTGAGCAAGCCACCGATCGATTAACCGGCCAGCAGGGCGCGGGCACGATTGATCCGGAAGCGCGGCGCAGCATCTTCAATGACCTTGCGGAGAAGGCGAGTTCATCGCGCAGATGCGGTTCATTGGGGCGGAAACACCAGCCGGCATTGCCCCAGGGTTAGCGGATCAACCCTTCCGCCGCGACCACTACGTAGTTGTTGGCGGTGGATGCACGGATTATCGCCGTATTGCGCATGATATTGGCGCCGGAACCGCCTGTACCATGGAAGAAGACCACAGCAGGATGGCTGGCGGCGGCCTCTTCGGTTAGCTGGGCCATCCGGTACTCGCCCAGGGCAACGCGAGACAGGCGAGTTGCTCGACGCCACAGGCCTGCGCTGTCTGGGCGCTCGTGAACTCCACGACAACGGTCAGGAGCCGGATTCCGATCTGGCGTCGCATCCTAATCTACTTGGCGACGGCCACGTTGACCTACCCTGGGGGCTGCGGCAAGAGATCGGGCGAGTAGAATGGGGAAATCAAGACCATGCCCGTGATGTCTGGCAAGCGCGCCTTTCTGGAAATTCTGAAACAGGAAGGAGTGGAAATGATCTTTGGCAATCCGGGCACCACGGAACTTCCACTTATGGATGCGTTGGCCGGTGATTCGTCCATGCGCTATATTCTCGGGTTACAGGAAGCCACGGTGGTGGCGATGGCGGATGGCTATGCGCAAGCTTCCGGCAAGCTTGGCGTGGTTAATCTGCATGCGGCGCCCGGCCTCGGGAATGGCATGGGCATGCTTTACTGCGCCAAGCAATCAGGCGCGCCGCTGGTGGTGATCGCCGGCCAGCATGAGCAAAGTTTTAACCGCACCGAGCCGATTCTGTATGATGATCTGCCGCCGATCGCGCGGCCGTTCGTGAAATGGACGGCCGAGGTGACGCGGCTGGAAGATCTTCCCCTTATGCTGCACCGCGCCTGTAAGGTGGCGCGCACGCCGCCGACGGGGCCGGTTTTTCTATCTTTGCCCGGCGATGTTCTGAGCGGTGAGGCGGATATCGAATTAGGTGATGCGACGCATGTAGGCGCGCGCATTCGCGGCGACCTGGCGAGCATCAAGGCAGCGGCGGAGATTTTGGCGCGTGCCGAGCGCCCGGCGATTGTTGCGGGCAGTGGCGTTGCGCATGGGAATGCGCATGCCGAGCTGGTGCGTCTGGCGGAGATGATCGGCGCGCCGGTACATTTTGAGGGGGAGGCGACCAGCAATGCGTTTCCGCCCTCGCATCCGCTGTTCCGTGGGCCGATCATCCGGCTGACGCCGCAGATCCGGGCATGGCTGGATCAGCATGATGTATTGTTTGCGGTGGGGGCGGATGTGTTTACTTTGTCGTTGCCCAATAAAGTTAATCCGATTCCACCGGGGTTGAAGATCGTACATCTGGACAGCGATCCTTGGCAGATCGGCAAGAATTATTTTTCCAGTGCAGCAATTTTTGGCGATATTAAGGCGAGCCTGCCCGATATTAGCGCTGCGATCGAGGCGGCCATGACGGCCTCGCAAATGCGGCTGGCGCGGGAACGGAGGGTGGCTTTGGGCGTCGCCATCGCCGAAGAGCGCGCGGTCATCACGGCGCAGGCGATTGCGGAAAGTGATAAATTACCGATCCGACCCTTGGCGTTGATGAAGGCGATTGGCGATGCGGTGCCAGCCAACGCGATTCTGATCGAGGAGGCCTTGTCGTCTGGCGCCGGGCTAAGGTTTTTCCAGAAGCCCGATGACGTGCAAGGTTTCTTTGGGGGGCGTGGAGGCGGCATTGGCTGGTCGGTGCCTGGTTCCGCCGGGGTGAAACTAGCTTTGCCGGATCGGCCCATTGTCGTCGTGGTCGGTGATGGATCCACGATGTATACATGCCAAGCGTTGTGGACGATCGCGCATGAGAAGCTGGCGATCACCGTGCTAGTGGTGAATAACCGGTCTTACCGTATCCTTAAGCAACGTTTGTACAACACGCAGGGAAATGCCGCGCAGACGGATAATTTTGTGGGGATGGAGCTGGTTAATCCGGCGATCGATTATTGCGGCTTGGCGCGTTCTTTGGGTGTGGAGGCAGTTTACTGCAAGACGCTGGACGAAGTAGCTGCGGCGATCCGGTGCGGCGTGGCGAGCGATCGAGCCTTGCTCATCGAAGTGGAAACTGACGGCACCTACAAGCCGGTTTAAGGAACAAAAACATGATTACCGCTGGACGATTGATTATTAATGCACTCGCCGCGAATGGCGTGGATCGGGTTTATTGCGTGCCGGGGGAAAGCTTCCTTCCAATCTTCGATGCGCTGTACGGG
>SHWN01000097.1 GCA_009693795.1 Acetobacteraceae bacterium
CTAGATTTTGTGCATCGGCACATGGCCGGGGCCTTCGATCATTACCTGGCAGCCTTTCTTCCAGGCGATCTGCGTCAGCTCGCCCAAGGTTTCCAGCTCGCCGAATTGCGCGGCATCATTGGCATCGGCGTTGGAGCCGGGGCGCAAGCCGTCGCCGAGCGAGAACGATACGTCGTATTTGCGCATGATGTCGCAAATCTCGTCGAAGCGTTCATACAGGAACGATTCCTTATGATGCGCTAGGCACCAGCGCGCCATGATGGAACCGCCGCGCGAGACAATGCCGGTGACGCGCTTAGCCGTCAGCGGCACATATTTCAGCCGCACGCCGGCATGAATGGTGAAGTAATCGACGCCTTGCTCGGCCTGCTCAATCAGGGTGTCCTTGAACACTTCCCAATCCAGCTTGTCCGGTTCGCCATTTACTTTCTCTAGCGCCTGATAGATCGGCACTGTGCCGATCGGCACCGGGGAGTTACGCAGAATCCAGGAGCGGATATTGTGAATGTTCCGCCCGGTGGACAGATCCATCACGGTATCGGATCCCCACCGGATTGCCCAAACTAGTTTCTCGACCTCTTCCGCCGCACCGGAGGTCACGGCTGAGTTACCGATATTGCCGTTGATCTTGACCAGGAAGTTGCGCCCGATAATGACGGGTTCAAGTTCTGGGTGATTGATATTGGCCGGGATAATGGCGCGGCCACGAGCGATTTCGTCGCGTACGAATTCCGGGGTCACGAATTCCGGCAGCGCGGCGCCGAAGCTGTTGCCATCGGCAAGGCGCACAGCGGCACCTTCGGCGGCTCGCAGCCGGCCGATATTTTCGCGATGTGCGACATAGATCATTTCTTCGGTAATGATTCCGGCCTTGGCGAATTCATATTGCGTGACCATCTGGCCCGGATGGCCGGCCAGCACAGAACGCGGCGCCGGGCAGGCGGGCACCAGATGGGCGCCAGTGGCACCGCCATTGTCTTCCGGCTTCACCGGGCGCGCGGTGACGGTGGCAAAGCCGCGCTTGGCCAGCCAGGGCGCGCGCACTTCTAGCATGCCGGCGGACAGATCGATCTGCGTATCCGTCTCCGTATACGGTCCCGACGTATCATAAACCCGGAACGGTTCTTCCCGCGCCGAAGGATCAAGCGCGATTTCTCGCAGCGGCACGCGAATATCCGGCCGCCCCTCGGGACTGGTATAGACTTTCCGGGAGCCCGCGATTGGACCCGTGGTGACGCTGCTGGGCCGGGTCTGGATGTTCATGCGCATTCCTCCGCGAAGACCGGGCCACCGACGCGAAACGGGAATGATCGAAAGACACCCGTCCCTCCGCCGGCATGACCCGGATCAGGTTTCTCAGGGTCACCGCGCCGCCTGTGCTCTGGGCGTATCAGTCTCTCAGCCCCTTGACAGGGCTCCCCTCGGTAATGGGACAACATGGATTTTGCCCGTGGTGAAGTCAATGGCGCTTGTCGGGCCCCGGGCGGGGCTTACGGCTCCACCCGCAGCCACACCGCCGTGTCATGAAACACCGCGCCGCCATTGGGCAGAGCGGGTTCGTCGGAGGTGAGGGCGTTGATGCCGATATTGTTTTCAAAGGCGGCGTTGGGCCAGACGCTTTCGACGATCAGCACGCCTGGCTGCTGCCCGGTGGCGCGTTTGGCGTGCAGGACCACTTCCCCGCGCACATTGCCGAGGCGGATTTTCTGCCCGTCGGCGATGTTGTGGCGCGCGGCATCGTCGGGGTGGATCAGCGCGGTGGGCCGGCCTTCGCGTTGGCGCGACGTCGGGGTCTCGGTAAAGCTGGTGTTGAGGAATTGCCGGGCTGGCGCCGTCACCATCCGGAACGGCGTGTCGTTGGTCGCCGCGTCATGAATGGCGAAGTGATCCGGCAATGTCGGCATACCGGCGTGATGCGGCCCCATGCGCGCCCAGTTCGGGGCAAAATGGAATTTCTTGTCCGGGGTTTTAAAGCCGTTGAGGAAATGCGATTCAGTGAAATCGGGCATCGCATCGTGCCAGCGGTTTGCTTGGATCGTGGCCACATCTGGGTAATGCGAGGCTTTGAGCGTCGCCTCGATCAGTTCCATCGCGGACATCTTAAAGCCCGGGTGATGCGCGCCGAGGCGGTGTGCGAGGTCGCATAGCATGTCGTGATTGGAGCGACATGCGCCGGGAGGGTCGATCAGCTTGACGCCGATCTGCACATGACTGTGCCCGCCGGCCTGATAGAGATCGTCATGTTCCAGAAACATCGTCGCCGGCAACACGATATCGGCCAACTGCGCCGTTTCCGTCATGAATTGTTCCTGCACGCAGACGAACAGATCATCACGCAAAAAACCCTGGCGCACTAGATTGGAATGCGGCGCCACGGCGATGGGATTGGTATTCTGGATCAGCATGGCGTGGATTTGCGGGCCATCGCCGAGATCGCGCCGGTCGCCGCTCAGCACCGCGCCGATGCGGCTCATATCCAGAGCGCGAATGCGTGGGTTCACGCAATCGAGGCCTTCAATCAGCGTTTTATTCCACCCGTACATGCCGCGATTAGACCAGAGCGCGCCGCCACCCTCGTGCTGCCAGGCGCCGGTGACGGCGGGCAGGCAGGAGACCGCATGCATATTCACCGGCCCGTTGCGCGAACGCGCGAAGCCATAACCCAGGCGCAGGAAGCTCTTTTTCGTCGGGCCATAAAGTTTGGCAAAATTTTCGATGTCTGGCACCGATAAGCCGGTGATGGCGGCGGCCCAGTCCGGCCCGCGGGTTGCGAGATGCGCTTCCAACCCGGGCGGAAAATCGGTGTACGTTTCCAGATAGGCGCGATCCGCGTAGCCGTCGCGAAAAGCCACATGCATTATGGCGCAGGCCAGCGCACCATCGGTGCCGGGGCGGATCGGCAGATGCAGATCGGCGACGGCGGCGGTGCCGGTGCGATAGGGATCCACAACCACCAGCTTGGCGCCGCGTTCTTTGCGGGCCCGCGCGATATGGGTCATCACGTTGACCTGCGTCGCCACCGGATTGCCGCCCCAGACGACTATCAGATCGGCCAGCGCCATTTCCCGTGGATCGAGCCCGCGCTGGATGCCGGTGCCCGCCACCCAGCCGGATTCGCACACCGTCGTGCAAATTGACACATGCTGGCGTGAATATTTTTGCACATGGCGCAGCCGGTTAATGCTATCGCGCTGCACCAGCCCCATGGTGCCGGCAAAGAAATAGGGCCAAACAGCTTCGGGGCCATGCTGGGCGGAGATTTCAGTAAATTTTTCGGTGACCCGGTCCAGCGCTGCATCCCAGGAAATTTCCCGGAATTTTCCGCTGCCTTTCGGCCCATCGCGCAATAATGGCTTTGTCAGGCGATCAGGATGATAAATACGCTCAGCGTATCGGGCAACCTTCGCGCAGATCACCCCGGCGGTATAGGAATTATCCGCCCCGCGCACGGCACCGATGCGATGGCCGTCAATTACTTCCACATCCAGCGCGCAGGTGGAGGGGCAATCATGCGGACAGACGGAGGCGCGGATTTGGTTCATCCGCGCCCTCGGAACCGCATCAGGCCTTCTTCACCCATGGGTAGGCGCTTTCGCTCAACGGGCGGAAGGCTTCTTCCGCCGGGGTGGTGGCGACCAGCTTCAAAAGATCGCTTGCTTTCGGACGGTTTCTTGGCTTCCAGCAAATAGGCCGCATGCATCTTGCGCCCATCCGCGCGAATGGAGCCGGGGCCGTACCCATCGTCATCCGTTGGCATTGCCCTCATCCGCGCGCGGGCAGAGTGGCAGCAGCGGTGATGGCGGTGGCGGAGCCAAACAGGCCCCGACGGGTGATGGTCATGTGAATGCAGCTTCCCAGTTTTCCGCTCCGGGTCGACTTCCCTTGGGGGAGCGCGATGGCGGCCCCATACCAGGGCTGCGCGGGCAGGTCGAGGGATTATCCTTCGATGCCATATAGCTGCGCGGGATTGTCCCAGTACACCGCCTGCGCCTGCTCCGGGGTCATCCAGCTGGCCAAAGGCCGCATCGGATCCCAGTTACCCAGTTTGTCTTCGTAATGGATATAGGACCAGTCGGAACCCCAAACCATGCGATCGCCGCGCACCTCCAGGAAATGCTTCGCATAGGGCTCGAGATCGAGGTAACCGGGCGCCGTGCTCACCCGATAGGGAGCGGAAAGTTTCAGCCAGCCGCGCCCGGATTTGAGCAGCTGGTCCATCATTCGCACCGCCGGCTGGTTCAACCCGTCGGCCGGTTCCAGCTCAGCGTAATGGGCGACGACGATATCGAGGCCTGTGGCCATTAACTGATCGAAAACCGGGCTAAGTTTTTCCGCCGTCGTATAAAGTTCCGCATGCCAGCCCTGGGCGCGCATCCGCGCTGCATTGGCGAAGAGTTCGGTAAAACCCATCGCGCCGGGGCTGATCGTATTGAACCGCGCCCCGCGCGCCCCCGCCTTGGTCATGGCGGTAAGCTGGGCGTCGGAGATGGCGCCGTTGATGGAAACGACGGCGCGGCCTTTGTTGCCCTCATCGGTCAGTGCGGCGAGATGACAGGCATTATCAGTGCCATAGCAACTCGCGGCGACGATCACTCGCCGTGTCATCCCGCGTGGGCCGAATGTGGACGTGTGCTCGGCCAGGGAAGAAATGCGCGGCGTATAGGCGGCCGTCGGCTGGATCGGGAATTGGCGAATATCGCCAAAGACATGGAAATGACAATCTATAAGGCGTGGGGCGATGCGGTCACTGGCCATGGTTCAGGCTGCCATCTGCTGCAGGGTGGGTGCGCTATCGGCTACCGTGGTGCGGTGCATGTCCCGCACCTGCGTGTGATTGTAGCGGCGGGCGCGATGCATGGTGCAGCGATTGTCCCACATCACTAAGTCATCTTGCCGCCAGACATGCGCATAGACGAATTTTCTCTGCGTCGCGTGCTCGTTCAGATCGCGTAGATAGGCGCGCGCTTCCGGCACTGGCCAGCCTTGAATCGCCCCAGCATGAGAGGCAAGATAGAGGGAGAGCCGCCCGGACCCGGTATGGCGGCGCACGAGGCGCTGCGGCGCGGGGGCGTATTTGATCTGCTCCTCCTCCGTGAAGTCGGTAAAGCCCAGCGTGCTGCGGGAAAAAATCTGGCTATGTTCGCAGATCAGCGGCTTGCATTCGTCCTGCAACGCCGGTTCCAGCGCGTCCCAGGCGGCGCGCATATCGGCGAATTCGGTGTTTCCCCCCGCACTGGGGATCGTCCGCGCGGATAACAGCGAATACTTTGAGGGCGTGGTCTTGAACGAGCTATCGGAGTGCCACAGCTGGTTGCCGAGATTGAACAACCGCCGCCGGTCATCGCGCGCCAACACCTTGCCGTCTTTGTCGAGGTTGGAGATGTCATTGATATCCATGCTCAGCCGGCGCTGTTCCGCTTGCGCGATGTCGCCGGTGGCTTTTTCCATCGGCCCGAAATGCTGGGAAAACGTATATTGCTGCGCGTCGTCCAGGTGCTGGTCGTGAAACACTAGCACGGCATAATGATCCATCGCCTTTTCGATCGCGGCGGCGTCGGCGGCACTCACGCCTTGGGCAATATTGACGCCGGAAACCTCGCCGGCGAAGTTTTGCCGGTTCGCATCGATGGCGCGGATGGAGAGTGTCATGGCTGGTTTCCCCCGTGTTTTTGGGGGGAGGATAGCGCCGGCGCAATGCCCGTGCCAGAGTACCCCGAAAGAACGTGTTCCGGAGGAAACCATCATGACCATCCCCTTACCCACGGCGATGAACATGCAGGGGAAGCGCGTGCTGGTCACGGGTGCGGCCAGTGGCATTGGCCGTGCTACCGCCGTGGTGCTGGCGCAGCTCGGCGCAGAGCTTCTGCTCAGCGACCGCGCTGCCATGACCGAAACGTTGGCCGAGGTGAAGGCGCTGGGTGCCACCGCGACCGATGCGCAGGGCGATCTGACCTCCGATGCCTTCATCGCCCAGCTGCTGGCCGGTGGGCGCGTGCATGCCGCCGCTCATTGTGCCGGTATCCTCGATGGCAAACCCTGGCGGGAAGACCCGAACTGGCATGAGCGGTTTCATCGCGTGATGGATGTGAATGTCCGCGTGCCGCTAAATCTTTCCGCCGCCTGTATCGACCATATGGCCGCTCATGGTGGTGGTTCCATCGTGCTGGTGGGGTCGGTGGCGGGCCGCACGGGCGGAACCTCGCTGGCCACACCGCCCGATTACTCGGCATCCAAGGGAGCCGTGCATGCGCTGGTGAAATGGTTGTCGCGCAACGGGGTGGGCAAGGGCGTGCTGGTGAATGCCGTCGCGCCGGGCCCGGTGCAGACCGCGATGACGCGCAACAGCAATATCGCCGAGCTGACGCCGATGAAGCGGATGGGCCGGGCGGAGGAACTGGCCTGGCCGATTGCCTTTCTGTGTACCCCGGCGGCGAGTTATTTTTCTGGTGCCATCCTGGATGTAAATGGCGGCGCCTTTGTCGGTTAAAGCCGGCGGGAGTGTCGTGCGTTAATTTTTGGACCCGCAACAATACGGGAGGGAACCCACCGTGACGGCCATAGACCTTGATGCAACATCCCCGAAACATCTCGCAGATAAATACGCCATCGTCGGTGTGGGCGAGACTGAATATATGCGCGGCAACGGCTCCGGCCGGACCACTCGCGCGCTCGGCGTGCAGGCGATCCGCGCGGCGATGAACGATGCCGGGCTGAAGCCTGGCGATATCGATGGCATGCTCTCCTATTCGGGGAATGATTCCACGTTTTCGACCTTTATGGCCGGCGACCTCGGGATTCGTCTTAATTTTTACATGGACGTGCACGGCGGAGGGTCATCCACCGAAGCCTTGGTCGGTATTGCCATCGGTGTGATCGAAGCGGGGTTGTGTAAGACGGTGGCAATTTACCGCGCCATGAACGGATTTTCGCAGGTTCGCATCGGCGGCACCGGGGCACGCTCCGCCGCGCCGATCAATGGCGACCAGCTGCATGCCCGCGCCTATGGCTGGCAATCGGCGGGGCAAATGTTCGCCCCCACCTTCATGCGCCACATGCATGATTACGGCACCAAGCCGGAACAGGTGGCGATGGTGAAGGTGATCCATTCGGAACATGCCTCGAACAACCCGAAAGCGCTATACAAGAAGCGAATGACGGTGGATGACGTGCTGAACAGCCGCATGATCTGCAAGCCGTTGCATCTGCTGGATTGCTGCGTCGAAACGGATAACGGTAATTGCATTATCGTGACTTCGGCCGACCGGGCGCGTGATTGCAAGCATCACCCAGTGCTGATCCGCTCCGTGGTGGGCCGCTGCTGTAAGCCGCGCATCGACATGCATTATCAGCATGGCCCGATCTCCACCGTCGCGGGCCATTATGCTAAGGACATCTTGTTTCCGAACGCCGATGTGAAACCCGAAGATATTGACATCACTGGCTCCTATGACGCGTTTACTTTTACCACAATGCTGCAACTGGAAGATTACGGCTTTTGCAAAAAAGGCGAGGGGCCGACTTATGTGTCGGACGGCACTATGCGGTTGGGCGGTAAGCGGCCCAACAACACCTCTGGCGGGCATCTCTGCGAAGGTTATACGCATGGGATTGCCATGGTGATCGAGAATGTCCGGCAACTCCGCCATGATGTGGATGATAGCTGCCCGATCGGGCCAGACGGCAAGCGTCAGCATACCTATGATTACCGTGAAGGCGGTTGCCGACAGGTGAAAGATGTTGAACTCAGCGCCAATCTCGGCTGGGCCATGCCCGGCACGGGTTCGTCCATGATCATGCGGAGGGCTTGAACCATGGCACTGCAAGGCACCCATCTCGGGATGAACCTGACGGTCGATGATCTGGACATCGAGAATATCGCCTATTTCGGCCATTGCGCGAAGCATAACTTTCATCTGCAGCGCTGCGATGATTGCAAGCTCCTGCGCTACCCGCCGACAACGGCTTGTCCATTCTGTACTTGCCTGGAAAGCACGTGGGTTCCAGTGGAGGGTAAGGGGAGTGTGCATTCGTACGGGGAAGTGCATCACGGCATCCAGCCACAATTCCAGAAGCAGACGCCGTACCTGATCCTGATGGTTGATCTGGACACGCAAAAGGGCGCGCCGACGGAGCATGACGCGCTGCGCGTGGTCGCCAACCTCGTCACGCCGGAGGGTCAGCTGACGTCAGCTGATCAGGTGGCGCGCGTGGGCATCGGCACGCGTGTGCAGATGGTGTTCAGCGATCTCTCGCCCGGGTTGTCGTTGCCGCAATGGACGATCGACGAAAGCGTGCCGCAGCCCAAGCCGTGGCGCTATCCGGAATAGGGTTCAGTTCGGATCGATCGCCAGCCCAATCCCGGCCCGCCCATTGGCGGCATAGCTGGGATGGGATGGCGTGAAACCACCCAGCGCAAATCCGATCAGCAACACCAAAGCAAGCGCCAAATGTGTCAGCAAACAGGGGCGGGGGGTGGAGTTTGACATGATGCTTGCGGCTCTTGAAGGTTGCGACCTGCCCATCATGGCGTGGGCGAGATGACCCGAACCGCACCAAATCATGAAAAGCTTGTCATATAGTTGGACCGGCCCCGACCCTGCGCTATAGGAACGCTGCATCGGCGCCGGGTTAGCACAGTGGTAGTGCAGCGGTTTTGTAAACCGAAGGTCGCGGGTTCAAATCCTGCACCCGGCACCACTTCCTTAGGTCGAGGGTTCGACCCCCCCTCTATCGGCACCCCTGCCTCTTGATTTTGGTTGATTTCCTCAGCTTCTTGGGGATGCGGCTGCCGCGTTCCGTGGTGAGAGCGCCACGCCGGCTCGCGCCGCCGCAATTTCCTCCTCAAGCAATTGGCTGGGAAAGGTGCGTTGGCCGTACCCCTGGCGCGAGGGTGGGGAGTAGGACCTGTTTGATTTAGGCGCGGAAGGCATCGGCGTTCATTGGCCCGTCCAGCACCATGGGCGCGGTCATGCCGCTGAGGCGCAAGGCGCCAGTAAAGGTTGTCGTCTTCCAGTGCCCGTGCGGGGCGGGAGCCCGGCATCGCTGCC
>SHWN01000098.1 GCA_009693795.1 Acetobacteraceae bacterium
GTCGAAGCCGGTATCGACCATGATGGTCTTGCCACCGCCACGGATTGCAAACACGAAGAAATCGATCGGCATGGGTGCCGCATGGTCGTCGGGGAACAGCAAGCATTCCGCCTGCGTGCGGTCCTGGATGGTGGCATAGCGCAAGGCGAGAATTTCGTAGGTCGGCGTGGCCATTGGGTTTTCTCCTGAACAACGATGATGCAGTGAACCTCTTGTCGGTGTCGCTGGCAATCTTTAGGCTTCGCGCAATCAACATTGGAGAATCTCCCTATGGCCAAAGCCCCAAAAAAACCCGCCGCCAAGGCGAAAGCGCCGCGCGGCTTGGTGCCGAAGCTGCGCCCGGAATTCAAGACTGCGCGCTTCCAGAAGGGCCTGGCGATGCGCCGCTCCGTGCTGGGTGATGCGTATGTCGATGCCTCGTTGGGCCGGGCGAATGATTTCAACGCAGCCTTGCAGGTGATCGCGACCGAATGGGCATGGAACGAGGTCTGGACGCGTCCAGGCCTGGATCGCAAGACGCGGTCGATGTTGAACATTGCCATGCTGAGCGCGCTGGGCCGTTCGCATGAATTGGCGTTGCATACGCGCGGCGCGATCAATAATGGCGTGACGCGCGTGCAAATCAAGGAAGTGCTGATTCAGGTCGGCGGCTATTGTGGCATCCCAGCGGCGGTGGAGGCGTTCCGAGTCGCATCCGGCGTTCTGGCTGAAATCGACGCCGAAAAGAAGGGCTGAATGGGATGAGCGACATCGGATTTGTTGGGGTCGGCAATATGGGTTGGCCCATGGCGGCCAATCTGTTGCGTGCGGGGCATGCGCTGAACGTTAACGATAATCGGTGGGAGGTGGCCAATAATTTTGTACAGCAGGTTGGTGGTTTTGCCCCCGATAGCTTGCGTGAACTGGCCAAGAAGTCCGATGTCGTGATTACCATGCTGCCCACCTCTGGCATTGTTTCGCATGTGCTAGAGGATGCGGAGGATTCTTTACTGGCTGGCCTGAAACCGGGATCTCTGGTGATCGATATGACCTCTGGTGATCCCTCCGCCACGCGGCGGCTGGCGGAGCGGGTGGTATCTTTGGGGAGCGTTATGATCGATGCTCCCGTCTCCGGTGGCGTGCCGCGCGCCAAAACCGGAGAACTGGCAATCATGGTCGGTGGCACCGGAGAAAATATCGCCCGTGCCATGCCGGTGTTGCAGGCGATGGGCACAGCCATCACGCGCTGCGGTGATATTGGGGCCGGGCAGGCGATGAAGGCGCTGAACAATCTTGTGAGTGCTGGCGGATTTCTGATTGGTATTGAGGCATTGCTGATCGGGCAGCGTTTTGGCCTGGATCCGGAATTGATGGTGGATGTACTCAATGCCTCCACGGGTATGACCAATTCGTCGCAGAAGAAATTCAAGCAATATGTGCTGAGCCGAAAGTTTGACTCCGGTTTTTCACTTGATCTTCTGGTGAAAGACCTCTCCATCGCCATGGGGGTTGGCCGCGAAACTGCCACCCCGACGCCGTTCGCCGCCTTGTGCCGGGATCTGACTGCCGGCGCGCAGGCGCTGTTGGGCCCGGGGCAGGATCACACGGCGCTGGCGAAACTCAGTGAGGCTTTGGCAGGCACAGAACTCGGCAAGCATTAAGCTTGGTGTCGTGTGTCGCGGCAAAAAATATTGTCGTTGCTGGCGGCTCGATAAGCCGGGTTGGGGCTGCTGTTGGCCATGGCTCTTAATTCAGTGGCCATGGCAGTGCCGTCAAATAGGCGATGCCGGACGGAACGGAGGAAAGATTTAGATAACCCGGCCGGCCACGCGGGTATTGCCGCCTCCCTTGCCCTCGGGTGCTTTTTCCAGGATCACCACTTTTCCCCCAGCTCATGCGCGGTGACGGCCGCGGCCATTCCGGCGGCGCCGAAGCTCACCACGACGATATCGGCCTCGATATCCCAATGATCCGGCACTGACGGCAGGCAATCCAGCATGTTTCCTTCATTGTGTTAGCTGTTTAGCCTGGGGATGACGTCCTGGCCATGGGGGTGTCATACTGTGTTCAACCAACCCCAAGAGGATGAACCAGGATGAAAGTCTACGAAGCAATTGCCCAATCCCTCATTGCCGAGGGTGTCACCGATTTCTTTGGCCTGATGGGCGACGGGAATATGTGGCTTTGGGGTGCCATCTGCCGCGACCCCAAGGTGCGTGGCTTCTCGGCGCGCCACGAATCCATGTCTGTTTCAATGGCTGATGGCTATGCCCGTACCACGGGGCGCGTCGGTGTTGCCATGGTCACCTGTGGCCCCGGCATTACCCAATGCGGAACGTCCCTGATTGCGGCCTACCGTGGCAAAACCCCGGTGGTGATGATCGCTGGGCAAATCCCCGCGGGCTCAAAAAATATTACGCAGACGATGGACCAGCGCCGCTTTGTCGAATCCTGTAACACGCGGTTTCACACCATCACTAGCGCCGATAACATGGCGGAAGAAATCGCCGAGGCTTTCTATGCCGCGCGCGTGCATCGTTGCCCGGTCATGCTCAATTTGCCGATGGATTTGCAGGAAGAGGATTTCGACTGGGAATATGTTTACCGCCCCTCGACCAGCTTCCTACCGAAGCGGATGGAAACGCCGGCCCCGGACATTCTGGCCGATGTGGTAGAAAAACTGATCGCTGCCGAGCGCCCCGTGATCGTCGCCGGCCGCGGCGCCATCATGGCGGGGGCCAAGGACGAGATCATCAAACTCGCCGAGCGCACCGGGGCGTTGCTGGCGACATCGTTACAAGGCAAAGGCCTTTTTGCCGGGCATGAATGGAATGTCGGTATTTCGGGCGCCTTTGCCGCCGAGCCAGCGGAACGTTTGTTGGGCGAGGCCGATTTCGTCCTCGGTGTTGGTGCAGAGCTTGGCTACTACACGACCGAAGGTGGGTTGATGTTTCCCTCCGCCGAAGTCGCGCGCATTGATATTCGGCCGATGCCGGATGAAATCGGTGTCATCCCCGGTCTTTACGTGCAGGCCGATGCGCGAAAGGCCGTTGCGGCCTTGAACGCGGCAATGGAAGCGCGCCAGGTGCGCAAGACCGGATTGCGCACCGCCGCTACCAAGGCGGTGTTGAATGAGGCGCCCGCACAGTTCACCACACCGACGGATGGTCTCGATCCGCGTCCGTTGGCCTGGAAACTCGGCGCCGCTGTGCCGAAAGGGGCGTTGGTAACTTGCGGCGCCGGGCATTTCTTCTCCTGGGTGGCGATGTATATGCCGTTGCCGGAGGGCTCGGAAATTCAGTTTTCCTATAACTTCGGTGCCGTCGGACAGGGCCTTGGTGTTATGGTCGGCACCGCGGTGGGCAATCCAGGCCGCCCGCATGTTGCGATCGAGGGCGACGGTTCCATGATGTTCAACATTCAGGAACTGGAAACCATCATTCGCGAAAAACTTAATATTACTCTCGTTGTTTGGAACGATGGTGGTTATGGGGCGGAAGTACATAAACTTACTGCCAAGGGCTTCAATGAGAAGCTCGCGCAATGGGAATCTCCAGACTTCGTGGCTGTGGCGAAAGCGTTTGGTGGCGACGGCGTGAAGCTGAGCAGCGTGGACGAAATCGGCGATGCCGTCGCCACCGGTTTAAAAAAAGGTGGCCTCTATCTTATAGATGCGCGCGTCTCGGCCTCTACACCGACAGACCCTTATGCCAAAGTGTATCATGGTATCCCTAGCCAGGCCCCGCTACTGCGGCAGCCGGCATAGGGAAGAAGTAAGGAAAGCCAGGGGGCCTTGCCCCCCTGGCCCCCCACTAAGGTGCGACGCCCCTAGAACCTGTTCATCGGCGCGAATGAAGCAGTGGACCATGCACGGAAAACCCACTGATTTTTCCAACGCCCTCATCCGCGTTATCGGCGCCCTAAAGTGTGATTACGTCTGACTGAATAATTGGGCCTTCCGGCTCGGTGCCGATCTACTCGCGGGCCCGGTTGACTGCCGCTATGATGCCGCTTCGTTGCGGGCGTTCGTCTTGGTCCTCCCCCCGGAGCACGCTCGCATCGCCTTGCGGTATGTCGGCCATGTGATGGCCCCCGGCGGGCGTATCTTCATCATCGTCCGAATGCTTGATGATACGCGCCTCACCCTGCTGGCGACCATGGGATTCAATCTCACATTCCTAAATATCTACGACGACGTCCAAGCCTATACCGAAGGCGAGCATCGGACCTGGCTTGCGGAATTGGGGTTTGTCGATATCACGATCGAGATTAGTTTACGGCCTGGCCGAGCGAGCCTGATTTCTGTGGGCAAGCCGACCGACTGAGTTGGAAATAACCACTGGGGTGCTCCTACTTTAGTCGCACCAAACGGACGGATTCTAAGAGGTATTGGCGCTTAGCGGGCTTAAGATTCAAAGTAGATCCAGGGGGCAGAGCCCCTGGACTTCTTTTACTTCTCCCCTAAGCCGCTGTCTGCAACACCAGGTGGGCGGCTTTTTCGCCGATCATGATGGAAGGGGCGTTGGTGTTTCCAGATGTTAGCGTGGGCATGATGGAGGCGTCGGCGATGCGTAGGCCGGCGATGCCATGGACGCGCAATTGCGGATCGACAACGGCCATCGGGTCAATGCCCATTTTGCAGGTACCGACGGGGTGGTAGGTGGTGCTTGCAACGTCTTTGACCCAGTCAAGAATTTCGCTGTCGGTGCGTTTGGTGGCGCCGGGTTCAAGTTCGGTGAGTTGCAGCGGCGCCATGGCGGGGGCGGTCATGACGGCGCAGGCGATACGTACGGCGCGGATGGTGATTTCGGCGTCGATAGGTGACGATAGAAAGTTAAAGTTAATGGCCGGTGGCTGGTGCGGATCGGCAGCGGTTATGTGGATATGGCCCTTACTTTCGGGCCGCATGGCATGGGCGTAGCAGGTAAAGCCAGATTGGCGCGAGAGGACGGGGCCTTTCGGGCTTGGTTCGGTGAGCATGGGCACCCAGCCGAGCAGCGCGTCGGGGGCTTCCAACCCGTCGCGGGAGCGCACGAAAGCACGGATCGGCGCGCCGACCGAGCCGAGCAGACCTTTGCCGGTAAAGGCATAACGCAGCGCCTGTACCACCATCCCCAGGCCGCGTGCGCGATCGTTGTAGGTAATGTTTTTCTTGCCGACGGCCCACCGGGTGCGCGGCGCATAATGATCGCGGAGGTTTTCTCCAACGCCAGGTAATGCTTGCTGCACCGTTATGCCTAGGCTTTTCAGGCGGTCTGGCTGACCAATGCCAGAAAGTTCTAAAAGCTGCGGCGAATTGATTGTGCCGGCGCTGATGACCACGTCGCGTCCGGCGCGGGCCTCGCGCTGCGTACTGTTGACGGAATAGCGCACGCCGACGCAGCGCGTGCCCTCCAGGATGATGGATTCAGTGTGGGCGTTGGTCTCGATATGTAAATTCGGCCGGTTTCTGATAGGGTCCAGGTAACAGCGCGCCGTGCTCATGCGCCAGCCGGAGGAGATGGTAGCTTGGCTCATGGCAATGCCGTCTTGCGTGGCGCCGTTATAGTCGGGGTTGTGGGGGATGCCGACTTCACCGGCGGCTTTGATAAGCGTGGCGAAGATCGGATCGCGCGGTTCCGGATTGGTGATGCGCAATGGGCCCTCGCGGCCGCGATAGGTGTCGTCGCCACCGCCGCTGTAACTTTCCATGCGCTTGAAGAACGGCAACACATCTTCATAGGCCCAACCCTGATTGCCCATCTGGGCCCAGGTATCGAAATCCTGTGCCTGGCCACGCACAAAGGCGAGGCCGTTGATCGCGCTGGACCCACCCAGCAGCTTGCCGCGCGGCACCGGCAGGCGGCGCCCGTTTGTGCTGGCCTCGGGTTCCGAGCTGTAGAGCCAGTTGGCTGCGGGGTTGGTGATCAGGCGCGCGGAGCCGACAGGCACACGCGACCACGGATGGCTGGCACGGCCGGCTTCTAGGAGCAGAACCTTATGGCGCGGATCGGCTGACAGCCGGTGTGCCACGGCGGCGCCGGCGGACCCCGCGCCGACCACGATAAAGTCATATGTTTGCATGTTGTTTCCCGTGCTCGTTCGGTCCCCTGGCCTTGCGTCGCATCATCGCCCAGAATAATGCGGCGTGAAGGAAATTGTTGCGGTGGCCCTAGACCTGTCTTTGCCTGTCCCCCCCATTGTCGCTGAGGCGATGCGTTTGGCCAAGGCCGCGCGTGCGGTCCGCGCCGAGGCTGAACGGCTGCGTCAGACCCCACCCGATCTTGCGGCCGCCATCACCGCGGCGGGTCTTTACCAGATGTATCTGCCGCGATCGATCGGCGGGCCGGAGTTGGACCCGCTGACGGTCTTTCGCGCGGTGGAGGAAATTTCTAAGGCCGATGGTTCGGTCGGCTGGAATGTAATGATCGCCAATGCCATGGCACTGAATATTGCGCGGCTGCCGGCCGAGGTGGGACGAGAGCTGGCGGGCACGCCGGCTGATTATCGCGCCTCCGGTTCCGCTCGCCCGGGCGGGCCTTCGGCGGGGCGGGTGTGGAAGGCGCCCGGTGGGTATCGGCTCACGGGACAATGGAATTTCGCCAGCGGCATTTATAACGCGCGCTGGCTTTATTGTACCGCGATCGAGATGGAGGGTGACACGCCACGCCTGAATGCGGCCGGCAAGCCGGTGCTGCGCGCATTGTGGGTGCCGCGTGAGCACGTGACAATCGTTGATACCTGGGCGGTGATGGGCATGCGCGGCACTGGCAGCCAGGATTTTACGGTGAAGGATGTATTTGTTCCCGGGCGGCGCAGCGTACTGTCCGATGGCTTGGCGAAGGAAACCACGCCTTTGTTCAATCATCGCGCGCGCTTTGTGTTTCTGTGGACGCCATCGGCGGCGAATGCGCTTGGTATTGCGCGGGGCGCGATCGACGCGTTAACGGAGATCGCGACCACATCCGCCTCCACCCTGAATACCGTCCTGCTGCGTGATCGCCCCGCCGTGCAGGCCCGCATCGGCGAAGCAGACGCGATGGTGAGTGCGGCGCGGGCCTATGTGTTAGATGCCGTGGGCCGCGTGTGGGATGCGGCGATCGGTGGGCGCGATCCGACGGATCAGGAGGTCGCGCAAGGTCGGTTGGCCATCACGCATGCGATGCATGAATCGGTGCGGGCGGTGGACAAGATTTTCCATGCCGCCGGCACCAACGCGATCTATACAAGCTTGCCGTTGGAGGCTGCGTTTCGCGACATTCATGTTGCCATCCAGCATGGGGCGGCGCTGCCAAGTTATTTTGAATCGGCGGGGAAGGTGTTATTGGGCCTGCGTCCGGACGATCCGGGCTGGTAATGTCGGTCGATAGCCGTAAACCGAGTGATGCGTCGCCCAGAAGTAAAGCCAAGCGCCGTCGTGATTTTCTGAAGACTGTTCCACTGCTCGCCGCGCCGGCATTCTCTACCCCTGCTTTGTCGCAAGGCTGCAGGCCATTGCGCTTTGTTCCGCGGGCGAGTTTATCGGTGCTTGATCTGGTCTGGACCATCACCGTCATCGTCTATAACCACGCCTATCTGATCTATGACACGCTCTATGGCTATGGCGGCACCGGGACGATGCGGCCGCTAATGTGTGCCGGTCAAGAGGTGTCCGACGACGAATTGCGCTGGATCTTTACCCTGCGCGATGGCCTGCAATTCCACGATGGCGAACCGGTTCTGGCACGCGATACGGCGCAATCGGTGCGCCGCTGGGGATCTCGAGATTCCTTCGGCCAGCGGATGATTTAACCTTGGGGGGCAATGTTTCGTGATGCCAGAGCGCGTGGCGAAGCTGGCGGGCACGGAGCAGTTAAAGGACACGACCGGATCAGGGCCCAGCCATGCCTCTGACCGTACGCTGCATCCGGTTACGCCATCCCGGTGATCCCGCAGCGCGGTGGCGTCCTGCACCCAGTCGCGAAGGGTTTGGTGGTCCACCCCGCCTATGCGAGCCGCGTCAGTCCGGTTCATGTCGTCCAGCACCGCAGCCAGCGACAACAGGCGTCGGCTCTGTCTGTTGTCCTTGGATTTCTTGGCAAGACGCCGCAGGTCGGCGGATGAATAATCAGTGCGAAGGGGCAGGGCTGACGGCATGGCGCGAACTTCCTCGCACCAAAAGAATTAGAACTTGAGCGGCAGGGGAATCCCCCAGTTAGTCAGGCAAATAGGCCGTTGGTGTGGTCGTGTAATCAGGCGCCCATTCGGCGGCGTTGAGGCTGGCCGGTTCAGGCAGAGGCGGGGGCTGGCGGGGCCGAGGAGCAACAATTCAGGGACGCAGCATGGCCGCGATCTGCTCCAGATGGCGGATCCGCGCATACATCTTCATCGCCTTGTCGAGGCTGTAGTTATGCGCTTCGGCATCGCCGCTCCAGCAGCATTCGCGCAAGACGATGGTAGTAAAATCCTGGTTGAACGCCTCGCGCACGCTGGTCTCCACGCCGCGATTAGTGGCGCCGCCGCCGATGATGATAATGTCGCGCCGGAGCATGCGCAAAAGCTCGGCG
The DNA here is from genome assembly GCA_009693795.1 of Acetobacteraceae bacterium. Classification (GTDB taxonomy): domain Bacteria; phylum Pseudomonadota; class Alphaproteobacteria; order Acetobacterales; family Acetobacteraceae; genus SHWF01. The sequence continues at coordinate 8,505 of SHWN01000098.1, forward strand.
ATACCGGTGCCGTAAAAGGCGCTTGGGCGGCGCTTGAGGTAAACATAGTCTTCGGCGCGCGGCGCGATTTCATCTGGAAATCCGGCTTCTGGCGTGCCTTCGATGCCATTGGTGAGCGGTGGTGTTCCGGTTTCGGCAGAAAGATCGGTCGGCAGCAGGACGACATCGGCGCCATCGGCCCGGCTGACTGGCGTGGTGTAGATCACCGGCACCCCGGCCGCGCGTGCCAATGCGATCACATGGACCCAGGCATCCAGGACCGGGCGCATGGCAACGCGCCGCGCCTGATCGGACGGCGAGAGGGCGCGTCGGCACACATCATAAGCGATAAGTGCGGTGCGGCGTGGATCGATGCGTTCGGGATCGGCCATGGGGTCTCCTGGGGTAGGGGATGTTGTTGGCTCGGGCGGAGCAAAGGGCGAACGTCCTCGGCGGGGAGGTGGAGCTGTTCGAGGGCAAGACTGTTCGGCATGCCTGGC
>SHWN01000099.1 GCA_009693795.1 Acetobacteraceae bacterium
GGAAGTGGCTGAGGGCCGCCTGTTGCTAGCGGAGCTGATCGAGCACACCACAAGGCAGGAAAATCTATATCGCCATGACTGGCGGGTGGGCGATCTGGTGCTGTGGGACAATCGCGCCACCCTGCATCGCGGTATGCCGTTCGACGAAACCCACGCTCGCGACCTGCGGCGGGTGACGACGAAGGATAGCACCTTCGGCGCCCGGCTGGCGGCTGAGTAAGAAAAGCCTATTTGTGCCCTAGCCGCGTTTCGGAGTAGTGGAACACCCATGACCCGCAGAGCCAATATTTCCCGGACCACGACGGAAACCGATATTTCGCTCAGCCTGAACCTGGATGGTACGGGCAAAGCGGATATCGAAACCGGCATCGGCTTTCTGGACCACATGCTGACGGCACTAGCCCGGCATGGGTTGTTCGATCTGACGGTGCGCGCCAAGGGAGATCTGCATATTGATTTCCATCACACGACCGAGGATGTCGGCATCGTGCTTGGCCGCGCGTTTGCGCAGGCTTTGGGCGATAAACGCGGAATTTTCCGATTTGGCCAAGCTCTGATCCCGATGGATGAGGCGTTGGCGGAGGCGGCGGTGGATATTTCCGGCCGGCCTTTTCTGGCTTGGAATGTTGCCTTTCAGCGGCCGAAAATCGGCGAGATGGATACGGAACTGTTCGAGGAGTTTTTTCGCGCGCTGGCCTTCAACGCGCTGATCACCCTGCATGTGAACGCACGCGCCGGGGTGAATGCGCATCACGTCATCGAATCCTGCTTCAAGGCCACGGCCCGCGCGCTGCGCGCCGCCTGCACGGTCGATCCGCGGGCGGGCGGAGCAATCCCGTCGACCAAAGGGTCGCTGTGAAAAGCTGGACCGTTCATCTGCATGATACGCGCCCGCCCGTGCTTGTGCGCGAGGGGTTTGCCTGGGGCGCCGCGAGTGCCGGGCCGTTCTGGTTCATGGCGCATAGTGCCTGGATGCTGGGCGCGTTGGTCCTGGCCAGCGATGCGTTGATCGCGGTGTTCACGGAGGAAGAGACCACCATCGCGCTGTTGCTGGTGGCCCATTGGTGCCTGGGTCTGTGGGGCCATGATTTGCGCCGCTGGGCATTGCGACTGCGGGGCTACAGGGTGGTCCATGTGGTGGCGGCGCGCGATGCCGATGGCGCGTTCGTGCGGCTGCTTTCGGTCCGCCCGGATCTGGCGGATCTCTATATGCCTGCCGCGCAGCATCCGGTGGGCGCGGCCTGATGCGGGTCGCCGTCGTCGATTACGGGAGTGGTAATCTTGCCTCCGCCTCGCGCGCTTTGGCGCTGGCGGCGGAGCGGGTGGGGGTCATGGCCGAAGTGCGGGTCACCGCCGATCCGGATTGGGTGGCGCGTGCCGATCGCATTGTCCTGCCGGGTCAGGGGGCTTTTGCGGATTGCGCGCGCGGCCTTGCCGCGGTTTCCGGTATGCGTGATGCCATCACCAGCGCAACCGATGCCGGCAAGCCGTTCCTGGGGATCTGCGTCGGCATGCAGCTGATGGCCGAACGGGGGCTGGAGCATGAGGTGACCGAGGGCTTTGGCTGGATCGCGGGAGAAATCGCGGAAATGCCGGCGGCGGGCCTGCGCCTACCACAAATGGGTTGGAATGGTCTGGATTTCACGCCTGGGGCGCATCAGCTGCTGGAAGGTTTAGAGCCCGGTGATCATACGTATTTTGTGCATAGTTTTTCCTTGGTTGGCGGACGAGCGGCGGAAATCATCGCCACCGCCGAGTATGGCGGTCCCGTGGTGGCCATGGTCGCCGCGGGCAATCGCGCCGGCACGCAGTTTCATGTCGAGAAAAGCCAGGAGGTCGGAATTCGTATTCTGATGAATTTTTTACGTTGGATGCCATGAGCGAGACGCCTAGGAGCAAACTGGCAAACCCCCGCCCGGCCGTGCTGACGGTGGAGCGCGTAACGGAATTCACTGGCGACGATCTGAACGCGCTGTGCGAGGCGACCGCCGCCGCGATCCTGGAGGGCGGCGGCTTCGGCTGGGTCAACGCGCCGGAACGCCAGGTGCTAGAACGGTATTTTCGCGGCCTTCTCCTGGTGCCGGAGCGGGAGTTATTCATTGGCCGGCTGGATGGTTTGATCGTTGGCTCGGCCCAGCTGGTGCGGCCGCCACGCAATAACGAAGCACAATCCTTCGCCGCCACCCTGATGCACCTGTTTATCGCCCCCTTCGCCCGCGGCCATGGCGTCGGGCGGATGATGGTGCAGCGGGTGGAGGATGGCGCGCGCGCGCTTGGGTATCAGGTATTGAATTTGGATGTGCGCGAGACGCAGACGGCGGCGATTCGTATGTATGAAGCGCTCGGCTATGTGCGTTGGGGCGAGCATCCCGCCTATGCGCGGGTGAGTGGGCAGATCGTGCGTGGGATCTACTATTACAAGCAACTGCGCCCGATGGCGGCCAAGCGCGAGACACCGAAACCCTGATGTCATCCCTCATGCTCTATCCTGCGATCGACTTGAAGGATGGCGCCTGCGTGCGCCTGAGGCGCGGGGAGATGGATCAGGCCACGATCTATTCCGCCGATCCCGCCGGGCAGGCGCGCGCGTGGCAGGGTGCCGGCTGCGAATGGTTGCATGTGGTGGATCTGAACGGCGCCTTTGCCGGGCGATCGAAAAATGCCAGCGCGGTGGCGGCGATCCTCTCAGCGGCGGATGTACCGGTGCAGCTGGGTGGCGGCATTCGCGATATGGACGGAATTGCATTCTGGCTGGAAGCGGGGGTGCGCCGCATTATTCTTGGCAGCATCGCCCTAAAAAATCCGGCCCTGGTGAAGGAAGCGTGCCGCATTTTCCCTGGCCAGATCGCCATTGGTCTCGACGCGCGCGACGGTTTTGTCGCCACCGAGGGCTGGGCCGATATCTCGACTGTCCCGGCGCTCAATCTGGCGCTGTCCTATGAGGATGCCGGGGTGGCGGCGATCATCTATACTGATATTCGCCGCGACGGCATGCTGACGGGGCTAAACCTGGAGCAAACCCTTGGCCTCGCTCGCCGGCTGAGCACACCGGTGATTGCCTCGGGTGGGGTGGGATCGATGGACGATCTGCGTGCCCTGAAAACGATCGCGCCCAGCGCCGCGCCGGGCCGCATCGAAGGCGTCATCGTCGGGCGCGCGCTATATGACGGGCGAGTGGAACCGGGTGCGGCACTCTCGCTGCTGCGCGCCTGATCGGCGCCGCCGTCAATCAGTCGCCGCACCTTATCCCTTGCGTGGCACGACGAGCTTCGGCGAGAAAACCTGCACAATTTCGTCGCGCTGATTGCGGGTTTCGTTGCGGATCACGACCATGCCGCGCTCGGGGCGGGAGCGCGAGGGAACCAGTTCGAGAATCTCGGACTCCACCCGCAGGATATCGCCCGGATAGGTTGGCCGGGGCCAGGACAATTCGCCGCCGCTGCCGATGATGCCGCTGGCGATAGGCGGGCCGGAGGAGACCAGCAAGCGCATGGAGATGGACGCGGTGTGCCAGCCGCTGGCAACCAACTTGCCGAACAGGGTGGCGTGAGCCTTTGCTTCATCCAAATGAAAAGGTTGTGGATCGTAAATTTGCGCGAAGGCGATGATCTGTGCGGCGTCCAGTGCGTGGGTGGCACTGACAAAGCGCTGGCCGATATGCAGATCGTCGAAATAGAGCGGCGTGGCGGGGTTGGGTTCGATCGGTGCGAGCATCGAAGTTTCTCTCCCGTTTGAGGTGCCTATGCTTGTCACCCGCACGCCTTCCATGTCAAAGCGCTAGCATGAACGCGAAACGTCCGTGTTAGACGAATCGGAGGATGTAAGAGATTGCTGAAATTGCGGGTGATTCCCTGTCTGGATGTCCAGGGTGGCCGCGTCGTCAAGGGTGTGAATTTTCTGCAACTGCGCGACGCTGGCGACCCTGTGGAGCAGGCGGCGGTTTACGACAACGCCGGGGCGGACGAACTCGCCTTCCTCGATATCACCGCCAGCCATGAGAACCGCGACACCATTCTCGACGTCGTCTCACGCACCGCCGCGCGGATCTTTCTGCCGCTGACGGTGGGGGGCGGTATCCGTGCGGTGGAGGATATGCGCCGGCTGCTGCTGGCCGGGGCGGATAAATGCTCTATCAACTCGGCCGCCATCGCGCGCCCCGAACTGGTGCGCGAGGGGGCGCAGAAATTCGGCAGCCAATGCGTGGTGGTTGCGATCGATGCCAAGCAAAGCGCGCCCGGAAAATGGGGTATTTTTACTCATGGCGGGCGGCGGGGCACGGGGATCGATGCGATCGACTGGGCACGGCAGGTGACGGCCCTTGGCGCCGGAGAAATTTTGTTGACCTCCATGGACCGCGATGGCACGGGCAAAGGGTTCGATCTCGATCTGTTGCGCGCGGTGTGTGATGCCGTGCGGGTGCCGGTGATTGCCTCTGGCGGGGTGGGCACGTTGCGGCATTTCGTCGAGGGCGCGCAGGCCGGCGCGACCGGGTTGCTGGCTGCCAGCGTATTCCATTTCGGCACACTTACGATCGCACAGGTTAAGGCCGCGCTGGCGGAGGCGGACCTGCCTGTGCGCCTGCCTCGCCAGGCTACTTGAGGAGATCCTATGACCCAGATCCCAATACCCCCACCTGAGACCCAAGGCACCTCTGCCGCCGTGCTGGACCGGCTCTGGGCCGTGGTGATGGACCGGCGCGGCGCCGATCCGGCCACCAGCCATTCGGCGCGGCTGCTGTCCCGTGGGACCGCCAAGGTGGCGCAGAAATTCGGTGAGGAAGCCGTGGAATGCGTGATCGAGGCAGTTGCCAACAATTATGCGGCGCTGGTCAGGGAAAGTGCGGATGTGCTGTACCACCTGATCGTCATCTGGGTGGATGCCGGCATGCGCCCGGCTGAAATCTGGGCGGAGCTGGAACGGCGCGAGAACATCAGCGGCATTGCCGAAAAGGCCGCCCGCGCCGGCGGCGCACCGGCGGCACGCCTTGCCGGCACCAAAAAAATCCCTTAGCCCAAGCGCTAAGACAGCCGACAGGATCGCCCGCCATGCCAGTCAGCGGATTACCGCCTTATGACGAGCAAAATATCTTCGCCCGTATTCTGCGCGGCGAAATCCCCTGCAAGAAAGTCTATGAAGACGTGCATGCACTGGCCTTTTACGACATCAACCCACAGGCGCCGATCCATATTCTAGTAATTCCGAAAGGAAAATACTGCTCCGTCGCGGATTTTTCCGCCCAGGCCAGCGAGGCCGAGATTGCCGGCTTCATCCGGGCCGTGGGCCTCGTGGCGCGCGATCTGGGGCTGGAGGCGCCAGGCTATCGGCTGCTTGCCAATATGGGCGAGCACGGCGGCCAGGAAGTGCCGCATCTGCATTTCCATCTGTTCGCGGGCCGCCCGCTCGGGCGGATGATTCCGTCGGCTTGAGAGGCTGTTTGGAAAGTCCGGCACCTTCCCTCGCCCCCACCAGGCCACCCATGAGAATACACTTCCGTGGGTGGCCGGGTGCGGTGAGAGAGGTGCCGGACTGAAAAGCGCGCTTTTGGGCACGTTTTCGAACAGTTTCTGAGGCGGCTCCGCGAGCCGGCCATTGATCTGCGTGCGCGAAGGAGACAAAGATAGCCGCGAAAACAGTAAATTCCGTATGTTTGGGAGCAAGGCATCATGAAACGACATAAAATTGCTGGGTGGCTGCTGGGTGCCGGTCTGGTTGCGGTGACGAATGTGGTCTCGAGCGGAGTGGCTTGGGCCCAGGGCACGCCGACGCAGCCGACGGCAGCACAGGGATCCGGCTCTGCGACCCTCGATGCGGTGCGTCAGCGCGGGGAAGTGCGCTGTGGGGTGGTGGGCACGGTCACCGGATTTGCCCAACCCGATAGCCAAGGTGTGATGCGCGGGATGGATGCCGATGTCTGCCGCGCCCTGGCCGCCGCCGCATTGGGCGATGGGGAAAAAGTCAAATTCATCGTCACGACGGCACAGAACCGCTTCACGGCCCTGCAATCGGGGGAAGTCGATCTGCTGGCCCGTGTGACGACATGGACGCTGGGACGCGAGGCCAATCTCGGTACATTGTTCACCGGCATCAATTTTTATGATGGCACCGGCTTTCTGGTAAAAAAATCCCTCAATGTGAAAGCCGCGAAAGAACTCGCTGGCGCGACGATCTGCGTGCAGCCTGGCACATCGACGGAATTGGCGATCGCCGATTTCTTTCGCGCTAACGCGATTAAATGGACACCGATTCTGATCCAGGATGTCGCTGAAATCCGGGCTGCTTTCCTGTCCGGGCGATGCGATGCCTACTCCACCGACGCTTCTGGGCTTGCCTCGTTCCGTTTCACCCAGGGCGATAAGAAAGACGATTTCATCCTGCTGCCCGACATCATCAGCAAGGAGCCGCTTGGCCCGCTGGTGCGCAAGGGCGACGATAAATGGTTCGATTTGGTGCGCTGGACCTTGTTTGCCATGCTCGCCGCGGAAGAATTCGGCGTCACCACGGCCAATGTGGACGCGATGTCGGAATCGAAGATCCCCGATATCCGGCGTCTGGTTGGCCTGGAGGGTGATCTTGGCAAGGCGCTCGGCGTAGATAATAAATTCGTCGTCACTATTCTCAAAGCGGTCGGCAATTATGGCGAGGTATGGGAGCGGAATATCACGCCGATGGGCATTCCGCGTGGCATCAATAATCTGTGGAACAAGGGCGGGCTGCATTACGCGCCGCCGATGCGCTGAGTGCTGCGGTTGATGTGTGGTCCGGTTTGCCGATGACGCCGGGCCACCCATCGGCCAGTATGCGCTTCTTTATGAGCTGATAATGCCATGACGAGCGTTACAACCACGCTCCAGCCACGCGTCGCCCCACGGCGGCGCATCCGGCTGTCGTGGTCGGACCTGCGTGGCATCATCTGGCAAGTCCTGATCGTTGGCGCCATTCTGGGGGTGATCTGGTATCTGGTGGATAACACCAACCGGAATCTGACCGCGCGGCGCATAGCCACCGGCTTTGCGTTTCTTGATCGGGTTGCGGGTATTCCAATCGGCGAGAGCCTAATCGATTATGATCCGTCCATTCACACGTATGGGCGAGCGTTGTTTGTCGGCGTGCTGAATACGCTGCGGGTCTCGATCATTGGTATCGTGCTAGCGACCGTGCTGGGCACGCTGATTGGCATTGGACGGCTTTCGACAAACTGGCTGCTGGCGAAGATCACGGCGGCTTATGTGGAGGTGATGCGCGACATTCCGCTGCTGCTGCATTTACTGTTCTGGTACACCTTGTTGCAGCAATTCCCGGGCCCGCGCCTCGCGTTGCATATTGGCGACTCGGTCTTTCTGTCCAATCGCGGCATCGGTGTTCCGATTGTACAATGGCATGACGCGTTTAGCTGGATGGCGCTGGCGTGCGGTCTTGGATGCGCCGTAATCGGCCTGTTGCGGCGGCTGGCGCGCCGGCGTCAGGAGGCGACAGGACATCGGCCCCTGCTTTGGCCACTTAGCGTCGGGTTGTTGATCGTTGTGCCGGGTCTGGTTTGGTTTGGTCTGGGCGCGCCCTTTGTGGTGGAGCGCCCGGTGTTGCGCGGCTTTAACTTTCAAGGGGGCGCCACGCTCAGTCCGGAATTCGCGGCTTTGCTGATCGGACTGGTGATCTATACCGCGGCCTTTATTGCCGAAATTGTGCGTTCAGGCATCCAGGCCGTGCCGCGCGGCCAATGGGAAGCCTCCCGCGCGCTGGGGTTGCGGCGGGGTGCCATCCTGCGCCGGATCGTATTGCCACAGGCGCTGCGTCTGATAATCCCGCCAATGACCAGTCAATATCTGAACATCACCAAGAATTCGTCCCTGGCGGTGGCGATCGGCTATCAGGATTTAGTCTCCATCGCCAATACCACGTTGAACCAGACCGGCCAGGCGATTGAGGGCATCGCGTATATCATGGCCGTCTATCTCACGATCAGCCTGTCGATCAGCCTGTTCATGAATTACTATAATGCCCGCAGCGCGCTGACGGAGCGTTGAGGGATGGGCACAACCCAGCACGCTCCTACCGAAGCACGGGTGCAGCCACCGGGCAGCATCCATGGCCCCCTGGCCTGGGCACGAATAAATTTATTCAGTTCCTGGTGGTCGACCGCGATCACGCTGGCGCTTGGCTATCTGGTCGTAAAAGCCTCGCTGGGATTGCTGCATTGGGGGGTGTTGAACGCTATTTGGTCGGCCCCGCTAGGGGCCAACAATGTCCCGGATACAACGGCGTGCCAGCGTGCGGAGGGTACCGGGGCCTGCTGGGCAGTGATCACCGAAAAACATCGGTTTATTTTATTCGGTCGCTATCCGTTCGCCGAGCAATGGCGCCCGGCGATTTGCATCGCGCTGTTCATCGGCCTGTTTATCGTGTCGTCGCGCCGCGCCTTTTGGCGCAAGGAGCTGGCCTTGATCTGGACCGCGACGCTCACCGCAATTGGTGCGCTGATGTGGGGCGGCGTGTTTGGGCTGAGTTTCGTCGAACAGGATGTCTGGGGTGGGCTGCCCATTACGCTGATACTGGCCACCTTTGGATTGGCGTTCGCATTTCCGTTATCCATCCTGGTAGCGCTTGGCCGGCGATCTACGGGATTGCCGGCGGTGCGTGTGCTGTGTGTGGTGTATGTGGAGCTGATCCGCGGCGTGCCGTTGATCTCCCTGCTGTTCATGGCCAGCGTGATGTTTCCGCTGTTCCTGCCCGAAGGCGTGCATATCGATAAATTACTGCGTGCGCAGATCGCCATCATCCTGTTCTCGGCCGCTTATTTGGCCGAGGTTGTGCGCGGCGGATTGCAGGCTTTGCCGCGTGGCCAATTTGAGGCGGC
>SHWN01000100.1 GCA_009693795.1 Acetobacteraceae bacterium
ATACCGTCAATGTCCTCGATCGTCAGACCGGCATCCGCCAGAGCGGTCTGCGCCGTATCGTACATGATCTCTTCCAGCGAACGCGAGCCGCCCACGATCATCGGACGGATCGCGGTGCCGATTACACCGGGTTGCACCTTTAAGCCCATCATCTCACTCCATCAAAACTTAAAGTATTGCGATCGGACTGATCGGACTTCCCGTGCCGCCGGTCACAGGCAAGGGGCTCGCGGCAAACAAAAACGTCGTCCTCCCCGCCCCTGCTAGCGGCTTTAACACCAGTCCCTCCAGAAGCGGTATGCCATAATCACGGATCATGCGCTGATGCACTGGAAACACGCTCTGCCCCGGAAACGGCATTTCCTCGATCGCAAAATTATCAGCTCCGATCAACGCCACATCCGCCTCGGCCAGCCACAGTGCGGCGTCCAGATTCAAGCCCGGCTCGCTGTTAAAGGAAATGTCCTTCTGCCCGTCATGGCGTTCCCACCATCCGGTGCGGATGAGCACCACATCGCCGGTGGATGGCATGATCCCGGCCCGTGCCGCCGCTTCCCGCAGATCAGCCCTTGTGATCGCGGTGCCATCCGCCAGTGGCGCGCCTTTTAATGCCACGATGTCGAGAAGAATGCCGCGTGAGACGATGGGGCCCAATTTATCGATCCCACAATGCGCCGCGCCGCTGGTGCTGCGCGTCGCGTTTTGCGAAAAGTCGTTATAAAGACGATCGTCGTACCAGGCATGGCACAGCGCATCCAGATGCGTGCCAATATGCAGCGGCAACACCACAGTGTCTTCCGCGAACTGAAATCCACCGGGCCGTCGCGCCCCCGCCGCGTAATCGCCACCATCGCGGCCCATGAAATGCTGAATACCAACGCGATGGGCTGGGACAGGTGTGCGCGGCGAGAGCGGCTGCGCAAGGCTAAAGACCTCCCCCGTCGTTACCAATGCGGCGGCGGCGCGCACCTGCGCGGGGCCGATATGGTTCAGCGCGCCGCGTTCATCATCGGCGCCCCAGCGTTGCCAGTTTTCCTTAACCATTCTTCGCCAGCCCTGCCGCGATCTTCTTCAGTTCTCGGCGTAGCAGCTTGCCCGTCACCGTCACCGGCAGGCTTTCCGGAAATTCGATAAAATCCGGCACCTTGTAGCGCGAGGCCTGGGCCCGGCAATGTGCGATCAGGTTTTCGCGGGTTGGCCGAGCACCGGATTTTACCAGCACATAAGCTGCCAAAAGCTCGCCCTGCAACCGATCCGGCACACCGACGACGCCAGCCTGCGCTACATCGGGATGACGCATCAGCACGTCTTCCACCTCGGCGGGGGAAATATTAATCCCGCCTTTCTTGATCATTTCCGTGGTTCGGCCGATGAACTGCATGTCTCCGTCCGCTGTCATTTGCCCCATATCGCCGGTACGGAAATACCCATCGACTGTTATCGCATCCGCGGTCTGGTCCGCACTGCCGCCGATATAGCCGCGCATGATATAGCCGCGCACCTCAATCAATCCCGCCTCGTCTGGCGGTAACGCGGCGCCGGTCTCGGGATGCGCGATGCGAATGCGCACGCCCGGCAAAGGCGGCCCTTGGCAACGCGCCCGCCGTTCCAACGGCCAGTGATGCCAGGTGACACAGCAATTTCCAAAACTTTCCGTCTGGCCATAGACATTGCAGATCTCCGCAGCGCCCAACACTTCGGCGGCGGCGATCACATCCTGCGGCGCACCGATGGTCAGGCCGGTGCGCAGGCTTTGCATGCGCTCGCGGCGGAAATTTGGATGGCCGGTCATGGCGGCGGTCATTGCGGGCAGGGTATAAAGCGCGGTGCAACGGTGCCGCTCGATCAGATCGAGCGCTTCGCCCGGTTCGAATTTGCTTTGCAAGACCAGGGCCGCTCCATGTGTTAGCGTGGCTGACATCGCATTGGCGCTGCCATAGGACCAGAACAAAGGCGGTGCCAGGAGTACCCGGTCTTGCGGTGAATAGCCTTGTCGCTCGCCGATATTGAATCCATTTTCGATAATGCCGTAATGTGGCAAAGGCACTGATTTTGGCTTGCTGGAGGAGCCGGAGGTATAAATGATGATCGCCTCATCCATGGCACTCGCGCCATCGCCTGGCGCGGGGAGCGAGGCCAGGGGTGTGGCGGCCAATAGATCGGCGTAAGTGCTCCACCCGGCCCCGCCGCCCTCACCTAGCAATATGATATCGTGCAGCGTCGGAAATCGTGCGGATGTCCATATGCCGGCTTGATCAGCCTCGGGAATCAGCGCGCGTAGAATGGCGGCAAAATCCTGTCCGCTGAAACGATCCAATGTCACGAGGGCCACGATGCCCGAATCGCCGATCAAATAATCAAGTTCATCCTGACTGGACCAGGTACTGAAGGCGACAATTTCGGCCCCGAGCATTGCGGCACCAAAAAATGTCTCCACCCATTCCAGCCGGTTGTTCAGCAGTAGCCCCACGCGATCACCACGCGTGATGCCCCGTGCGGCCAGCGAGGCGGCAATGCGCGCAGCCCGATTGGCCAAGGCGGTATAACTGGCCACGCGATCGCCACAGAACACGGCCGGCGCATTGGTGTAGCGTGTTGCCTGCTCAAACAGCAATTCTCCGAGCGTACGACTGTATGGCGCATTCATGGCCTGATCTTTCCATCCTGCAACCATAATCGTAACACGTCCTTCTGGATCTTACCGGTCGGTCCATGTGGCAATTCGTCTACGAAGGCAACCGCGTCCGGCAGCCACCATTTTGGCACCAACGGAATGAGATGCGCACGCACGTCGTCCGCCGTCAGGCTGGCACCGGCTTCGCCCACGATGATCAGCAGCGGGCGTTCCTGCCAGCGCGGATGTTCTACGGCAATCACGGCGCTTTCCACCACACGCGCATGGCGATTGGTGGCTTCCTCCAGCGCCTGAGAGCTGATCCATTCGCCGCCGGATTTGATCACGTCCTTGGCGCGATCGACGATATGCATACTATTATCGGGGTCGATCACGACCACGTCACCGGTTTGCATCCAGCCATCCTCGGTCATCAGGGCAATATCGGGGCGGCGGAAATAGCTGCCAGCAATCCAATGGCCACGCACCTGCAAATGGCCTGGTGTAGTTCCGTCATGCGCCACCAGTGCGCCGCGATCATCGACAATGCGAATCTCATTGCCGAACACCGGCTTGCCTTGCGAACGCATTTTCTCGATCGCGGCATCGCGCGGTAGATCGCGCGGGATGAAAGATGATGTCGAAAGATGCGTCGTCTCTGTCATGCCCCAGGCATGGAAGGTGCGCACGTCGTAATCCCGCAGATAGGCATCGATCATTACGGCAGGCGGCGCTGTGCCACCAGTAAATAACCGATTTAGATTGCTGAGGCGAAGGTTATGGGCGCGGCAATAATCCAGCATCTGCAACCAGATCGTCGGCACCGCAGGCCCGACAGTAACGTCTTCCTCCATGATTAGCCGGTGCAGAAAAGCCGTATCCATGTTGCGCCCTGGCATCACCAGCCGCGTTCCATACATCGGCGCCAGGAACGGCACCGCCCAGCCGTTGCAATGGAAATAGCCGGGCACGGCCAAAATCCCGTCATCCGCCGACAGCGCCCAGCCATTGCCCCCGCCCGAGGACAGCGCCGATAGCACGCAGCCGCGATGGGTATACAGTGCGCCCTTCGGATCGCCCGTGGTGCCGGAGGTGAAGCAGAGCGTGGAGGCGGTGCGTTCATCCAGCACGGGCCAGGAAAAATTATCTTTGCCCACATCGATCAGGTCTTCGTAGCAAACAACGTTTGTTAGTGCGGTGTGTGGCATGAGCTCGCGCGCCGTCATGATGACGTAGCGGGTGGTGTTGGGCAGTTGCGGCGCTAATTGCTCGGCCAGCGCCAAGGTGTCGAGGTCGATGAATAGCGTGTCATAGCCAGTGAAATTCACCGTGTAGGCGATCTGGGAGGGGGTAAGGCGGGGATTGGCGGTGTGCAGCACGGCGCCGATGCCGGTGACGGCATAAAACAATTCCAGATGCCGGTGCGTATTCCAGGCCAGCGAGCCGGTGAAGCTGCCCGGCCTAAAACCTTCCGCCCGCAAGCTGCTGGCAAGCCGGCGGGTGCGGGCGGCAAGCCGCGCATAATCCGTGCGGATGATCTCCGCCCCGGCATGGGAAACGATCGCCACGTCGGCATAGTTCACCGCCGCGTGCTCCAGGATCGCGGAAATCAGCAAAGGATGGTCTTGATGCAAGCCCAGCATGGCGCCACAAAGGTCCCGATTTTCTTCCCCTGCAGGCTGTGTCAGCCTGGGGTATGCGTCAATAAGGCGGAGCGAGCAGCGTGGCAGGCATGTTGGACGGCAAGGTGGCGGTGGTCACCGGCGCAGGCGGCGGTATCGGGCGAGAGATCGCGTTGATGATGGCCAATGCCGGGGCGAAGATCATCGTCAACGATATCGGTGCGACCCTCAGCGGCCAGGGCACCTCCACCACCCCTGCGCAGCAGACCAAGCTGATCATCGAACAGCGCGGCGGGCAGGCCGAAATCAGCACCGAATCGGTCGCCGAATGGCACAGCGCGCGCAAAACCATCCAGGCGGCCCAGGATTATTATGGCCGCATCGATATCGTGGTGAACAATGCCGGGGTGCTGCGCGACACCATCTTCCACCGCATGACGGCCGATGACTGGACCACGGTCATCAATGTGCATCTGAATGGCAGTTTTTACATGAGCCGCGCGGCTGCTGAGCCCTTCCGCAAGCAGGAAAGCGGTGCCTTCGTCCATGTCACCTCCACCTCCGGGCTGATCGGCAATGTTGGGCAGGCCAATTATGCCGCCGCCAAACTGGGCATCACCGCGCTATCCAAATCCATCGCGCTCGACATGCAGCGCTACAATGTCCGCTCCAACTGTCTCTCGCCCTGGGCCTGGAGCCGGATGACCTCCTCCATCCCGGCCGAAACCCCTGAGCAGAAGAAAATAGTGATCAAGTTGCAGCAAATGGGGCCGGAGAAAAACGCCCCACTGGCAGTGTTCCTGGCTTCGGACGCCGCGAAGGATGTCACCGGGCAGGTGTTTGGCTCACGCATGAACGAGCTCTATTTGTTCTCGTCCGCCCGCCCCATCCGCTCCGTTCATCATGCCGCAGGCTGGACGCCGGAGCGGATCGCCGAAATCGCCCTGCCCGCTTTCCGCAATGCCTTCATGCCACTCGACACGTCCGAGGATCAGTTCCACTGGGATCCAGTATGACGCGCTCAAAACCACGCACTTGAGCCAAACGCCGGGCCGGCCGAGTATAGGGCCGATGCAATGGAGGACGACCGATGCCGGAAAGCCCAATGACCGGAATACAATCAGACGCGAAGCTGCCGCTGTCGCGCATCACCGTGCTGGATATCACGTTGGCCCGCGCCGGCCCCACCTGCGTGCGACATCTGGCTGATTGGGGGGCCAGTGTCATTCGCATCGAACCGCCCGCCCAGGCGGGGGTGGAGGAAATCACCGGTGCTCGGCACGGCTTTGATTTCCAGAACCTGCACCGCAACAAGCGCGCCATCAATTTGAACCTAAAGGACCCGGAGGGCCATGCGGCCTTCATGCGTCTAGTGACGAAGGCCGATGTCATCGTCGAAAATATGCGCGCCGATGTGAAGCACCGCCTAAAAGTCTCCTTCGACGACGTGAAGAAGGTGAATCCGCGCATCGTCTATGCCTCCATTAGCGGCTTTGGCCAGGACGGGCCGTATGGGCCGCGCGCAGGGGTGGACCAGATCGCGCAGGGCATGGGTGGGCTGATGTCCATCACCGGCCTGCCGGGCCAGGGTCCGGTGCGCGTCGGCATCCCGATCGCCGATCTCACGGCCGGCAATCTGCTGGCGCTCGGCACCATGATGGCGCTGTTTGATCGCGAAGTGAGCGGGGTCGGCCGTTGGGTCACCACGAGCCTGCTGGAAGCGCAAATTTTTATGCTGGATTTCCAGGCCAGCCGTTGGTTGATCGCCAAGGAAGTAGCCCCACAAGCCGGTAACGACCACCCGACCGGCATTCCCACCGGGGTATTCCCCACTTCGGATGGCCATATCAACATCGCCGCTAGTTCGGCACGCCTGTTCGAACGCTTCTGCGACAATATCGGCCACCCCGAATGGAAAACCCGTGAAGGCTGGACGGATCAGAAAGGCCGCTCGAAAAACCGCAAGGAGATCAATGCGGCGATTGGCGAGGTGACCAAGCTGAAATCCGCTGCGCACTGGATTGAGCTCTTTGAAGGCGCGGGCATTCCCTGTGGCCCGATCTATTCCATCGATCAGGTCTTCGCCGATCCGCAAGTCAAACACCTCGGTATGGCGCGGGTGATGCAGCATCCGAAGCTGGGGGCGGAAGAAGTCGTCGCCTCCGCCTTCAACATCACCGGATTTTCCAAGGATATCCGTCTCGCTACGCCAGATAGTGGGCAACACACCAACGAAGTCCTCACCAGTGTCGGCTACAGCGCTGACGAAATCGCGGCGCTGCGCAAAAAGGGAGTCGTCTGATGGACATGTTTTCTACCTCTACCGCCAAACCCTATGCCGGCGGCAAGATGCTCGCCGCCAAAGCCGAAGGCGTCGGCATCATGACCTTCAACCAGCCGGAAAAACGCAACGCCATGTCCGTGGAGATGTGGCAGGGCGTGGCCGATATCCTCGGCGAATGGGAACAGGACGACGCGGTTCGCTCTGTCATCATGACCGGCGCCGGCGACAAGGCGTTCGTGTCCGGCGCCGATATCAGCCAGTTCGCCAAACTGCGCAATTCCGCTACCGCGACGCAGGAATATGAACGGATGACCGGCGTTGGCCGTAAGGCGCTGGCCAATTTTCCGAAACCGGTGATCGCCCGCATCCGAGGCTTCTGCATGGGTGGCGGTCTCGCCATCGCCATGCGCGCTGATATGCGCATCAGCGCCGAGGACGGCATCTTCGGCATTCCCGCCGCGCGCATGTCCATCGCCTATGGCTTCGATCAGGTTGGCAATCTGGTGGATCTGGTCGGCCCGTCCCACGCGGCGATGATCCTCTATACCGCGCGCAAGCTCGATGCCCGCTATGCTGAGCGGATCGGCCTGATCAATGAATGCGTCTCCATCGATAAGCTGGACGAGACCGTGCTGGAAATCGCACGCATCATCGCCGATAATGCACCACTCTCCATCGCCGCCTCGAAAATGTCCATCGCGGCCTGCCTGCAAGACCCCGCCGACCGCAACATGGAACGCATTCGCAAACAGGCCCAAATCTGCGCCGACAGCAACGATTTTCGCGAAGGCCGCACCGCCTTCATGGAAAAACGCCGCCCACAGTTCATCGGGCATTGAGGGTGTGGTGAAGGAAGGCCTGGGGGTGAATCCCCATGGCCTCCCTTTATCCTGCACTCAATTCCGGTGTGCGTGGTACCAGCTATTGCGGATCACGCGGCCGGGGAGGGCGCCGGTATGTTCGCCATCTTCCAGCAGCACAGTGCCGTTGACGATGGTATAGTGTACGCCGATAGCTTCTTCGCGGATGCGCCAGCCGCCACCGGGAAAATCGTGTACCACGGATTCCTTGCCGGCATGCACGGTGGCGGGATCGAAGATGACGATATCGGCTGCCAGACCGGGGCGCAGCATGCCACGGTCATGAATGCCAAAGGCAGAGGCGGATTCGAACGTTAACTTTCTGACTGCTTGCTCCAAAGTCAGCACCTTGCGTTCGCGTACCCATTCGCCGAGCAGGCGCGTGGTGTAGCCGTAGCCACCGTGGAACTGCACATGCGCTCCGCCATCGCCGAGGCCGATCAGCGCGTTCGGATAAGTGAGGATTTTCGTCATTGCATCGGTGTCGACGTTGTTTTCCGCCTGTAGGAAGCGTGTTTCCAGTTTTTCCTCGACGACGAGATCCAGGAAGGCATCGATTACGCGCTTGCCTTGCATCTGGGCGATCTCGCCAATGCTCTTGAATTGCAGATGCCTGTTCTTCTCCAACGCCGGCTCGTTCACCCACATATAATCCCACCAGGTTTTCGAGAACCCGACGGCATTATGCGGGACAGAGCGCTCAACCACTTCCGCATGTAGCTTGTCGCGGATCGCAGGATCGGCATAGGCGCGCAGTTTCTCCGCATCCGAGGAAATCAGGATCGGGTGCCAGGTCGGCGTGCCGCGAAACACCTGGCAGTTCTTCATGGTGAAGTCCTGCGTCACGCGATTTGGGCTGCACATCGGATAGGCGCGAATGCCCTGCGCGGCGGTCTCATCCACGCGCGCCATATGCTGCTTCCATTTATCCGGCCAGCGCACGGTCTGGCTGAGGCTGTTATAAACCACAGTCCGTCCGGTCGCTTCCGCCAGCCGCGCCATCATGCCGCTGGCCAGTTCCTGATCGACGCCGCCGCCCACCTGAATCGTGCCGGTGGAAAGCTCTCGCAGCACATCGGCGATCGCGAAAACCTCCTCCTCGGACGCCCATAAGGCTGGGATCGGCACACCCTG
>SHWN01000101.1 GCA_009693795.1 Acetobacteraceae bacterium
CAATACGATTTCAAAGACGCTTCAGTTTTCGGTTCTTCCGGGCTAACGGCGGCACGAGCGTCGAGCTTCGAAGAAGCTTGGTCCATATATCGCGTGGTCAACAAGGTAATGGGGGATGACCGCGCCGTTCACAAAAAGCAGCGTTGTCAAATCGCTTCCAACCACGTCCTTCATTTCACGTCGAAAAATGACCCCTGAACGTATATGACTGGGGTCTGAAGCTGGGGATTTTTGGCACTGGCGGGGCGGTGAGTAAGTGGCCCGCGGTAGCGACTGCCAAGGGTCTGGCATAGGCGGTCTACTTATCCATGGCAGCGGTTGTGATTCATGAGACGCGCCGGGGTGCTCAGCTGCGGTTTTTGAATCTCCAGCTGGCATTGCCAGTCTCGATGATGTCGCGGTGATGGGTCAAGCGATTGAGCATGGCAGTGGTCATCTTGGCATCACCGAACACCTGCGGCCAATCGGCGACGGCCAAGTTGGAGGTGATGCGGGAATAGGCGTGCACAAACGGCATCCGGCTGCGCGTCGCGAGCGTATTGAAATTCCTTCGCCTTTCTGCGGATCAGTTTGCGCACCGTCGAGCGCGATACCGATAGGGTCCGCACAATCTCCTTGATCGGTAGCTGCTGTTCAAAATACGCGCGACGAATATTTCTGATCATGTCCACGGCCATTATCTTCACACGCCCCTCCAGGCCGCCAGGCGTCCAAAAGGAGGGACACCGACACAACGTCAGGGGGGCACGATCGGACCCGAAAACTACCCCTCAGGGGGCCACTATTGCGCGCGATTTTACAGCCATGCTCGCTGCAGAGTTGCATGATCTACGCGGCGCAGGCAGCGTTCGCTCGTCTCGTATAAAAATTTGTGACAGAACCAGCGTGATGACCATAAGCGAAATCCGCCGCCTGCTTTCGTTGGTGGCGGTGCTGGACGGGATGAACCGCACAGACGCCGCGCGCGTCGGCAGAATCGATTGTCAAGCCTTGTGCGACTGGGAGAATTGCTGCAAGCGTCTCCTCCGATAATCCAACCCCGGATGATACACGCTTACAATATGCTGGCTGGCGATGTCTGTTAAATAAACCATGGGCCCAGGTGTCAATGAAACTACTCTTGACCGGTGGATGCGGCTTTATCGGCTCGGCGGTGCTCCGCCGTCTGCTGCGCACCACCGAAGACATCATCATCAATGTCGATAAAGTGACCTACGCGGCCTCGGAAGACGCGTTGGAGGAAGGCCCTACCCATCCGCGCCACCAGCTGATCCGCGCCGATATCTGCGATCACGCGGCCATGACCCAGATTTTTGCCACCCATTCGCCAGACGCGGTGATGCATCTGGCGGCGGAATCGCATGTGGACCGTTCCATCGATGGGCCGGGCGCGTTCGTGCAGACCAATGTCGTGGGCACCTACACGCTTCTAGATGCCGCCCGCGCCTATTGGGCCGGCCTGCCGGCGGAGCGGCGTGGGAAATTCCGTTTTCACCACATCTCCACTGACGAGGTATTTGGCGCGCTTAGCCTGGGGGAGAAGCCCTTCACGGAAAGCACGCCTTACGACCCACGCAGCCCCTATTCCGCATCGAAGGCGGCATCGGATCACCTAGCGCGCGCGTGGCATCACACTTATGGTCTACCCGTGATTGTGTCCAACACCGCCAATAATTACGGTCCTTGGCAGTTTCCGGAAAAGCTTATTCCACTAATGATTCTGAATGCCCTGGCAGGCCAACCGCTTCCGGTCTATGGCGATGGTTCCAACCAACGCGACTGGATCTTCGTCGATGACCACGCCGACGCGCTGGTGCGTGTGTTGAAACACGGCCAGCCCGGCGCCACATACGCCATCGGTGCCCGCCAACCACGCAGCAACCTCCAGGTCGTACACGCCATCTGCGCCGCGCTGGATGCGCGCCTGCCCGATCCGGCTGGCCCTCGCAGCCGCCTGATCGCTTTCGTCACCGACCGCCCTGGCCATGATTTCCGCTATGAAATTGATCCCTCGCACGCCGAAACCACCTTGGGCTGGAAAGCGGTCCATAATTTTGACACTGGATTGGCCAAGACGATCGATTGGTATCTGGCCCATCGCACATGGTGGGAAACCATTCGGACACAGCGTTATGGCGGCCAGCGCCTTGGCGCAGTGGGCTGAGGAGAAATGGCCATGAAAGGCATCGTGCTCGCCGGTGGATCCGGCACAAGGCTGCACCCAATGACCCTGGTGGCATCAAAGCAACTCTTGCCGGTCTATGACAAACCAATGGTCTATTATCCGCTCTGCACCCTGATGCTGGCAGGTATTTGCGATATCCTGCTGATTTCCACCCCCGCGGACCTGCCGCAATTCCGCCGGTTACTCGGTGATGGCGAACGCCTGGGCATCCGTATCAGCTACGCTGAACAACCCCGCCCGGACGGCATCGCCCAAGCCTTCCTGATCGGACGCGACTGGATCAACGGCGAACCTTGCGCCCTGATCCTCGGTGATAACCTGATCCATGCAGAAAATCTCTCCGCCCTGCTGTGCGACGTGGGCAGCCGCCCTTACGGCGCCACTGTGTTCGCCTATCAGGTACGCCACCCCGAACGCTACGGCGTCGTCAGCTTCGATGCGGGGGGCCGCGCCGTAGAAATCGTGGAAAAGCCCACGACCCCAAAATCTAACTGGGCAGTCACCGGGCTTTATTTTTACGATGCCCGCGTGACTGATCTGGCCGCTGCCATTCGTCCTTCCCTGCGTGGGGAGTTGGAAATCACCGATCTCAACCGGCTTTATTTGGAAGATGGCAGCCTGACGG
Organism: Acetobacteraceae bacterium; assembly: GCA_009693795.1. Taxonomy (GTDB): domain Bacteria; phylum Pseudomonadota; class Alphaproteobacteria; order Acetobacterales; family Acetobacteraceae; genus SHWF01. The sequence continues at coordinate 2,811 of SHWN01000101.1, forward strand.
TCGAAAAACTGTCGCGCGGCTGCGCCTGGCTGGATGCCGGCACGCCGAACAGTCTGTTGCAGGCGGCTAGCTTCGTGCAAACCATTCAGGCCCGCACTGGAATGCTGATCGGCTGCCCGGAAGAGGTCGCCTTTCGCATGGGCTATATCGATGCCGCCAGATTGCACCGGGAAGGCGAAAAACTCGGCAAGACGGAACTGGGCCGCGTGTTGGTGGAACTGGCCGAAGGACGTCTCACGTGAATGCTTTCGTTGCGCCGCTAGCCATCCCGGATGTGATGCTGGTCACCCCGCACCGTTTTGGCGATTCACGCGGCTTCTTGTCCGAAGTCTTTCACGCAGGCCGCTTGGCGGCCGTCGGAATCACGGGCCCTTTCATCCAGGACAATCACTCATTCTCCGCAATGGCGGGCACAGTGCGCGGACTGCATCTACAAATCGCGCCGAGCGCACAAGGAAAACTGGTGCGCGTCACGCGCGGGGCAATCTGGGATGTGGCGGTGGATGTGCGCCATGGCTCGCTAACATACGGCCGGTATGTTAGCGCTAAACTGAGCGTCGCAAACTGGCAGCAATTATGGGTCCCGACTGGTTTCCTCCACGGCTTCTGCACGCTGGAGCCCGATACCGAAGTGCTCTATAAAGTGACTGCTGAATATGATCCCGATGCCGAGCGTGGCGTCGCCTGGGACGACCCTTTTCTTGCCATCCCTTGGCCCGTCGATCCTGCCCACGCGGCGTTATCGGACAAGGACCGTGCTCTGCCATGCCTAGCCGATTGTCCGATCTGGTTTCGTCTGTGACCTGGCTGGTTACTGGTGGCTCCGGCCAGGTCGCCTGCGCTTTGGCCGGCCACGGCGTGCATGTCGTCGGCCGCCCCGAATTCGATTTCGACCGCCCTGAAGCGATCGAGCCCATTTTCCATGCCGTGGCGCCCGAACTCGTGATCAACGCCGCCGCCTATACGGCGGTGGACGCCGCCGAAAGTAACGAAATCGCGGCGCTGCGCGCCAACCGCGACGGTCCGGCCATTCTCGCCCGGCTTTGCGCGCTCGCCGAAATTCCGCTGATCCATCTGTCCACCGACTACGTCTTCGATGGCCACAAGGGCGCACCCTATCTGGAAACTGACCCGGTTGGTCCACTCGGCATCTATGGACGTAGCAAGCTAGACGGCGAGCAGATGGTCATGGCTGCCTGCCCACGCGCCATTATCCTGCGCACCTCCTGGGTCTATGCGGCGACGGGGAAAAACTTCGTCCGCACCATGTTGAGCGCGGCGACGAAAACCGATCGCCTGCGTGTTGTCGCCGATCAGCAAGGCTGCCCGACTTCGGCGGACGATCTAGCCAGCGCCATCCTCGCGATAGCCACGCGCATCACGCGCGCGGGCTGGAAGGACAGCTTCGCGGGCATTTTTCACGCCGCCGGCACCGGCGCAACCACCTGGCACGGCTTTGCCACGGCCATCTTCGCCGAGGCCGCCAAGCACGGCATGAGCCCACCAACGGTTGCGCCGATCACCACCGCGGAATGGCCGACACCGGCGCGCAGGCAGATGGACTCGCGGCTGGATTGTACAAAGTTAAAGGCTGTGTTTGGCCTGTGCCTGCCACCCTGGCAAGACAGTCTGGCCAGGGTGGTGGAAACAATTTTCGCTACACGCGGAAGGTAAACGGCGCGCCATTCTCCATCACCGATTTCACAAACCCCCCGCCCTGCACGAGTGCCTGCCGCCCAGCCGTCAGAATCGGGTGGAAGATGTGCCAGATATGCGGCATGCCGGGCCACACATCCAACCGGACCGGCACCCCGGCCGCAGCCGCGCGCCCGGCCAGCCGGATCGAATCGTCCAACAAGGTCTCGATCCCCCCCACCTGGATCAGCAGCGGCGCGATACCATTCAGATCGGCATAAAGTGGCGCGGCAAGCGGGCTGCGCGGATTGGCGCCGTTCAGGTAAAGCCTGGCCATTTCAAGGATGGTGTCCTTCTGCACCGTGGGATCGCTGGCGGCGTTAGAGGCCATCGTGCCACCCAGCGCTTCCATATCGATCCAAGGTGAGATCACCCAACCCAATGCGGGTTGCGCCAGGCCGGCCTCGCGGATAGACACCAGCGCGGCAACCACCAGCCCACCGCCGGCGCTGTCCCCCGCGATCGTGATTTTGCCCGGCGCGAGACCCTGCTCCAGCAACGCACGATAGGCCGCCACGGTGTCGTCCACTGGCGCGGGGAAAGGATGTTCCGGCGCCAGGCGGTAATCCAACGCGTAGGTCGGCACGCCGGCGGCGCGGCCGGCTTCGGTCACCATATGGCGGTGACTGTCCAGCGAACCGATCACATAGCCGCCACCATGCACGTAAAGAATGGCACCAGCTGCGTCATCGCCGGGCGTGCAGCTTTTTTCCGCCTTTACGCCACCGAGTGTCAGTTTTTCTATCGTGACATCGGCGGCAGGAGGAAACGCCTTGGCAAAGGCATCGATTCCGTTCCGCCGTTCGCCCACATCGGTGACCTTCGGGCGCGCACGCAGGGTCTCAATCAGTTTTTGCAGTTCGGGATAGTTCATCACGCACACTCCGTTTCGTTAAGGCCAACCTGCCCCAGGGATATCAACATGTGTAAATTCAATCCGCCCGGTGCGTGCGGTGGCAGATTCCAGGCCCCGCGTCGCGCTGGTGCACATCAACAATGTCCGCCGTTCCGCGCCGCCCAGCATACAGGCATAGACATGCCGCCCTTCACCGGTCTGCACGACACGATCAATCCGCCCGCCCTCGAAGACACGCAGACATTGCGGCGCACGCGCATGCCCGACCCAGACAGCACCTTCCGCATCCAGGCAGATGCCATCCGGCACCACCCCTGGAAGCTCCGCAAAGAGCCGCCTGTTGATTAACGATCCATCGGCGGCGACGTCGAACCGCGTCAGCCGCCCGCCGTAGCTTTCCGCCACGATCAGCCCTTTACCATCCGGGGTGATCACCATGCCATTAGGAAAATCCAACCCATCGGCGGCGATGGATGCGTTGCCATCCGGCTCCACCTTGATGATGGAAGCGAGGGCGCGCTCGGCGCCGGCCCACATATCAAAGCCGAAACTCCCGATATAGGCGCGGCCAGCCGGTGTCACGACCATGTCGTTACAAGGCCCCTTGGCGAGGGCGGAAAGATCGGCATGGGTCACAAAACCGCCGGCTTTCTGACGCAACAGCCGGCGATCATTCATCGACACCACCAACAACTTGCCGTCCGCCGTCCAGCCCAAACCAGACGGCGATTCCACGATGGACGCAATTTTTTCAACGCGCCCGCCAAGATCGGTGGCGATGATATCCAACCCATGGATATCGGAAAACCACAATCTCCCGTCGTGCCAGCGCGGCCCTTCGGGAAAGGCGAGTCCGGGGACGAGGGTTTGGATCACGTTCGCCATTATTTACTCGATCGGAATAAAGATGGAGTGCCGCATCTTGCCGCCGATCGCCTGCGAAAGATGCCCCTTGCCCGTGATGTCCTCGACGAGAATAACTTCGCCTGCCTTGATCTCCCGGCTTTCGCCGTCCGAGGCAGTGATCTTCACGCCACCGTCCAGATTGACAATATATTGCCGCCGTGGCGCCGGATGCCAGCTGATATCATAATCTCCGGACGTTTCGCGAAATATTACCCCGGCCGCTGGTAAGCGCGCCGAGAGTTTGGAAAAATTCCGCTCCTCCACCCAGTCAATCTCGATATCTCGAAAATGCGATTCACCGTTCGTATCAACATATAGATTATGAATACGCATGGTTATTTCCCCTATCAGCCGCGCGCGAGGCGCTTTTCAACAAAACCCAACCGGTCCTGGCCCCAGAAAATCTCGTCGCCGATCACATAGCTCGGCGCGCCAAACACGCCACGATCCAACGCCGCTTGCGTATCTGTCGTCCGCCGCTCCTCCCATTGCGGATCCGCCGCCAATGCCAGCACCGCCTTGGGATCGAGATCGCAGGTGCGGATCAGCCGCCCCAATACCTCGGGGTCTCCGGGATTCAAGTCTTCCTCCCACACCGCCTTCAGAACGCGGTGCGCCACTTCGACGGCGACATTGTCACCGGCCGTCTCCCGCAAGGCGATGACACAGCTTGATGACAACGCCTCGCTCGATGGAAAATGCTTAGGTTCCAAATTGATCGGAATGCCCAACGCGTCTCGCCAGCGCTGCAATTCCATCGTCCGATAGGCCCGCCGCTGCGGCGAACGTTTCGGTAACGGAAAGCCGCCGGAGGCCGGAAAAATCGTGCCAAAATCGACCGGAAAGACGCGCAATGTTGCACCGTATTTCGCGGCGTAATCCTCGATCCGCTGCGCACCCAGATACGTCCAGGGAGAATTCAGAGAAACATAGTAATCGATATGCAGCGCCACTTACTTAATCCGGCCCATATCGCGCAGGTTTTTCTCCACATTTCCCATCATGCCGACATAGGGTTTGACCGTCGACAGATCACGGATTTTCCCAATGGACTCCGCCACCATTTCTGGTGTCACCTGCTCGGTCGGATCAAATTGCACGCCTTCGGTGATGAAATACTGCACGCGGGCATAGCCACCCGCAGTGGCGGCGATGATTTCTCCATTGGCGTCGCACTCCTCGCTGCACATCCAGGCGACGGCGGGGGAGACCAGATCTGGCTTCATCCATTGCGCCATGTCCGGCGGCAGCAGCGACTCCGTCATCCGCGTTAAGGCAGAGGGCGAAATCGCATTGCAGAGAATGTTGTATTTTGCCCCCTCGAAGCGCAGACAATTGATTAAACCTACGACGCCAGTTTTTGCTGCGCCGTAATTCGATTGGCCGAAATTGCCGACGGTGCCGGAGCCCGAGGTGGTGACAACAATGCGGCCGTATTTTTGCTCGCGCATGATCCCCCAGGCCGCCTTGATCGGATAGACGGTGCCCATCAGATGCACGTCCACCACCGCGCGAAAATCATCCATCGACATGTTATTGAACGCTTTGTCGCGCAGGATTCCGGCGTTGCAGACCAGGATATCCACCCGCCCCCAGGTCTTCATCGCCAGATCAATGGTCCCCGCCGCCGCCGCCTCGTCAGAAACCGATCCATAGGCGGCGATCGCCTGCCCACCAGCAGCCTTGATTTCGGCCGCCACCTGATCCGCCGCCGCATTGGTGCCGCCGATGCCCTTCACCGATCCACCCGGATCATTCACCACCACCTTCGCCCCGCGCGAGGCTAGCAGCAACGCATGCTGGCGCCCTAGACCGGCGCCGGCGCCGGTGACGATAGCAACGCGATTGTCATAGCGGATGGTCATGCCCAATTTCCTCCGAGGGTCGTTTTCCCGGCCAGCCTAGTGCGCCCGGTCCCGGCGTGGAAGTCACGCAAGACGCAGGTAACGGATCAGTTAGCCCGGCACCGGCCAACCTCCACCCGGCCACCCTATGGAATAACACTATCGTGGGTGCCCAGGTGGGGTACGAGCCGGTGCCGGGCTTAGCCCATCCTATTAACGATGATTGGATTTTATGGGGCCTGGATGAATGACGGGCTTATTATTACGCCTATTCCATCACGATACTTATTGGTTTTTTTGGGTTGGCGTGACGTGGGTAGGTTCTGGGACACATGCCCCCTCGGTTAGGGCCCAGAGATCTGCAG
>SHWN01000102.1 GCA_009693795.1 Acetobacteraceae bacterium
GGTGAACGTGATTTCCCCTGGCAGCATCGATACCATGCGGGCCAATCCGGAATGGTATCAGGGGCGGTTGCCAAGTGCCGCCGGCATTCCCCTCGGTCGGCAGGGAGCAGTGGATGAAATCGCGGCCGCCTGCATCTTCCTGGTGAGCGACGACGGTGGTTTCGTCACCGGGCAGACGCTCCACGTCAATGGTGGCAGCGCCTATTACTGAACATTGGTGGCACAGCCCCCACTCTTATTACTGAGCGTTGGCGGCACAGCCCCCACTCTTACTCGAACACATAGGGCTCCAACGACGCCTGCGCTTCGGTTCGGAAAGCATGCCATTTCTGTGGGCCACCATAATAGGCCAGACTGCCGGGTTCGGCAGAACCGTCGCCGTTGTAATAGGACAGACAATCGCGCAGCGGGCGGGTGCGGATATCAGCCTCGCGGCAATGCTCGGCATAGGCAATTTCCGGTTCTTGCTTGATATCGATGACGCTGGCGCCGCGGGTGCGCAGAGTTTGCAGCATCCAAACGACGTAATCGGTATGGCCTTCGACGCCGCGGGTAAAGTTAAACTGCCCGCCGCCGCTTTGTGGGCCTGACATGATGAACAGATTGGGAAAATTATGCGTGTGCAGGCCGAGGAAGGTTTTCACGCCTTCGGTGTTCCATTTCTCACGCAAGGTTTTGCCGTTGCGCCCGGTTATCATGTTGAACGTGGCGGTGGCCATCCATTGAAATCCGGTGGCGTAGATCAACACATCCAACGGATATTCCTTGCCATGATGCACCACGCCCTTGGCGTTAATCTGACTGACGCCGAGCGGCGCCGTATCGACCAGATGGACATGCGGCAGGTTAAAGCTGGGCAGGAATTCATCGTGGAACGTTGGGCGCTTGCAACCATAGGGATAGTAAGGCTTCAGCGCGGCGGCGGTTTTCGGATCCTTGACCACCGCATCCACGCGGGCGCGGATCTGTTCCATGATACGGAAATTGGTATTGAGCTGGCGTTGCATCAACTCATCTGGCGGTAATTCGCGCTCATATTGCCGGGGCTTTTTGAAGCTGCTGACCTTGCCGGACAGGAAATCGTCATTGCCTTGCAGCGCGGTGCGCCCGGAGGAAATTTGCGCCAGGCGTTCGCGACGCGCGCGCGCCCAGCCCGGTTCTTGCGACCATGCCGCGATTTCCTCCTGCGTGGTCGCGCGCTGGTCGCGCACATCGATGGTGGAGGGGGTGCGTTGAAAGACGTAAAGCTCCTTCACCACCTTGGCGATTTCGGGAATGACCTGCACGGCGGTGGCGCCGGTGCCAATAATGCCGACGCGCTTGCTGGCCAGATCCACGTTGTAGTCCCAGCGCGAGGTGTGGAAGGCTTTGCCTTCGAAACTTTCCATGCCTGCGATGCGGGCAAGTTTCGGCGTGGTTAAAATGCCGTTCGCCAGCACGACATAGCGCGCGCGCATCTTGTCGCCGCGATCCGTGCAGACGGTCCAGCGCTGGGCGGCCTCGTCCCAGATGGTTTGCTCGACAGTGGTGTGGAACAGGCAGTGATCATAGATGCCGGATTTTTCCGCCATGTTCTGGCAGTACTCGAGAATCTCGAACCCAGAGGCAAATTTCATCGTCGGGAAATATCCCATCTCCTCCAGCAGCGGCAGATAGCTGTACGATTCGACATCGCAAGCAATGCCCGGGTAGCGGTTCCAGTACCAAGTGCCACCGACATCGCCGCCTTTTTCGCAAAACCGGACATCCTGGAAACCGGCCGCACGTAGTTTGTACCAAAGCAACAAAGCGGCGAAACCGGCGCCGATAACCAGGATTTCGCACTCATCGGTCAGGGCGTCGCGCTCAATCGGGGGCGCGGAGTAGACATCTTCCAGATATTTGGCGAACTCGCCTTCCATAGCCATGTAGTCGGCCGCGCCGCGGCGGGCTTCCTTAAAGGCGCGATATTTCGCCTGTTCCTCGGCGTTGAAGGCCGCACCTGGGGGCGGGGGTGGCAATGTGGTCAGTGCTGCATCCGCGATGGGGGAGTAGCCCTTGCCGGCGATCTTTTCGCTGGCCTTGGCGGCGCGGGTGTTGAAGAACTTCAAATTCGTGATCGTGTCGATCCGGACTGGCACATTCATGGCTGATTGGCTCATCTCGTCGGGGGTTAGGGTGCGGCGATCAGGATACAATCCGATGGCCCTTGCCGGCAACCGCACGGTATAGGTGGCAGGATGCAAAGCCGGCATGCTGGATTCCGTGTCCATGTAGCCTGGGCCCATGCAGCCTGGAAGAAATGGCGATGACGGAACAGCGGCAATGCAAGAAAATCGCGTTTCTGGCACCGCGCCCGGATCTGGATCCGCAGGCCTTCGCGACCTATTGGCGCGATACCCACGGGCCGACGGTGGCGCACGCGCCAGGCTATGCGGCGTATCGGACGCGCTATGCGCAGAATCACCGGATTGGCGATGGACCGGTGGGGGCGCCGTTTCCCTATCCTGGTGCCGCGCTGTTTCATCTGCCGGGGGATGGCAGCAATGAAGCGGAATTTTCTGCCTCCGCAACCTATCAGGATCACATTCGCGTCGATGAGCTGAATTTCATCGATATGGCACAAACTCTGTCGATGGCCGCAACGGAATGCGTGATCCGCGCGGGCACCGGGCCCGTCAAACTTTTGACACTCGGCATCCGACGGGATGGGGTGGAGCGAGACCAGTTCGATCGTCGCCTGCGCGATGCGTGCACAGACGCACTGCGCGATGCGTCTGGGTTTGCGGATCATTTGCGGGGTTGGACACTCAATCACATTGTCGAGGGATCATTCCAGCTACCGGGCGCAAGGCAAGCCGACGCCTTCGCGGTGGATTGTATCCAGGAAATGTGGTTCGCGGATGAGCAGGCGCTGGCGGCGGCTTTTGACTCGCCCGACTATCGGGACAATCTCGCAAAGGCGCTGGGCGAGCTGTTTGCCACCCCGCATTCTTATTCGTTTCACGCGCGGGAGATCGTGTTTTTCGATGCCGGGCGTCCCATTGACGGCGCGGCGCGCGAGTGTCGAAATCCGCCTCTGGCCAGTGCGTAGCGCGCGCGGCTCGTCATCTGCCTGGTCGGATCGCCGGGCGCATCTGGAAAGGGCTCCATATGGAGTTCGGTGTCTTCCACGAATTCCCCTCTCTGGTTAACCGGCCCGATGCGGAGGCCTTCGCCGAGGCGTTCGCCATTGTCGATGGCGCGGAACGCTATGGGTTGGATGTGATGTGGCTGGGGGAGTTTCATTTCGATCCGGCGCGCTCAGTGTTGTCCTCGCCAATGTGCATTGCCAGCGCGATTGCAATGCGGACGCAGCGGATCAAGATCGGCGTGGCTGTGCAGGTGCTGCCACTGGGCAATCCGCTGCGCCTAGCCGAGGAAGCGGCGACGGTGGATCAGATCAGCGGCGGGCGGCTGATTTTCGGTGCAGGGCGCAGCGGCGTGGCGAAGACCTATGAAGCATACAATATTCCCTATATCGAAAGCCGCGATCGATTCGCCGAGGCGCTGGAGATTATTGAGCGGGCGTGGCGACAGGAAAATTTTTCCCACGCCGGGAAATTTTACCAATTCGCTAACGTATCGGTAACGCCGCGCCCCTTGCGCACGGGCGGGCCGCCGATCCGTATCGCCGCCACCAGCGCCGATACATTCATCACCATCGGCCAGCAGGGCCGGCCGATTTTTCTCGCGGTGCGTCATGAGGATGCGCGCGTTTTCGCCCCAAACATCGCCGCCTATCGCAACGCCTGGCGGCAAGCCGGGCATGCGGGCAATGGTCAGGTTTATTTGCGCACCCCCGGCTATATCGCGGTCACCGAGGCGCAGGCGCGCGCGGAGGCGGAAGCGAGCCTGATCCATTATTACCGCGCCCAAGGCGTGCTGCTGGCGGATTCTGCCCGTCGCGCCGGTGTGGATGCGGCGGATCGGCGTGCCAAGACGTCGGAACGGCTAATGACGATTACATATGACGAAGCCCTGCGCGGCTCCCTGATGATCGGCACGCCGGAGACGGTGATTACACGGCTGCGCGGCTTGCAAAAGGACCTAGGCCTGGATGGTGTGCTGATCGAACTGAATTGCGGCGGCAAGGTCGCACACGCGCATGAATTGGCGGCAATGCGGCTATTGGGCGAGGACGTGATGCCCGCGTTTCGGTAACACCACGCGGATTGATGCTGACAGGAGGCTGCCATGACCGTTGCCCGCCTACTCGCCACGTTTCTGACGGAGACCAGAACCGCCGATCTGCCGGAACGCGCGCTACAATTGGCGGCGATGGTGGTGGCCAGCACATTCGCCAGCGCGGCGGGCGGTACGGGGATTACGTCAGCGCGGATCATTCGTGCGATGGCCCTTGAACAAGGCGGGCGGACAGATGCCCCGGTCTGGTTCAATGCGGGTGAAAAACTGCCTGTCGCCAGCGCAATCCAGGTAAATGCGGTTTTGAGCGACGCAGCGGCATCCGATGACAGCGATCTGCGCAATATCGTGCATGCGGGCACGCCACTGACCGCCGCGTCATTGGCGTTCGCGGAACGCGATGGGGCGGATGGCGCCGCGGTGCTGCGCGCCATCGTGCTGGGGTATGAGGCAGCGGGGCGGATCAGCGCGGCGATCACGCCGGGTTTCAAGAAGCGGGGCTTTCATGGCTGCCTGGGCGCAGCCTTCGCCTCGGCCGTTGCCGCGGCCTGCATGCTGAAGCTGGATGCCGAGCGAATGGCGCAAACCATCGCGCTGACGGCGGTGTCCATCGGCGGGCTGGCCACCGCGGCGGATACCAGCGTCTCGCGTGAATATCATGCCGGGCTGGCGGCGCTGCATGGCGCGAATGCGGCGCTGGCGGCGCAGCGCGGCTTTGTGGGGGAGGCGCGAATACTGGAAACGCGGCGGGGATTCTTTGAAGCCTTCGGTGGTGTCGATGGTGCCATTGCCGGCACGGCGGCGACGCGCGATCTGGGCGACAGTTGGGATATCATGACCGACATGGCGATCAAGCTGGTGCCAGGCGGTCATCCGTATCACGCCATCGGCGAAGCTGCTGGCAACGCCGCGCGCGCAGCCGGCATCGCGGCTGACCAGATAGACAGCATCACCATCCACCGGCCCGGCATGACCAGGCTGGACGGGCCGCTGCATCCGGCCGATCTGGTAGACATGGCACATAGCCCGGCTTACTTCGCCGCCGCCGGTGCCGCCGATCACGGGTTTTCCTGGGCGCATGCTAGCGCGGCGAAGATCAGTGATCCGGTGATCCATGGCCTGATCGACAAGGTGCATGTGGGGGCTGAACCGACAGAGCATATGGCGCGCTATCGACAGGGCGCGGCCGTGACGATCCGCGTGAGCGATGGGCGCGTTAGCACCAGCACGGTTTTTGAGGCCAAGGGCTCCGCCGCGCTCGGGGTCGCATGGGAAGATGTGGATATGAAATATCGCACATTGATGCCGGCGTCCGGGCTGGCGACGGCCGGAATCGAACGGAGCCTGGTTTTGCTGCATGATTTTCGGCGTCTCGTGGAGATTTCCCAGCTGACGGGCCTATTGCGGGTGCCGGCATAACCATCCCTGAAGGCGCCATCTTCCCCCCTGGAATTGGCCCCTCTGTAATTGGCCCCTCTGTAATTGGCCCCTCTGTAATTGGCCCCTCTGGAGTTAGCGGGGCGCGCCGCGTAAACTTACTGCCCGGCCGCCTGAACCCCGGACAGGCCATCGGGCTAAATGTATATTTTCTTCCGGGCTTGAAAGACATCATCATGGCCCGTCTTGGCTTCGGCGCGTTCCTTGCCCCACATCATCCGGTGATCGAGCATCCGATGCTGCAGTTCCGTCGCGATATCGCGTTGGTCGAGCAACTCGACAAGTTGGGCTATGACGAGTTCTGGTGCGGTGAACATCATTCGTCGGGCTGGGAAATGATTGCCTCGCCGGAGATGTTTCTCGCCGCCGCGGCGGAGCGGACCAGCCGGATCAAGCTGGCCACGGGGGTCGTCTCCTTGCCCTATCACCATCCGTTCACGGTGGCGCAGCGGATGGTGCAGCTGGATTGGATGAGCAATGGGCGGGCGATTTTTGGCTCCGGTCCTGGCGCATTGGCGTCGGACGCACATGCGCTCGGCATCGATCCGATGCTGCTGCGCGATCGCCAGGATGAGGCGTTGGGCATTATCCGCCGGCTGATGAAGGGCGAGCGCGTCACTTACAAGGGTGAGTGGTTCCAGTTGAACGAGGCGGCTTTGCAATTGCTGCCCATGCAGGAAGATATGCCGTTCGCCGTGGCCTCACAGATTTCGCCATCCGGCATGACCCTGGCCGGTAAGCACGGCATTGGTATCATTTCGATTGGGTCGCTCTCCAGCGAGGGCTTGAATGCGCTGCCCACCCAATGGGGTTTTGCTGAAGCGGCGGCGCAGAAGCACGGCACGACCGTGGACCGGAAGAACTGGCGCGTCTTGCTGTCCTGGCATATCGCGGAAACGCGCGAGGAGGCGCGGCGGCAGGCACGCGACGGGCTTTTCCATCACCATAATGAGTATATCCACGGCACCTTGCAGCGCCCCGGCAGCAAGCCGTTCAAAAGCCCTGATGAGGCCGTGGACCTGACGGCATTCGGCACCGGCGCGGTCGCTACGATCGGCACGCCGGATGATCTGGTAGCACGCATTAAGGAGGTGCTGGCGATCAGCGGTGGCTTCGGCACCGTGGTTGGGTTCGTGCATGATTGGGCCAACCGGGAGAACACAGCGCGTTCTTGGGATATGGTGGCGCGTTATGTGGTGCCGGAGATCAATGGGTATCTGCGGGAGCTGCGCACGTCGCGCGAATTCCTAGTGCATAATCGGGAATATTTCGATCGCGCCAAGGATGCGGTGATGTCCAAGATCCAGGAAAACGCGGCAGCGGCGGAAGCGTTGAAGGTGACAAAATCATCGATGATTGGTGCGTCCGCGTCCAATATTCCCGATTTTTCCAAAGGTCGCGCTGCAGAGTAATACCAAGTCTGGGTGTGCGTGATCCATCGGAAGGAAGGTTGGGGCTTCGCCCCCGAACCCACGCCAGGCTACCGCCGATGAAAACAGGCCGTTGAGATAAACAAGCTAGAGCCGGATGCGTTCCTATCTAAACGCATCTCGCCCTAGCTATGATACCAACGAAACTGAGATTGGCATTGACCGTTCAGGAAAATTCAGACTCCAGCCCGGAGCTGTGCGATACTACCGAAGTTCTGCTAAACATCGCCGCGCCGGGTATTCATTACTTCGCCCCAGACCTCGACAACCTGACCGGGGAGATCATCACCGTCAATGCGACGACACTCGGTCTGGTTAGCGGTTGCAACTTGTCTGCCTTCGCTCCCCTGGAGCACGTGACAGCGATGGCAACCGACGGATGGACACGGTTGAGCTATCTCGATAGAGCAGATTTCGAGGCCTTTACCCTGAGCAAGGGAAGTTGAGACAAATTCAACAAGGCGGTGCCACGGACGCGAGGCTGCTGCATCGCGCGCGCGAACACTTGGTGCGGCTGACACGTCAGAACGGCGTGTAACTGCGTCAGTCTTATGCCCGTGTCGGTAAGATCGCGCCGATCCGCCATCAACGCTATTCCCATGCCAAGCAGCTCAAGCGCGCCAACCGAGCCTTGCACACATCGCGCACCCAAATCGGCCGCGTGATCCGCGGTATCGGCCTTATGAGTTCGACGTCAAGGCCTCCGTCGCGGCGCCGCTGCAAAGGAGGGCAGTTCGTCGCCCATGTCGCCGCCTTGCCGGCCAATCCGTATGATGGCCACAGCCTGACGACAGTGATCCCGGCGATCACTCAGCGGATCGGCGTCTCACTCAGCCATGTGTGCGTCGATGCCGGGGTGCTGACATCCACCGCCCTACTGTAAACAGTTAAGTTTAGTGGAATGATACCGTCGATCAGGACTGGGACTTTGAAGGTGCCACTCTCTCTGACTAGTGGAATAACTCCTGGAACGCCTGAAACCCGGGAGTGTCAAGGAATGCTTCAAGGCGGGTTATTCGCTGCTACGAATTCATTATCTTGCCAAACTCCGTTCCTAATCACTGCTCCCTCAGACGTATATAATGTCCCCTGTCCGTGGTATTTGCCGTCCCTGTACTCACCGACGTATTTGTCGCCATTGGCAAACGTGTCGGTGCCCTGTCCGTTGGGTTTGCCGTCCCTGTACTCACCGACGTATTTGCCGCCATTGGCAAACGTGTCGGTGCCCTGTCCGTTGGGTTTGCCATCCCTGAACTCACCAACGTATTTGCCGCCACTGGCGTACGTGGCGGTGCCTTGTCCGTTTTGTGTACCACCCTTGAACTCACCGACGTATCTGTTGCCATTGGCAAAGGTGTCGGTGCCCTGTCCGTTAGGTTTGCCGTCCCTGTACTCACCAACGTATCTGTC
>SHWN01000005.1 GCA_009693795.1 Acetobacteraceae bacterium
CGCCCCTTAGAACCCATTCATTTGGTCCTTACGAAGAAGCAACCCACTCCATCCTGACCACGGTCACCATAGATAGACCCCCTCTTGATAAGGACCATACGGACGGGAGGCAAAGCCCCCAAATCTTACTACTGATCGATCAGGCACCCCGCGACCCGGTATCAGCGGCAACACGCGTTTTCCCGCAGGCTGTCTCCCGTGGTCTCGACGCAGAATTCGGAGGCGGTGATCGCGGTTGGTAAGAGGCGCAGCAGCGCGAAGGTGGTGCCGGTATAGACACAGGCCAGCCGGAGATCCGGGTGCATGCGGCGAACCTCAGCGAGATGCCAGATCGCCTGGATGGTTCTGCGATCGCATTGTTCCAGGCGCAGAAACCTAGTTTGCCCGATATCGGCCTCAATCTGGGCCTCAAGGTCGCCGGGCAGAAAGTAATTTTCCAGGAGAATGCGGTTCTTCAGGGTCTGGTGCCAGCGCTCAATTTTGCCCTGAGCCTGCAGATGGCACGGGGCGCCACGCACATGGGCCGACGCCCAGCTTTCGGCCTGCGGTTGGAGTAGCTCGAAGAAGGGTCGGCCTTTCCTAACCCCCTTTCATCCCCCGCTTCCGGAGAATGAGGGTTGCCCAGTTGGCTTCGTGCAGGACGCCATGCAGGGTAAGGCCGTGCGGGCGGTGGGCGGCAAGGACCATGCGGATTTGGCTGGTGAGCAGGCCGGCGAGGATGGCGGTGCCGTTGGGGGCGAGATGGCTGGCGAGGCGCTTAGCCATGGCGCAGAGCGGGCGGGCCAAAATATTACCGAAGACGAGATCGTATGGCCCCTGGGCGCGCAGTTTGGGGTTGGCCCAGCCATTGGCCAATTGTGGCCGGATATTGGCCGCGACGCCGTTCAGCTTGGCGTTCTCGGCGGTGACCCGAATGGACCAAGGGTCGATGTCACTGGCGATCACCGTGCGGTGCAGCAGCTTGGCGGTGGCGATGGCCAGAATGCCGGAACCTGTGCCGAGATCTAGGATACGGCGTGGTGCGCGATGCGCGATGCGCTCCAGCGCGCGCAGGCAGCCGCGGGTGGAGCCGTGTTCGCCGGACCCGAACGCCACGCCGGCATCGACGATCAACTTAATGCGGCCGGCGGGCACGGGTGTGCGCAGATGGGTCCCGTGCACAATGAAGCGGCGGCCGACAGGTTGCGGGGGGAAACTGGCTTGCGTGCGGGCGAGCCAGCCATCGGCGGCGACGGGACCGCGATGCAACGGCGCGTCGGTGCCGGTTAATGCACCGGCGAGCAGCAAGGCGGTGGCGAGTTCGCTGTTTTTCTGGCCCGTCGGTTTGACACCTTCGATGCGCCAGATGCGCGTTCCTTCATCGAGGAAGAAGCCGACGGTTTTGCAGGCGCTGGCAAAGGCGGCTTCATAGGCTTCGACGGCGTGTTCAGGGACATCCACAAAAACGGTTTCGAGGGTAGGTGGAGCGGCCATGCGGTTTAACTTTCAGGCTTTTTCCACGAAGCGGTCGAGGATATGCTTGGTGCCGGCTTTTTCGAAGTCGATTGCAAGTTTATTGTCTTCCGCGGCGGTGACGACGCCGTAGCCGAATTTTTGGTGGAAGATGCGGGTACCGATGGAGATGGTGGGTGCGCCCGCGGGTTCGGCCGGCACATCGATTAGACGCGGTCGTGTGGCGGTGATGGGAAAGGCCGACGTAAAGGCGGGCGCGGCCAGGCGAGCATCGCGCGCCAGGGACGCGGATCCGGAGCGGGTGATTTCACTTTCCGGCAATTCATCGATGAAGCGCGACGGGGAGGTATCTTGCCAATTGCCATAGATACGCCGGCGCGCGGCATAACTAATAATGGCGTGATGACGGGCACGCGTAAGCCCGACGTAAGCCAAGCGCCGTTCTTCCTCCAAACCCTTCACGCCGGATTCGTCGAGCGAGCGTTGATTGGGAAAGGCACCATCTTCCCAGCAAGGCAAAAACACAGTGCTAAACTCCAAGCCTTTGGCGCCGTGCAAAGTCATTAGGGAGATCTTGGCGTCGGTAATATTTTCCTCGTTTTCCATCACCAGGGCAACGTGATCGAGGAAGCTCGTCATCGTTTCAAATTCAGCCAATGCGCTTATCAGCTCTTTCAGGCGATCCAGTCGTCCTGGAGAATCGGGTGAGCTGTCCTGCTGCCACATGGCGATATAGCCAGACTCCTCCAATAAGGTTGCCATGGTCACCACATGACCATCCGTTTCCAGAAGTTCTCGCCAGCGGTCAAAATCACGCAACAAGCCGGACAGAGAGTCTCGTAATTTGCCCTTCAGCTTGCCTTCTGCCACCAGTGTCGCGGCGGCGGCAGTGAGAGAAATACCGCGCATTCTGGCGATTTTATGCATGTTACGCATCGCCACTTCGCCGACACCTCGACGCGGCAGGTTGACGATGCGTTCAAAAGCCAGATCATCCGCGGATTGAACGAGGATGCGTGCATAGGCGATGGCATCACGTGCTTCCTGGCGTTCATAAAACCGGAGGCCTCCAATGACGCGGTAGGGAATCCCAAGCGAAAAAAAACGATCTTCAAACGCGCGCATTTGAGAGCCAGAACGCACGAGGATTGCGACATCATCCAAAGAATCCCCGCTGCGGCGCAATGATTCAACGCGCCCGCTTATCATGCGCGCCTCCTCATCTGAATCCCACAGGCTGATGATTTCGACCTGCCCCCCGCTGGCGTCGCGGTTGCCGGGATGCAATGTTTTTCCCAACCGGCCTTCATTATGCGCAATCAGCGCCGAGGCGGCGGCAAGGATGGGCGCGGTGGAACGATAATTGGCTTCTAGCCGCACAATGCGCGCACCAGAAAAATCTTTTTCAAAGCGCAGAATATTTTCAACTTCAGCGCCGCGCCAGGAGTAAATAGATTGATCGTCATCGCCAACGCAGCAAATGTTTTTATGGCTTTGGGCGAGCAAGCGGAGCCAGAGATACTGCACTAGGTTGGTGTCCTGATATTCATCCACCAGAATGTAGCGAAACATGCGGTGATACTGCGCCAGAGTTTCTTCGTGGTTGCGCAGAATCTCGGTGATGTGGAGAAGGAGATCGCCGAAATCGGCGGCGTTGAGGGCCCGTAGGCGATCCTGATAAGCGGCATAAAGTTCGCGGGCGCGGCCATTGGCGAAATCGGTGTCATCGGCCGGGGAGATGCGGGCAGGGGGTAGGCCGCGATCCTTCCAGCGCTGGATGATGCCCATCAGCGCGGGCGGGGGGAAGCGTTTGGCATCGATCCGGGCTGCTTCCATGATTTGCTTGAGCAAACGGAGCTGATCGTCCTGATCGAGGATGGTAAAATTCGACGACAGCCCCACCAGCTCCGCATGCCGTCGCAGCATGCGCGCACACAGCGCATGGAAGGTGCCGAGCCAGAGGCCTTCCACCGGGCGGCCAAGAATGGCGGCGACCCTTTCGCGCATTTCCCGCGCCGCCTTGTTGGTGAAGGTGACGGCCAGCACCTGGCCAGGACTAGCGCGTCCGGAGAGCAGGATATGGGCGAAGCGGGTGGTCAGCACCCGCGTTTTCCCAGTGCCCGCGCCGGCGAGCACGAGCAGCGGGCCATCGATGGTTTCAACGGCGGCACGCTGAGCTTCGTTGAGGCGCGACAGGTACTCGGTCATGGGGTGGGGGCAATTCGCGGGGGCATGGGGAGAGGTATAGGGGATTTCCCACCCGGTGGAAGCTATGCCATCACTGCCCCGGGAGCCGATCCGTTCCAGTTAAAGCAGGTGGCCGAAAAATTGCCCCGCGTTTTGGAAGCCGTGCCGGATGTGGAAAAAATCAATCTCTGTGGCGTGCCTATTTGATGATCGCGACACGTAATGGCGTGCGGATCTCCGTCGCTCAGATCGCGCAGATCGAATATACCTCGGAAGATCCGATCCTGTGGCGGCGCAACCGTAACCAGGTGATGACAGTACGCGCCGACTTACAAGATGGGGTAAAGGCGCCGGATGCGACCATGGCGCTGTGGGGCAAACTCGTATCCATCCGCGTCGGACTGCCGCCTGGCTACCGGTTGGAAATTGGCGGTGCGATTGAGGCCTCATCGAAGGTCAATGCCTCCATCTATACGCTGTTTCTGGTTATGTTGCTCAGCATGTTAAGCTTTCTGATGATCCAGTTGCAGAGTTTCTGTCGACAGTTCCTGGTCATGCTGACCGCGCCGCTGGGGATCATTGGGGCGTTGAATGCGTTCGGCCGGCCATTCGGGTTCGCTGCGCTGCTGGGCCTGATCGCGCTGGTTGGGATGATCATGGGCGGGCTGCTCGTCGCCACCTTGTCTGACGCTGCTGTTTCTCCCCGCCCTCTATGCCCTCTGGTTCCGCCGGCATCAGGGCACGGCGATGTGACGCACCCCGAGATCCGGTATCAGGTGACGCATGCATTACCGCAGTCGTGGGCCGACTTCGAGTAATGAGATGTTTTGCTGCGCCAGATCGGCCGTTGCGGTATCCGGGGCCAGTTCGATGGCGCGTTGCCAGTCGGTACGCGCACCGTCCAGATTGCCTCGGCGTTGGCGCAGGATGCCGCGTTCCAGCATCGCCTCCGGAAAGTCTGGATCAATGGCGACGGCGCGCGTGACGTCGTCATTTGCCAGTGCCAACTGGCCTTCATGGCGCCACGCGGCGGCGCGAAAGACCAACGCATCGGTCCGCCGCGGATCGCGATCCAACGCGAGGTTGAGATCGTCGATCGCATCCAGATAGCGTGCCATGGTGGCCGCTGCGATGGAGCGGTCGATCAGCAGGTCGATATCATCCGGCGCCAGCGCCAGCGCCATGGTAGCGGCGCCATAGGCACGCGCGGCGTCGCCCGCCATCAGCCAGGCTTGTGTTGCCTGGCCAAACACGAAAGCGCGTGCGAGCGGCGCTGCCTTACTGCCCTTGGCGAGTTTTTCCAGCAGCTCCGCCCCCGCCTCGGTATTGCCCAGTGCGAGCTGCGCGGCGGCATTGCAATGGGTGGCGCCATCGCCGCCGCCGGTGGCTTCCCAGGCATCGGCGAGAGCGTACGCCCCGGCCGGATCACCCGGCACCATCGCCAGGCAGCGTTCATATTCAGCCCCCTGCGCGATGCGCGGCTGCACCGGCAGCCCGGTACTGCCCTGCACAGTGGGCGGCAATCCACTCAGTGCCGATGGCACGGGCGCGCCGATATTCAACTGCCACCAGGCATCAAAGCCCACAGCCAGCGCCAGCAACGCCACCAAGCCGAACACCAGGACGCGACCGTTCATGGTGATTAGTCTAAGCTCTCTGCCGGCATACCAGCAAACGGCGGAGCAAAGCGTGGCACGGAGGCTATTGATTTTCGGTCTCGGTTACAGCGCCGTCGCCGTCGCCCGGGCGGCGCTGACCGCGGGTTGGCAGGTCGCGGCGACCTATCGGGGCAGCCCGCCGGCTGGGACGAACCCGGCTGGGATTAATCCGGCTGGGATTAATCCGGCCTGGGCGGACATCACCCCGATCCGGTTTTCCGCCGCCACCCAGGCCATTGCCGCCGCCACCCATCTCCTGACCACCATCGCCCCGAATGCGACGGGCGATCCTGTCCTGGCGGATTACGCCGACGCGATCCGCGCCGCACCTGCCTTGTCGTGGATCAGCTACCTATCCACGACAGGGGTTTATGGCGATCGTGGCGGCGATTGGGTCAACGAGGCCACGAGCCCGACCCCAAACTCCGACAGATCACGTCATCGGCTTGCGGCGGAAACCGCCTGGATGCTTGTCGGCGAGGGGCGCGCTGTGGATATCTTTCGCAGCGCCGGCATTTACGGCCCTGGTCGCTCTGCTTTCGACGATCTGCGTGCCGGCCGTGCCCGTCGCGTAATCCAGCCCGGCCACGCGTTTGGGCGCATTCACCGCGATGACATCGCCGGCGCCGTGCTGGCCGCCATGGCGCAAAATCCGGCTCCCGGTCGCCGCATTCTCCACCTCTCGGATGATGAGCCTGCCGAACCCGCCTCTGTCGTCTCGGAAGCCGCCGCCCTGCTCAGCATTGCCCCGCCCCGGGAGACGCCCCTCGCCGACGCGTGGCAAACCATGAGCCCGATGGCGCGTAGCTTCTGGGCGGAAAACCGCAAGGTTGCGTCGCAACAAACCCAGGACACGCTGAATTACCGCTGGCGCTACCCCAGTTATCGTGCCGGTCTACGCGCCATCCTGGCCGAGGAGCTTTGCCAAGGTCTGCGCCAACAGTGAAAGGTCTTCCGGCCGTGACAGCCGGTGATCGCCATCTTTTATCAGACAGACCCGCACATCGCCGCCGCGCAGCCGGGCCGCGATCCGCAAGCCAGTCTCCCATGGTACTTCCCGATCAGCCTGGCCGTGGAGCAGCCGTACGGGGCAGTCCAACGCGATCTCTCCGGACAGCAGCAAATGCCGCCGCCCTTCCTCAATCAAAGCGCGCGTTACCGGATACGGCCCGCCATAGGGGTTCGGCACCAGAATCTGGCCGTCCGCTAGCAACGCCGCGCGTTCGACCGGCGCCATCGCGCCCCACATCAGGTCCTCGGTAAAATCTGGCGACGCCGCGATGCCGACGATGGCGGCCACGCGGTCTACCCGCGCCAATGCCGTCAGCAAGGCAATCCACCCGCCCATCGAGGAGCCAACGAGTAAAATTTTTCCCGCCGTCAGCCGGTCGATCACCGCCAGCGCATCGTCGCGCCAGCGCCCGATAGTGCCATCGGTAAATGTCCCGCCGCTGTGTCCATGGCCCGAATAATCGAAGCGCAGATAAGCCTGCCCGCGTGCCGCGCAGAATGCCGCCAATGTACTCGCTTTCGAGCCCGCCATGTCAGAATTGTATCCGGGGCAAAAGACGATTGTCGGCCGACGCCCCGCCAGCCGCGCCCAGGCAAGGGCCACCCCATCGCCACGATCCAGCATTCCGGTTTCTTCCACCATGCACCCTCTCCTGATCGCCGAGCGCGTGATATAGCCCACCCTATGTCGCTTACCAGAACGGATCAGATTCCCACGGTGTTGCAAATCCTCCCCGCCCTCGGCACTGGCGGGGTGGAGCGCGGCACGGTGGAAATGACCCAGGCCATCGCCGACGCCGGCTGGCACGCCTTGGTCGCCAGTGCCGGTGGGCCGCGCGCGGGGCAGGTGGAGCGCGCCGGCGGCCGCCACATCACTCTGCCGCTCAACAGCCGCAATCCGATTACCATCTGGCGCAATATTTTCCGTCTCGCCGCCCTGATCCGCGCGGAAGGCGTGGACATCGTGCATGCCCGTTCCCGCGCGCCCGCCTGGTCCGCCTGGCTGGCGGCGCGGCGAGCAGGAAAAAAATTCGTCACGACCTATCATGGCACCTATGCCGAGGATTTTCCTCTCAAGCGCCGCTACAACGCCGTCATGGCGCGCGGCGACCGGGTAATTGCCGTCAGCCGCTACATCGCCGAGCTGGTCGGCAAGCGCCATGGCGTGGGGGCCGCACGCATCCGTGTCATTCCACGTGGCGTGGATCCCGCTTTGTTCGATCCCGCAGCTGTCACTGGCGATCGCATGGCTCGCTTAGCCCGCGCCTGGCGGCTGCCCGATGGCGCCCCCGTGATCATGTTGCCTGGGCGCCTGACCGGCTGGAAAGGCCAGACCGTGCTGCTGGACGCGATGGAGAAGCTGGACCGCAAAGACACGATCTGCGTCCTCCTTGGCGGCGGCCGGCCCGCGACGATCAAGGCCCTCACGGCCCATGCGCAACGCCTCGGCATCGCCGAACGCATCCGTCTGCCCGGCGATTGCGAGGACATGCCCGCCGCACTGATGCTCGCCGATGTAGTGGTCAGCGCCTCGACAGCGCCAGAAGCCTTCGGCCGCGTGGTGATCGAAGCCCAGGCGATGGCGCGCCCCACCATCGCCACCGACCATGGCGGCGCGGTGGAAACGATCAACCACGACGATACCGGCTGGCGCATCCGCCCCAACGATCCGGCGGCGCTGGCCGAAGCGATCACCTATGTCCTCGCCCTGACGCCGGAAGACCGCCAGGTACTCGGCGCGCAGGCCCGCAACTGGGTCAGCCTCTATTACACCACCGCCCACATGCAAGCCGCGACCATGGACGTGTACCGCGAACTGCTGGAACCCTGAGGCCGGGCGCGGGGGTCCAGGGACGACTCGTCCTTGGTGGGGGTTGGGGGGCAATGCCCCCGACCTTCCTTGCTTGCCAGCCCCCCAGCACTCGGTCTCAGGCTTCCAGCGCGCGGACGGCGTTGTAGAGGATGACATCGCAGCCGAAGACGCGTTTAAAAATGGGGCGGTTGGAGACGCTGAGTGCGGTTGCTTCCTTGCGTGGGGTAATGTTGTCGCGCCGCATGCTGACGGGCGTGCCCAGTTTTTCCACCAGACCGTGCAGGAACGGTTTCAGCCGCTCGATTGTGCCAATATAAAATAATGGTCGCGGATGAATGACAGCGGATCGTTTACTGCCACGTCGCCACAAATATAGCGCTATATCTGATCGCCATAGAGTGCGCGATGGTCATCGAGACAGGAAAGATAACCAGAAAAATCTTAGCGGCCTGCCGCCATCACCGGACCTCGGCGATAGGCTTGCTGCCAAACCAGTCGATTCTGCAAACTCTGGCGGGAGTAATTATAGGCCAACAATGTCCGCGCCACCGGGTCACGCGACTGGCCCCAATGCGTCGCGGGATCGAGCGGCATTTCATACATGGTCGCACTGCTCAACGTTGCACGTACCATCTAGGCCAACGACATGATGCCGCATTTCGGAATCACGGAGTGCGGCATAGATAAAATTGGCCGCGGCTAAGTGGTCACCGGCCGCGTCTTGGTCCGTCATACGCGTCACGCTGTCGGCACGCTTACGCCGATCATGTCGCCTTCGCGCACGATGGCGGCGAGTTGCTCCAGGCCCCAGGTTTCTGTTCCTGCGGGGCGCATCGGAAGCACCATCCAGCGGTAATCGGCGGTGGAATCCACCACCCGAACTTTTACGTCATCGGCGAGTTGAGTGCCCCATTCGGCCACCAGGCCGCGCGGATCGCGCACCGCGCGGGCGCGATAGGCTGCGGATTTGAACCAGAAGGGCGGATAACCCAGCACCGCGCGCGGATAGCAAGAACATAGCGTGCAGACGACGAGATTATGCACGGACGGCGTATTCTCCAACACGCCCAAAGGCGGCATGCCGCGCATCATGATGCCCATTTCCTCCGCCGCCGCCGTGGCATCAGCCAGCATGCGAGCGCGATAATCGGGATCGGTCCAGGCGCGGGCCACCATACGCGCGCCTTGCGCGGGAGACCCCTTGTCGGTGATGGAAATCCGTTCGGCGATCTCCTCGGGTGAAAGAATCCCCTTGGCGGTCAGCAGCGCCCGCACCGCGACCAATAGCTGGTCGCTATCGGCTTCCAGCAGGGCGGTGTCCAAAATACTCATATCGGCTCCAGCCAATGTTCGTAAATTTCCACCAGCAATTCATCACAGGTTCCGCCGTTCCCCTTCAGCCCGTGGTGCCACACCGCGCCTTGATCGAACGCCACATGATAAAGGGGACGCGACGCTGCCGGCCGAGCGAAGGCAAGATCCTCGGGATTCGGAAAATCGCCGAGATGGCGCTTCACCACGCCAGCCTCGCCGCGCAGATAATGCGGCGTGCGGATATGGCACGGCCCACGCGTCTCCGGCCAATCCAGTTTCACCCTCACTTTCTGCCCCGTCGTGAAACTCACCGCTTCGCTTCCAGCGCCGCGAGCAGTTCCGCTTCGGTGATCATACCCTTGACCAACAGATTTTCAGTAATGGAACGAATCCAGCGCTGGTAATAGGATAGCCGGTGATATTCGGCCTCTGGTATCGCCTCGATCCCGCGGCGCAATTCGTCCACCCCCATCACCTTCTTCATGCCGAGGATCTGGCGGATCGCATCCACTTCCCGATCGAAATCGGTGAAGGCGTGCGGTTCCGTGTCAACGGGCTCGCACATGAATTTGGATACCCCGCCCATGTCGTGGGGGGCCCGCGGGACATCCTTGTCAGGAAAATCTTGATCGAGTAATTTTTCCATTCGCGCAGCCTAGCATTTCGACAGCGATGATCAAACTGCTTCGTTAAGCGGTGCAACCAATCAGTTCACCGCCTCATTGCCGACAACCCCCCAAAATTCTGCGCGTCGCAGCCAGCCCTTTAAATCCCCCACCTGTACCTGGCACCAACTCGCATCGACCTCGCAGCGCTTCAGCTGCCCCACCACCCCGGGTTTCAGCCGCGCCACCACCCCGGCATCGTCGGAGGCCGCTCGGCGCATCGCCCGTTCCTCGCCGAGGACAAAGAATGTCCGCCGCCCGGTTAGGGTCGCCTGATGCACCCAGCCTTTGATCCCCTCCGGGTCGCGCACCAGCCGCCAGACATCGAATTCACGCTGGATCTGCACCGGTAAGTCCCGCCGTTTATACACCCAATCCACGGGATAGCGCTGTCCCGGGCCAGTGCGCAGATTGACTTCATCGGTTTTCAGGGCGGCGAAGCGGGGGATCGGCAGATTGGTCACACTGCCCTTGCCGGGTTCGACCGGCACATCGGCCGTGGTAGGCTCCGGCGGTGGGACCGGCACGGGCGGGCGCGCGGCCGCCGGGGCGCGCTGCCCGCTGCCGCGCGGCAACACCACCGCAGGGGAGGTGGCACGCGGCGGGCTGGCTTGTGCCTGGTCTGCGCGTAGGGGCCGAGGTGTTGCTGGACGCGGCGCCTGGGTTGTCGTCGGACGCGGCACCTGAGATGTCGCCGAAGGTGTCGCTGGGCGCGAGGCCGGGGTTGTTGCCGGGCGTTTCGGCGTTGGGGGCGTATCTATCTGCACACTCGGTTGTGCCGCGACAGGGACACACACCAAAGCCATACCCAAAGTGGCAGCCAGCATCAGGCCACGCGGCAACGCCACGATCATCGCCTGCCCGCTCCAAGTGCGAACGAAGCGGGGCAAGAACATGCTCACAGCGACAAGAATTGTCCGTCGCCAACAGCGGCCAGAAACGTGGCCACACCGGCGATGTCCACACCCGCCATCAGGGCGCGCTGATCCAGCCCCTCACCGCGCAACCCCGCCTCACAGACGATCATTCGTAGCTCCAATTCCTGCGCCGCCTCCCGCAATGTCGCCAGCCCGGCGACGCCACGTGTTACCAGCACCGCATCACGCGCCGCGTTGGCCAAACCCGACCAATCCGCCAGCAGCGCGTGACATCCGCCATTGGTCGCGAACAAGGTCACGTCGCGCCCCAGCGCCGCCGCCCCCGTGGCCAGCACAAACGCATAATGCGCCCGCGCATGATCGCCCGCGATGAGAAGAATTCCCAAAGGACGTCGCTCAGATGGCACAGACAGGATCCGCCGCGTCTCCATGCGCCGAAAGATCGAGAATGGTCGGTGTAGTCCCACACAAGGCGCATTTTGGATCCTTGCGCAGCCGAACGGTGCGAAAGCGAGTCGCCAGCGCATCCCACACCAGCAATCGCCCCGACATCGTATCGCCAATGCCCAGAATTTCCTTCAGCACCTCGGTGGCCTGCAACGTCCCCATCACGCCGGTGACGGCACCCAGCACCCCGGCCTCGGAACAGGACGGCACCAAGCCAGGCGGCGGCGGAGCCGGATAGAGGCAGCGATAACAGGGCCCTTCGTCATGCGCATGCGGTTTGAACACGGAAAGCTGGCCCTCAAATCGCAATACGGCGGCAGAGACGAGCGTTTTACGCCCCAACACGCAGGCATCGGCAATCAGGAAGCGGGTGGAAAAATTATCCGTCCCGTCGCAAACAAGATCGTATTCCGCGATCAGCGCCGCCACATTCTCCGCCGTCAGCCGCGTGACTTGGGCATCGATCCGTATTTCCGGATTGATCGCCAGCGCGGCTTCTGCTGCCGAGATGGCTTTCGATTGCCCGATCCGCGCCGTGGTATGCGCGACCTGGCGCTGCAAATTCGACAGCTCCAAAGTGTCATGATCGACAATGCCGATCCGCCCTACCCCGGCCGCCGCCAGATACAAAGCCAGCGGCGAGCCAAGCCCACCTGCCCCCACCAGCAGCACTTTCGCGGCTTTCAGCTTGGCCTGACCGATGCCGCCCACATCCTGCAATAGGATATGGCGGGAATAGCGACGAATTTCGTCTTCAGAAAAATCGAGATCCATGGGAAGAGAATAGGCACTCACCGTGCTAAAGCGAAGAGGGTGGAAGATGACCGATGAAACCGCCCTGGTACTGTTCTCCGGCGGCCAGGACTCTGCCACCTGCCTCGCCTGGGCGCTGGATCGATATGCCCGGGTGGAAACCATCGGTTTTTCCTACGGCCAGCGTCATGCCGTGGAACTGGACTGCCGCGAGCCACTGCGCCTAGGCATCGCAAGGCTGAACGGCTGGGGCAAAAAACTGGGTGCGGACCATATGATCGACCTCACCGTCACGATCGCCGGGCTGGGCAGCACGGCCCTCACCTCGCAGGCCGAAATCGCCATGACGGACGAAGGTCTGCCCAGCACATTCGTCCCTGGTCGCAATTTGTTGTTCCTGACCTGCGCCGCCGCCCTCGCCTATCGGCGTGGCCATCGGAGAATCATCGCCGGCGTCTGCGAGACCGATTATTCTGGCTATCCCGATTGCCGCGACGACACGGTGAAAGCCATGCAACTTGCCCTCAATCTCGGCATGCAGCGCCGTTTCGTGCTGGAAACGCCGCTGATGTGGCGCGACAAGCTGGCCACCTGGGCGCTGGCCCGAACCTTGGGTGGCACGGCGCTGGTCGAACTCATCCGCACCGAATCGCATTCCTGCTATCGTGGTGATCGCTCCCGGCTACATGCCTGGGGCTATGGCTGCAATGATTGTCCGGCCTGCGATCTGCGCGCCACTGGCTGGCAGAAATGGCGGGCTTGAATTTTGCTTCCTTTCACCGAATTACTGGCCACCAACTGACTGGCTACCGACTGACTGGCTACCGACTGACTGGCTAACGACTGACTGGCTAACGACCAACCGCACCCGCCGACCCGTCCGCCCCCCGGCGGACGCATCATCACGGAGACCCAACCCAATGCAGCTTTCCCGCCTCACCCTCGGCGCGGCCTTCACCGCCGGCTTGGCTTTCACGCAGTTGGCCTTGCCGGCGAGCGCCAAAGCGGCTGACGTCAACATCATGGTGCGCAATGCCGGTGAACTCGCCGTCCTCTGCGCCGCCAAGTTGCCGGATCCCCACCACGCCGCGAAAGAAAACTTCTGCCACGGCTTCGCCCAGGGCGTGTTCAGCGCGGAGCTGGAACGCGCCCGCACGGCGGGTGCCGGGGCCGCCCGCATTTTCTGCCTGAGCAGCAGCTCGCCGAACCGCACCACCACTTTGAATGATTTCGTGAAATGGATCGACGCCAATCCAGTGCATAAATCCGAACCGGCAGTGGCTACGCTCACCAAATTCCTGAGTGAACGCCTGCCCTGCCGCAACGGCGCAACTGCGCCCGCCGCGGCGCCGGCTACACCGGCACCCGCGCGGTAACCAACATTGACTGACAGGATTTACGCCGGGCTGGCTGCCAGTTCCGGCGTAAATCCTGCCGCCTCGATGGCGGCACGCAAAATGCTCGGCGACTTCACGCTGTCGATGGTGACCAGATGCGTGGCAATATCAGCGGTAATCTCCGCCGCCGGATCGTCCGCTCGAACCGCCTTCGTGATAGCCTGCACACAGCCGCCACAGATCATGTCCGGCACGCGAAATATTTTCATTCGGGTTCTCCTTGCCGGGGACATTTTACCACCACCACGCTGCCACGTCTTGATTAACATCAACGCCCGGCCACACAGCCGTGATACATAGACGGGCGATGGATCAAGCCGTCAAACCACCTGAAGCGCCAACAGTCGCGCAAAATATCACCCTTGAGATCGAGGGCATGACCTGCGCCAGCTGCGTCGCGCGGGTAGAGAAGGTGCTGTCGAGCGTCCCCGGCGTGCAACGGGCGGAGGTCAATCTCGCCACCGAACGTGCCCGCATCCATGCCGGCGCCGCCGTGACCGCCGACAGCCTGGCCAGCGCCGTCCGCGCCGCCGGCTACGACGCGCATTCACCGCGGGCGGACAGCGCGGAGACTACCGACAGCGCCGCCAAGCATGACCGGCGCGACATGGCTGAAGCCCTCATCGCCCTCACGTTGGCCGCCATCCTGGCGATGCCGATGGTGCTGATGCCGCTGGGCGTGCACGCGATGTTGCCCGGCTGGGCGCAGCTGGCGCTCGCGGCCCCCGTGCAATTTTATTTTGGCGCCCGCTTTTATCGCACCGGTTATCGCGCCGCGCGCGCCGGTGCGGGCAATATGGATCTACTGGTTGCGCTCGGCACGTCCACTGCGTTCGGCCTCAGCCTGTATGAAATGACCGTCGGCGGGGGGCTTTATTTCGAAGGCGCCGCCGTCGTCATCGCCCTGGTACGTCTCGGCAAGGCATTGGAGATCGGCGCCCGACACCGCGCTATCGCCGCCATCCGCGGGCTGACAAAACTCCGCCCCGCCACCGCGTATGTCTTCCGTGCTGGTTCGGAGGTGGAAATCAAGCTGGAGCGGGTTGCCGTGGGTGACGTTGCGATCATCCGCCCGGGCGAATGCATCCCCGTCGATGGCCGTATCATCGAGGGCATCAGCGAGATCGACGAAGCCCACATCTCTGGCGAAAGTCTGCCGGTGACCAAGCGGGCCGGGGACCGCGTGACCGGCGGCGCCATCAACGGATCCGGCGTACTGCGCGTGGTAACCACCGCCATCGGCACCGAAACCGTCCTGTCACGCATGGTCCGCCTGATCGAGGACGCGCAGGGCGCGAAACCCGAAATCCAGAAGCTGGTGGACAGGGTGTCCGCGGTGTTCGTCCCCGCAGTGCTGATCATCGCTCTGTTGACCCTCGTTGGCTGGCTGCTGAGCGGCGCGCCCGCCGAGACCGCGATCCTGTGCGCCGCCGCCGTGTTGGTCATTGCCTGCCCCTGCGCTTTGGGCCTTGCCACCCCCACCGCAATCCTGGCGGGCACCGGCGTCGCGGCACGCTTTGGTATCCTGATCAAGGACCCGGACGTACTGGAGCGCGCCTATGCGGTGCGCCAGGTGGTGTTCGACAAAACCGGCACCCTGACCGTCGGCCGCCCGGAAATCGTCGCCATTGTCACGCTCTCCGGTACCGAGGCGGCGCTGCTGACCGACGCCGCCGCCGTGCAGGCGGGAAGCGAGCACCCGCTGGCTCGCGCCGTGCTGACCGCCGCCACCGCGCGTGGCCTGCACTGGCCGCAAGCCCGGAACGCCCATGCCATTCCCGGCCAGGGCATGCAGGCCGAGATTAATGGCCGTACTCTGCTGCTGGGCAAATTTTCACTCATCCATGATCGCAGCATCGATACGACCGGCCTGGGCCCCCGGGCCACGGCGCTGGCCGCCGCCGGGTGCACTGTTTCATGGCTGGCAGAGGCGGCGCCGGAGCCGAAAATCATTGGCCTGATCGCCTTCGCCGACGCCGCGAAGCCACATGCCGCCGCCGCCATTGCGCGCCTGACGGAGCAGGGCATCACCAGCATCATGCTGACCGGCGACAACCGCGCCAGCGCCGAGGCCATCGCCGGCAAACTCGGCATCACCCGCATCGAGGCCGATGTCCTGCCCGCCGACAAAGCCACCCGCATCGCCGCACTGCGCGCACAGGCACCAATCACCATGGTGGGCGACGGCATCAACGACGCCCCGGCCCTGGCGGCGGCCGATGTCGGCATGGCGATGGCCACCGGCTCCGATGTGGCGATGCACGCGGCCGGTATCACCCTGATGCGTGGCGAATTGATGCTAGTGCCGGATGCGCTGGACATCGCGCGCTACACCCGCGCCAAAATCCGTCAAGGCCTGTTCTGGGCCTTTATCTACAACATCATCGGCATTCCGCTGGCCGCTCTCGGCCTAATGACCCCCACCCTTGCCGGTGCCGCCATGGCGATTTCGTCGGCGTCCGTCGTGTTAAATGCGCTTTCGCTGCGACGCTGGCGGCCACGGCAAAATTCTGGCATTGCCTGAGCTGAGCAATTGGGTGGGGGCAAGTGTGACCAAGCTCACTGGAAAAATCGCCTGGGTGACCGGCGCCGGCACCGGAATCGGTGAGGCCGCAGCCATCGCACTGGCAGAGGAAGGGGCCACCATCATCCTTACTGGCCGTCGCCGGGAACCGCTGGAACGCGTGGCCGCTCGCATCACCCAAAAAGGTGGCGCCGCCGATGTGCAGAACGGCGACATGGCCCGCAAGGAAGACGTCGCGCGCATCGCTGAACATATCAAGGCCACGCACGGCCGGTTAGATATCGTGGTGAACAATGCCGGGGTGAACATCACCCTGCGCCACTGGAACCAGATTTCCTACGACGGCATCGAGACGATGCTAGACGGCAACCTCACCGCGTCCGCCTTCGTCGCCCATGCCGCGTTGGAAATCATGCGCCCGCAAGGTGATGGGCTGCTGGTTCATACGGCGTCCATGGCTGGGCGCAATCCGGGCGGGTTTTCGGGCCCCCTGTATGGAGCCGCGAAGCATGGCGTGGTGGCGATGAGCCACACGATCAATATGGAGGAATGCCTCAACGGCATTCGCTCCACCGTAATTTTGCCGGGTGAGGTCGCGACACCGATCCTGGATTCCCGTCCAAATCCGGTGAGCCCAGAGATGCGTGCGCGCATGGTGCAATCTGAGGATTGCGGCGATCTGATCCGCTACATCGCCTGCCTGCCCCGGCATCTGGTGATGAACGAGGTTTGGCTCAGCCCGCGGCATAACCGCAAATATGTCTCCGACCTGCAAAAGACCCTTTAGACTCCTGAGTGAGAGAGAGAAAATGCCCCCCAATCGCAAGAAAATCCTGATCCCCTCCAATCTCGGCAAGCAGGGCGTCGATATTCTGCGTGCGCGAGATGATATAGAATTGATTGTTTATCCCGTCGCCATCACCTTGCCAGATCTGCATCCGATGCTGGCCGATGCCAATGCCATCGCGCTGTCGGCCACGCCGTTCAAGGCGCCGGAAACCGCCCTATCGCCAGTGCTGCAAGTTGTCGCGCGCATTGGCGTGGGGTTCGACGCAGTAGAAATTCCGCCGTTGTCGGCGCGGAAAATCCCGCTGATGACGACGGGCATCGCCAATTCGACATCTGTCGCCGAACAGGCGATCTCTTTTATTTTTGCCCTCGCGAAACGCCATACCGCTTTGGACCGTATGGTGAAGGACGGAAAATGGATGGACCGGTTCAATGCCGTGCCGATGGAGTTGGCAGGGAAAACCGTACTGGTGATCGGCTATGGCCGCATTGGCACGCGCTCGGCACGCAAAGCAGCCGCGCTAGATATGCACACGATTGTTTATGATCCGTTCGTGCCGCAGGGCATGATTTCGGGCGCCGGGCATGAACCGGTCGTGGATCTGGACGCGGCTGTCGCGCGTGCCGATTTTATTACCATCCACGCACCCAAAAGCCCCAGCACGATCGGGTTGTTCAATGCCGCGCGTTTGGCCAAAGTTAAGAAAGGTGCCTATATCGTCAACACCGCGCGCGGCGGTATCATCGACGAACTGGCTTTATAT
Source organism: Acetobacteraceae bacterium (assembly GCA_009693795.1). Classification (GTDB taxonomy): domain Bacteria; phylum Pseudomonadota; class Alphaproteobacteria; order Acetobacterales; family Acetobacteraceae; genus SHWF01. The sequence continues at coordinate 17,653 of SHWN01000005.1, forward strand.
GACGCACTGACCTCCGGCCATATCGCTGGTGCCGGGCTCGATGTGTTCGACATGGAGCCGACGCCGAAGAACAACTCTCTCCTCGCCCTGCCGAACGTGCTGTCCGCCCCGCACATGGCCGGTGTTACGGTGGAGGCTGTTGCCGCCATGGCCGAACAGACGGCCCGCAACATGCTTAGCGTATTGGACGGGCAGATCATCCGCGACAATGTCGTCAATAAAGAAGTGTTGGATTGATGCCCCAGCCCGATCATATTTCCAAGCTTGGCGTCCCTGACCCTGAGACCCTCGATGAGGATCTACGGGTGTTGTGGCGTAAATGCGTCGAAAAACTCGGTTTCGTGCCGCATGTCTTTTCTACCTACAGCCTGAAGCCGCAGCGCCTGCGCCATTTCATGCAGATGTATAACGACATTATGCTTGCTCCTTCTGGTCTTACCAAGCTGGAACGCGAGATGATCGCCGTCGTCGTCTCGGCCGCTAATCGATGTTATTACTGCCTCGTCGCGCATGGGGCGGCGGTGCGGCAATTATCCGGAGATCCTGAATTGGGAGAGATGCTGGCGATGAATTACCGGGTCGCCGAATTATCGCCGCGCCAACGCACCATGTTGGATTTCGTCTGGAAACTCACGGCCACCCCGCATCTGATGGAAGATTCCGATCGTGACGCGCTGAGCCAGCAGGAGTTCTCCAACGAGGATATTTTTGACATCTCAGAGACGACGGCATTCTTTAATCTTTCAAACCGCATGGCCTCGGCCACCGACATGATGCCCAATCGTGAGTATCACCGCGCCGCGCGGGACGCGCGTTCTTCAAAATAACACCGCACGTTTAATCATCAGGCGTCACCGATGGACGTCGGCATGCAACTGGGCTTCTTCAAATACGGCTGGCCCGATGAGATGAAGGATTCACAGGTCTGAGACGAGGAAATCCGCCTCGCCCGCGTCGCCGACGATGCGGGGTTCGACATGCTCTGGGCGGTCGAGCATCATTCAGCAACGCCCATGGATCGCGCAGATGCTTCAGGATATCGCCGTAGATTAGGCGATCAGCGGCATTCGGCAGATCGAACGGCATGGGCTGCGTTTCCACATCCACACAGGCGACCTCGTCCAGCCGTGATGCCGCGGTCGCGGGTGCTCCGGCATCTTCTTCAATCCCCAACACCACCGCATTCGGGTTGCGCCCCCGATATGCCGCCCCCAGCGCACCAGCATTGCAGCCGACATCCACCACCGCCCGCGCCATCAGCGGAACGTACGGCGGCAGATCGGCGTTGAGCTGGTCCAGATAAAGGCTCGGAACAGATATTTTGATTGGGTGGGTCCCTTTTTACGTGCCAATCTATGCCATAGCCCGGTTCTATCCTTACCCCAGTTAACAACCTGTTTCTCCCAAGGACCCTTGAGCCCGCCAGCCATCCATCCCAAACTCCACCGAACCCCAGAACGGAGCTAGGCCATGCATTTCGGCGCATCGATGTTCTTCACTGATTATTCCATGTCCGCCGCCGATTTGGCGCGCGCGCTGGAAGAGCGCGGCTTCGAATCCATCTGGGCGCCGGAGCACTCGCATATTCCCACCTCTCGCCTCTCCCCCTGGGGTGGTGGCGGTGATCTGCCGAAGAAATATTACGATGTGATGGATCCGTTCGTGAGCCTGACCATGGCTGGCGCGGTCACCAAAAATCTGAAACTCGCCACCGGCGTTTGCCTGGTTCAGCAGCGCGATCCGATCCAAACAGCGAAGCTCGTCGCCTCCATTGATCAGGTCTCTGGCGGGCGCTTTCTGTTTGGTATCGGCAATGGTTGGAACGCCGAGGAAATGGCCGACCACGGCACCGAATTCAAAACCCGCCACAAACTCGCCCGCGAACGCATCGAGGCGATGAAGGAAATCTGGACCAAATCCGTCGCCGAATATCACGGAGAAATGGTTGATTTCGGCCCCATGATGTCTTGGCCGAAGCCGGTGCAGAAACCGCACCCGCCCATCCTGGTGGGCGGCGCCTTCCCCTATGCCGCGCGCCGGGCGGCTGCCTATGGCGATGGCTGGATCCCGCTGGCTGGGCGCGGCGGCGGCGATGTGACGGACCATCTTTCGGAATTCCGCCAAATGGTTGCTGCGCGCGGGCGCAATCCAGCCGATGTGCCGATCTCGCTGTTTCAGATGACGGAAAATGTCGATAACCTGAAACGCTATCGCGACATGGGGGTCGACCGTGTTGTCGTCAGCCTGGATTCCGTGGGCACCGATGCCGTCCTGCCAGTGCTGGATCGCTGGGCCGCGATGATCCGCGTGGTGTGATGCCACGTCTCGGTGTGTATGACGGATTGTAAGCAAGATCGGGGCTCTGCCCCGAACCCCGCTAAGGTGCGACGCCCCTTAAAATCCATTCATTTAGTGATGTGGGAGAAAGGGGCTGGCGTGCTGTGGGAAACAGTACCTCAGCCCCCTTCTCCCGCACCACCATACATACGGGGGCACCGGGAGTACTGCTCCCTGGTAGGGGTTTGGGGGCGAAGCCTCCAACCTTCTTTCCAACCGCCCTACACATGAGCATGGAACGCACCGATGTCGTGATCCTGGGTGCCGGCGCGGCCGGGCTGATGGCTGCCATTGCAGCCGGGCGGCGCGGGCGGCGTGTCGTTGTGCTGGATCATGCGGAGCGGGCCGGGCCAAAAATTTTAATTTCCGGTGGCGGGCGTTGTAATTTTACCAATCTACATTGTGCGCCGGATCGGTTTCTGTCGGCCAATCCGCATTTCTGCAAATCCGCCCTGGCGCGTTATACGCCGCGCGACTTTCTGGCTCTCGTGGAAAAGCACCGTATTGCCTGGCATGAAAAAACCCTAGGGCAACTTTTCTGCGATGGCTCCGCCCGGCAGATCGTCTCGATGTTGCTAACCGAGTGCGAGGCCGCCAATGTCACGGTCCGTCTCAACGCGCATATCCGGGACGTTAGAAAATCCATCCATTTTCGCGTCGAGACCGATTCCGGTCCCATCGAATCGCCCACCCTCATCCTCGCCACGGGCAGCCTTTCTATCCCGAAAATGGGGGCTACCGGCCTCACGCACGACATTGCTCGCCGCTTCGGTCTGCGCCTGACCGAAACCCGGCCGGGGCTGGTGCCACTGACACTCGGAGGTATCGAACTCGCGCGTGCGCAAAGTCTTAGCGGCGTGTCCCAACCCGTTATCGCGCGGATCGAGAAACGCGCCTTCCGCGAGGCTATGCTGTTTACCCATCGGGGCCTTTCCGGCCCCACCATTCTGCAAATTTCGTCCTATTGGCTGGAAGGTCAGGTACTGACCATCGACCTGCTGCCTGATGAGGATTCTGACTTCCTCCTCCACCGCAAACGCGACCGTCCCAAAGTCAGCCTGCGCACGGTGCTGTCCGAAGGGATGGCCCAGCGTCTCGCCGACGCCTTGCTGCCGCCAAACCTGGATCAAACTGCCCTGACCGATATCCCTGACCGCACGCTCCGCGGTCTCACGGCGAAGTTAAAATCCTGGCCCCTCAGCCCCACCGGCACTGAAGGTTATGCCAAGGCCGAAGTCACCATCGGCGGTATCGATACCTCCGAACTATCATCACGTGACATGTCCGTAAAAAACATACCGGGCATGTTCATCGTCGGTGAAGCCGTCGACGTCACCGGATGGCTCGGCGGCTATAACTTCCAATGGGCCTGGGCTAGTGGCTGGCATGCCGGCTCGGCGGCGTAAGCGGGATCGGGGCTCTGCCCGTTGATCTTCCTTACTTACCCCCCCTCACCGCATCAGACGCCGGCAGGGCCAGGGCGCGGGCATAGACATGTTTGCGCGGCAGGCCGGTGGCCAGGGCGACCATAGCAGCGGCGTCTTTCAGGCTGTGCGTGGCGAGTGCCGCACACAGGGCGGTATCGAGGTCGGTTGCCGTTGTGGCTTCTGCTTGTGCCGGGCCGAGTAGGACGGTGATTTCGCCGCGCGCTTCGGCCTGCGCGTAATGGGCGGCCAGGTTGGCAAGCTGGCCACGGCGGATTTCCTCAAAACGTTTGGTCAGTTCACGTGCGATGGCAGCGGGACGGTCGCCCATGACGGCGAGCAGGTCGGCCAGCATATCCGCCAGCCGGTGCGGCGCCTCGTGCCAGATCAGGGTGGCGGACAACCCGGCTAGTTCGGCGGAGCGCAACTGGCCGAAGGCGGTGCGGCGGGCGGCGCTACGTGGCGGCGGAAATCCGAGGAACAGAAAGGGTGTGGGCGGCAGGGCCGAGAGTGTCAGTGCCGTGACGGCCGCGTTCGGCCCGGGCGTGGCGGTAACCGCGATGCCGGCCGCGATGGCCGCGCGCACCAGCCGAAAGCCCGGGTCGGAGACGAGGGGCGTGCCGGCATCGGAGACCAGGGCGATTCGCTCGCCTTGTTGCAGACGTTCAACCAAAGCGGGAATACGGGCATCCTCATTATACTCATGCAATGCTTCCAGCCGCGCCGAGAACCCCAATACTGTGAGCAGGCGCTGGGTGGTGCGGGTATCTTCGCACAAGACCAGCTCCGCCCCTTGCAGCGCTGCGCGGGCGCGGGTTGTGATGTCACCGAGGTTGCCGATCGGCGTCGAAACCAGCACAAGTCCGGATGGCGCCCGGGTGGTTGCCCCCGTTTCAGGAGATCCTTCATATGTTGCGTCGGACATTTGCACTCCTGCTGGTCACGCTGGCCCTGCCTGCGTGCGATGCTCTCGAGCGGGCTGGCCTGTCGTCACGTCCGGTCATCGGTGCACCTGTGCCCACGCAAGCGCAAGCCACGGCCAAGCAATCGGCCAGATCCGGCGGCACATGGGTGGTCATTCTGGCGCCTTTGAGCGGCGAGCGGGCCAGGATCGGCCAGACCTTGGTGCAGGCGGCGCGAATCGCGTTGGAAGCGGAAGGGGCGCCGCCTTTCGATCAGCGGGATACGGCCGGCACGGCGGAAGGCGCGGCCAGCGCGGCTCGCGCGGCCATCGCCGCCGGGGCGGGGATCATCCTGGGGCCGCTGAGCGCGGAGGAAACGGCTGCCGTCGCGCCGATCGCGCGGGCGGCCGAGGTGCCGGTGCTGGCTTTCACCAACGATGCCACCCAGGGTCAGCCTGGGGTCTGGACGCTGGGCATCACGCCAGGCCAACAGGCCCAGCGTCTGGCCACCGCCTTGCAGGCCCAGGGCAAGGGACGGCTAGCGGGTTTACTGCCCGCGAATGATTTCGGAAAATCCCTGGCGGTTGGCCTGACCCAGGCAGCGACGAGCCTCAGCCTGCCGGAACCTCGGATCCGCCATTACGCTCCCGATGCCAGTATTGGTGCGTTAAACACGCTGGTGCGAGACATGTCGGACTATGCCAGTCGGCGCGGCCCCATTGAGGCGGAAGCCCGTGCGGCGCGATCATCAGGCACCGCCAACGGACGGCGCCGGGCGTCTGAAATCAGTCGCCATGGTGTGCCGGCGGCACCCTTCGATGGCATAATGCTGGCGGATACCGGCGAAAACCTGGAATCCATCGCCTCGCTGCTGGCCTATTACGATGCTGACTGGCCGCACGTGCGCGTGCTGGGGCCATCCTTATGGGCCGCCGCCGATAGCGGGGGCGGGCGGATGTCCGGGGCCTGGTACGCGGCCCCTGATCCCTCCAACCGTGCGGCGTTCGAGCGGGCCTATACCGCGAAGACGGGTGCCGCACCGCCGGCGATTGCCGACATCGCCTTCGATGCCGCGGCAATGGCGCGGGTCACGGCGAATACGGGATTCAATCTGAGCGCACTGACCCGGCCCGACGGTTATCTCGGGGCCAATGGCTTGGTCGCGCTGCAGATGGATGGGCGGGTACGTCGGGGCTTGGCGGTGTTTGAAATTCAGCGTGGCGGGCCACAAATGATCGAGCCAGCACCGCAAACCGTGGACGCGCCAGGCAGTTAAGCTGGCACCATTGGGTCGCCACGCCGCCGCGGCGCGTCCAGGCAATATTTCGGCGTGATCCTGCGGGGTTTTTGTTTTACGTAGCCAAGGATTTCGATCTAGTTAATGCCGTTTTGATCGGAGGAGGTCGCCCATGTCAGAGACCCGCCCACACATCCAGCGCCGCCTTATCATTTGCTGCGACAGGACCTAGAACAGCGCCGATCGGAGCAGCGCGGCAACCAATGCGCTGCGCATGGCACGACCGGTGCATCCCGTCTCGGAGACAACCGGGATGACGCAGATTGTTTATTACGAGACCGGCGTCGGCACGGGCAACCGGCTGGATCGCATCGCCGGTGGGACGTTGAGTGTCGGATTGTCGCGCAATGTGCGCGAGGCCTATGCATTCATCGTCAATAACTGCGGCGCTGGCGACAAGATTTTTTTGTTCGGCTTTTCGCGCGGTGCCAATACCCCGCGCTGCGCCGCAGGCCTGGTCGGTCGCGTCGGCATTCTGCGCAAACGGCAGATGGGCGATTTCACAGAAGCCTGGGACTGGAACCGCCGCACGTCGGCGGAACGGGAGGCAACGCGCGCGGCGTTTGAAGCGCGTTCCCGGGAGCGCGACACGACCGCGACCATTCGCAGCGCCGGTGTCTTGGATACAATGGGCGCGCTGGGTATCCCGACCAATCGGTTCAACGGTATGTGGCGGCCTTGCATGCAGGCCTATCGGTTTCTCGATGCGCAATTGGGATAGCATGTCGAACATGCCTTCCAAGCGCCGGCCATTGATGAGCAGCACGAACCGTTCCTGCCCTCCATCTGGTCGCCACACCCGAACCCTGCAGCGCATCAGCTGTTGCGGCAGGTCTGGTTCCGTGGCGTGCATTCCGATGTTGGTGGTGGCCATGCGGAACATGGGGCGGCGGATCTCGCCATGCTGTGGATGGCCGGGCAGGCCAGTCCGTTGCTCGATCTGAACCTGCAACGCCTGACACATGCACTCGATGAGCATGATATCGACCCCACCAGCGTGCTGTATGATAGTTTTGGACTGTTTTGGAAGATAGCGGCGCGTGACCAGCGCAACGGGCAAACCGCTACGACACCGACAAATGTCTCGCAATATGTGCATCACCGTGTGTTGGCGCGGGGCACGGCTGGCGACAACCCGATCAATCCGGCCTTCGATCTCCTGGGGTTGCCGATCGGTCAAACTCCCTAGAGCTGGCATTAGATCGAGGGAGGTGCCGATCAGGCGGAAAGCGGCGCAGCAAGCGCAACATCAGCACCATCGAGGGCAAAGCCGCCAGCATGCACAGGGCATAAAATTCCTTCCATCCCACCTGCTCAGCCAGAACACCGGAAAACCCGCCCAAAGTGTGGATGGCGATCGAGGCCAGTGACGACAGCAACGCATAATGCGTCGCCGTGAAGGCCAGCGAACAAAGGCCCGAGAGATAGGTGAGGAAAGCGGCGTCCGCCATGCCTTGGGCAAATGCCTCCGCCACCACCGTGGCGTACAGTATCGTCTGATCACCGGGGGAAAAGGCGAGCACCAGATACATTCCCATCGCCACGGTCTGCGTCCAGCCGGTCCAGAGCAGCGCCCGCCCGACGCCGATCCGCGCCACCAGCCAGCCGCCTAACATGATCCCGGCCATGGTGCCGCCGAGGGAGAGCGGGCCGATCCCAGCAATCGTCGGGCGGTCGAACCCCAGGGACCGATAGAACGGCACCGTCATGATCCCGGCCATGGCCTCGCCTAGCTTGAACAGCGCGACGAAGGCCAGCACCGTCCAGGCGCCGGGGCGAACCACGATGTCCAGCAATGGTTCCAGCACCGCATGGCGCAGCCGGCCGAGCAGACTGACCGGGCCGGGTGCGTTGCCACCTCCTGCCACCATGGCCGGCTCCGGCGCCAGCAAGGTTAACACCACGCCCGCGCCAATCAGCGCGGCAAGGGCCAGCAGCGCCGCGTGCCAGCCGATCCAGCCGACAGCGGCCAGCACGCCGGTGGTGGCAATCAGCAACGCCACCCGATAACCCCAGACATAAACTGCCAGTGCCATGCCTTGCAGGCGCTGGGGAAACACCTCGATCCGCCAAGCATCGATCACAATGTCCTGGCTGGCCGAGAGAAACGCGACCAGCGCTGCCGCCGCCAGGGCCGGGCCGGGAGAGACAGCGGGTTGCGATATCGCCAATATTGCCGCCGCCAGCGCCAATGCGGGCTGGATCGCCGCCAGCCAGCCGCGCCGCTGCCCTAGCCGGCGCAGCGGACCGGGCGGCAAACAATGATCGAGACTCGGCGCCCAGAGGAATTTCAGCGAGTAGGCCAGCGCGATATTCGCCGTCAGCCCGATCACTGCTAGCGGCGCGCCGCCCTCGGCCAGCCATTGGCGTAAGGTGAAACCGGAGAGCGGCAAAGGCAGTCCGGCCATGAAGCCGAAGCCCGCCATCAGCCAAAGCCGGCGATCCCACCATAGGGCAGCGCGTGGTCTGTCATCGGGTGCAAGGTCACTCATACTTCCGTCCTGCGCGGGGCGCGGGCGATTCGGCAATCATCCCGTGGCACCGGTCGCTTAGGCGCATAAAAATCCGTGCGCATAGGCAAAGCGCCAACGCAGCGCGATCAGCCGGGGTGTGCGCACCGGAAACAGCGCAACGCTTCCCGCCGGAGCATGGCGTGCTCACCCAGGATGCGGCCGCTCCGCACGCGGGAGGCACCTTGCCAATATAGGCGCGGGGGTAGGCGCTCGGCTCAATCACGGCGGCCAGCAGCGCTGGTATTCTGTCGGAGACGGCACGCTGGATGGCGGTAATCCAGCCGGGCTCGGGGATCCCGTCGCCATCGAGATAGGCAATCTAGTCATCCGTGCAGGCGTAAAAAGCCGGCATTGCGGGCAACACTCAAACCAGGCCGCTCCACCCGCAACAGGCGGGCATTCATGACGCTGTTCACCAAAGCGCGGATCTGCTCGGCCTCGACCTCGGCGGAGCCGCTATCGACAACGAGGAAGCAAAATTCAGCCGACCCGACAGTTTTCTGGGCCAGGCCATCCAGGCATCGCGCAGATAATCCGGCCGGTTATGGGTGCAGATGCAGGCGGGGACCCAAATCATTTCGCTATCTGAGTGCTATCTGGCTGAGATGGCATAGAGAGCGATTTATACCGATCCGTAGCTTTATGCAGACGCAGGCCGGTCTTTCTTTCTGCCGCCATCTGCCTCTACCATGAGCCATGAGCGACCCCCGCGCCGCACTGGAAGCAACCGGCACTTTGCCTGATGTCGAAATCGATATCGCTGCGGTAGCGTTGCAGCTTGCCCGCATCGACGCCCCCGAGGCCGACTGGCTGGCAGCGGCAGCGCATCTATCGGAGATTGCCCGCCAGGCAGCCGCGTTGGCCGCCGCCACCCCCATTTTGCGCGCCGAATCGCTCACGGGCCTGATTGCCCTTCGCCATGGGTATCGGGGTGATGCCGATACCTATGACGATCTCGCCAACGCCAACCTGATCCGCGTGACGGAACGCCGCAAAGGCCTGCCGGTTGCGCTCGGTATTGTCTGGCTACATGCCGCGCGTGCGGCCGGCTGGGCCGTGCATGGGGTGGATTTTCCCGGCCATTTCCTGCTCGCTTTCGAGGGCAAGGGTCAGCAAGCCGTGATCGACGTATTTGGCGGCGGCGCGCCGTTGGACTCACGCGATCTGCGCGGGTTGATCAAGCGCGTGGAAGGCGAGGATGCGGAATTGCGCCCGGGCGTGATGCAACCCATGAACGCCCGTCACGTACTATTAAGATTACAAAATAACATCAAGCTGCGCCGCCTGCGCGCGGGTGATACACAAGGCGCCCTCGACTGCGCCGAGGACATGCTCCGCCTTGCCCCCGATACCGCCCCGCTCTGGCGCGAAACCGCACAAATCTATCACCGCACCGGCCAGGCCAGCGCTGCCCTACGCTGCTACGAACGCTTCCTTACCCTTACTCCCAAAGGAGAATCGGCCGCCCGCGTCCGTGATGCGATGGCCCAGCTGCGCTCGCGGCTGAACTGAGTGATGTGCGGGGGAAGTAAGGAAGACCTTAGGCGCTGGCCACCGCGTCCTGCACAGTCACAGGTTGCGGATTAAACGTTACATGAGGAAGCGACGTTAGCACCCTCTAAAATCTTGGGAAGGTTTTATCCATCCCAAGAGCGTTTCTGAGTGTATAAATTTAGAGAGATACCCTCTAATCGTCTCTTTTCGTAGAACCTTTTACATCCAAATCGGGGTCGTTCACAAATTTCTTCAAGATTTTTTTGGGCGTATTCCAATTCTCAGAGATAGCCATGCGGATAGCAGGATTTTTTGACGTCGATAATACATCGATAATTTTGGACGCATCACAATTTTCAAAATTTCCAGGTCAGATGCTATACTACTACAAAGTTCAACGTCGCCTAATTGTACAAAGCCATTGATATCTTCGTCTTTACCCAAAATCTCAGCTGTCACCTTATCTATCTTCGCCTTATCGGAAACGCTTTGCCGCAAGCGTGCAGAGCTCTCCGACATCGCCTTCTATATCAAGGATCACGAAGATAACCAGAAGATTTTTGGTAAATTGAGCCAACACACCTCTGCAAACCCAATTTTAATCTCAATGCCGTCGATTTTAAGCAAACCCATTCGTCCTCTCCCTGCTGCTAGAATGATCCATGCTAAAGCACCAAAGCGCCGCACATTCGATTAATTATCACGCAACGCAGCGATGCGCACGTCCGGGTATGGATCGTTGATAATCTTCTTAAGAATTATTTTTGACGTTCCGCGGTTCTGCACCAAATTTGACTAGACCGACAGATCAGGATAAGAGAATAAAATCTTAGCTAAAACAGACCGTCACAATTTTCACAATTTTCAGAGCTCCCTATGACGGAACAGTACAACTCTGAATCTCTCAATTCGATCAGACGGCGAAAATCCGTTTCGGAAGATACTTTTCGAAAACAATCATTACGCACGATATTACGAAGGACGCTCATATCCCTATCCCTTGACAAGGCTAAAGCAGTAGCCTCATCGATTTCATCCTTATAAGAAATCGCGCCCCTAACCGCCGCCGAGGGATGATCTGCTAATTTCTAAAAAAGTGCCGCATTTATTACCTTGTCAGAGATACTACTGACTAATGACGAGCTAGCTTCAGTTCCGAGAGGGTGCTCGGTTTCGCCAATCTTGAGCAGGTACATGAATATCATCTTTTTGATCGCGCCATGCGAGTGACGCGCGCCGCATCGCGCCAGCCCACTCAATCCGCCCAATCCGCCTGATGTTGCAGCACAACGCGGTACATGCCCTCACCTAATGAACGCGGCACGCATCTTGGCAAGCCTTTGTCATGTCGCGGTTTGAAGTCCGGCACCCGCCGCCTATGCTGCGTATACCCGCGACCAGGAGCCCGCCATGTCCCACCGTATCCGCAGTCATCGCCCGTTGATCATGGGCCGCCATGGCGCCGTTGGCACCAACCATCCCGCCGCCACGCAGGTGGGGCTGGACACGTTGCGCGCTGGGGGCAATGCAATCGATGCGACGGTGGCGATCTCGCTGGCACTCGGGGTGGTGGAGCCACATATGTCCGGCCTGGGCGGGGATGGGTTCTATAGTTTTCATCATGCCGCCAGCGGAGCCAATCGCACGGTCAATGCCACCGGCGCCGCACCTGCCAACGCCACGGCGGAGCGTTTTTCGAAACAGGGCATCGCAGTGACGGGACCGCTCAGCACCTCCATCCCCGGCAAGCTGGCGGGGCTGGAGGTGCTGCATACGCGCTGGGGCACGCTTTCCTGGGCCGGGTTGTGCGCGCCCGCCATCACGCTGGCGCAGGACGGTTTCGCGGTGACGCATCATTACCGCCATTTCGCGCATGAGCATCACGCGGCCCTGGCCGCCGATCCACGTTCGCGCGTCACCTTCCTGCATGACGGTAAAATCCCGACCTTAGCGGCGCTGATTCGCCAGCCCGACCTGGCGCGCACCCTGGAGGAAATTGCTGCCGATGGTGCCGAGAGTTTCTATCGCGGCCGATTGGCACGCCGGTTTGCCGCGCGCATGGCGGAAATGGGCGCGATGATCAGCGAAGACGATCTTGCTAGTTGTACGGCCGAAGAAGACGCACCCATCGCCATCACCTATCGTGGCCATACGATCACGCAGACGCCGCTGAATTCCACCGGCTTCGTGTTCGCGCAGATGATGAAGATCGTGGAGCGTTTTAACCTTGCCGGCATGGACCCGGATGCGCGCGTGCATCTGCTGGTGGAGGCGAAGAAACTGGCGTTCCTGGATCGGGAACGCCACGGCGCCGATCCACGCCATTACAGCGCGCCGATTGCGGAGATTTTATCGGATCCTTATATCGATGAGCTGGTCGCGCAGATCAACCCCGACCGCGCGGCGTCGCGTCCGATTGCAACGCCAGAAAAAGCCAGTGAAACCACGTATTTCTGCGTGGTGGACGCGGCGGGCAATGGCGTCTCGGCCATCCAATCCATCAATGGCGCCTTTGGCTCCGGCGTCACCGCCGGGGATACCGGGATTTTGCTGAATAACCGCATGGCCTATTGGCATCTGGCGCAGGGGCACGTGAACCGGCTGCAACCCGGCAAGCGGGTGCGCCATACGATGAACGCGCCAATGATCTTCAAGGAGGGAAAACTCTGGGGCGTGGAAGGCACGCCGGGGGCGGATAATCAGGTGCAGATTAACTTGCAGATCGTCACCGCCATGATCGATGACGATATGGACCCGCAAATGGCGGTGGAATCACCGCGCTGGACCTCGAGCCAGCAGGGCCAGGGAGCCAATTGGCCGCATGATGGTGATGCATCGCTGACCATCGAGCCCGGCTTTGGCACCACGGTGCTGGCAGCGCTGGAACGGCGCGGGCATAAGTTAAAGCTCGTCGGCCTGCTGGAAGGCCCGTGCAGCGTGCAGGCCATTCGCATCGCAGCAAATGGCGTGCGCATGGCGGGGTCTGACCCGCGCCGCGATGGCTGGGCGGGGGCGTATTAAGGCTGGCGGCACGCGCCCAACCCGGCCCGGCCATCGCGGCACTCAGCCTGGCAGTGGCCGGGCTCGCTGTGTTGGGGGAAGGATTGGAGCGCAACACACGCTTCGCCGCGACGGTGTTGACGTTCGGGGTCACAGCGTGATGGCTGGCGCTCTCAAACTCCTTGTCTTGGAAAGACCCTTGCACGCCCTTGCTAATAACAGCCGGCGTGGGCACCGGGATTTCTTTGAACGATTGACCCACCTGAAGACCGGCCACGATCTTCGGCACGTCCGGGATCAGGGTCTCTGGCAGATAACGCACCTCAGCGCGGGGATAGGTAATGATCTTCTCGCCCTGGCGGTCATAGAGTTCTTGAGCAACCTCGAGCGCCTTGGCCGCCGACCAGCTGAACCTCGATGAGCACAGTTTCTGCACTTCGGCGTCACGCGCCATCAGGCGCATGATTTCGATCGCGATCTTCTGCTCCTCGGATGACAGCGCCGTGCGGTCGAAATTGCGGGCGAGTTTTTCGGCGGTTTTTGCTCTCACCGCGGCGGAAGGATTGGGGAGCAGGCGCTGCACATCGGCGCTGCTGAGATGGTTGGAACCCGGCATTTTTGGTCAATCCTCAGCCGCGTGGCGTCATGGGAGACGGTCAGGACGATCATTGCTCGGGCACTGCGAAGGATTGGTTATCAGCTATTGCGCAACAACGGCGCCGCCTTGGCACGCAGGGCGGCGGCGGTACCCCAATAGCCGGTGGCCAGCATCAGGAGCAGCGCGGCGAGCAGAGTGAGGACCAGCCGGCCCGGCAGGAAGACGAAATCAGCGCGCAGGATGAAGCGCACCACGCCCCAGGCTGCGGCGGTGCCGATCAGTCCGGCCAACACGCCAGCGGCGAGGCCGAGGGCGAGAAATTCTGTGAGCCAGGCGGCGCGGATCTGGGCCCGGCTGGCCCCCAGTGTTTTCAGCAACACAGCCTCACGCACCCGCCCTGCCTGGCTGGCCGCCACCGCCCCGGCCAGCACCAGCATGCCCGATAGCAGGGTGATCGCGGCAGTGGCGGTCAGCGCCAGCGCGACCTGGTCCAGGATGTTGGAGACGGAGCGCAGCACCTCCTCCACACCGATGCCGGTGACGTTGGGCAGCGCGTCGCTGACGGCGCGCAGCACCGCGCTTTGGGTTTCCGGCGTCGCACGCAGGGTGGCGATGCTGGTGTGTGGCGCTTGCTCCAGCAGGCCGGGGCTGGTGATCAGGGCGAAATTGATCCCCAGCGAGCGCCAGGCGATCTGGCGCAAATTTGCTACCTGCAGATCGATGTCGCGACCGAGAATATTGACCTGGATCATATCGCCCAGCTGCACGCCCCAGCCGGCGGCCAGTTGTGCGTCGAAGGAGACCAAGGGCGGGCCGCGATAATCCGCTGCCCACCATTTTCCCGCCATAAGGCGCGTACCCTCGGGTGGCGTGGAGGCATAGGTGAGGCCGCGATCACCGCGCAGGGCCCATTGGGTGTCCGATGTGGCATTCACCTGCGCCGCCGCCACACCATTCACCGCGACGATGCGCGCGCGCAGGCTGGGCACGTGTTTGACATCTGACACGCCGGGCATACGCACGAGAAGGTCGGTAAAGGTGGTGAGCTGCGTGCTTTGGATATCGATGAAGAAGAAGGACGGCGCCTGGGCCGGAATATACGACAGGATATGGGCATGCAGATTACCATGGATCATCCCCACCGCCGCCAGGGTTGACAGGCCGAGCCCGGCGGAAACTAGCATCAGCGGGGCCGGCGTTCCCGGCCGGTGCAGATTACCCAGACCGAGCCGCGCCCAGGGCCGGCGCGGGCGGGGCCAGAAGCGGGCGACGCGCACCAGCACGAAGCCGCCGAGGCGAAACAGGCCCAGGGCCGCGATCGCCCCAACGCAGAAAAACATGGCCAGCACCGGCTCTGGCGAGACCAGCGCGGTCAGCGCCACCAACCCTAGCGTCAGTGCTGCAGTGGCCAGGAGGATCGCCCAGCCAGCACGCGCGCGATGCGGGATTTGCGCATCGCGAAACAGCGCCGCGCCGGGAATGCGCGCGGCGCGGCCCAGCGGCACCAAGGCGAAGCAGGCGGCAGTCAGCAGCCCGAAGCCGGCGGCCAAGAGCAAGGGCCCGGCAAACACGCCGCGACTTGGTGCCACCGGCAGCACATCGCCGAGCAGCCAGATGGCGAGCCAGGGCAAGACGGCGCCCACCAGCAGCCCGATCGCGGTACCCAGCGTCGCCAGTGCCATCACCTGCGCCAGGCACATGGTGAAGAGAAATCGGGTTGAGGCGCCGAGGCAGCGCAGGGTGGCGAGGGTGGATGCGCGCGCCGCCAGCCAAGCGCGCACCCCGTTGGCGACGCCGATTCCGCCGACCAGCAAGGCGGTCAGACCGACCAGGGTCATGAACTGGCCGGTCTGTTCGATGAAGCGGGAAATGCCGGGCGCGGCTTCATTGGGCGTGCGCACGCGCCAGCCATGGTTGGGAAAGACCTTTGTTATGTCCGCGACGATATCTGGCGGCATCAGCCCCGCCGGCCAGACGACGCGCATGGCATGGCGCAGGATTGCGCCAGGCAATTCCAGTTCGGTGCGAGCGAGCGAGGAAAGTCCGATCAGGGCGCGCGGTGCCATCAGCGGCGAGGCGACGTTATCGGGTTCTTCCGTCAGCGCCGCGCGCAGGGTCAGGCTGGCATTGCCGAGGCGCACGCGGTCGCCAGGGCGGAGGTGGAGGCGATCGAGCACCGCCTGCTGGACCGCCACGCCGCCATCGTCCAGCACCGCAGCGGGGCTCAGTGCCGGATCGAACCCGGCCGGACCAACCAGCGGCCAGGCTTCGTCCACGGCTTTCAGTTCCACCAACTGGCGCGCGCCGGAGGGGGCCACCAGCAGGCCGCGCATTTGCGTGATTGCGGACAGGCGCGCCCCGCGCGCGGCCAGGAACGCGCGCAAATCCTGCGGTATAGCCAGGCTGCCGGTATCGATTTCTATATCGCCGCCCAGCAGGCGCCGCCCCTCCGCCGCCAACCCCTGGGCTAGGCTTTCGCGCAGACCGCCGACACCGGCGATGGCGGCGACCCCGAGAGCGAGGCAGGCGAGCACGGTGCGAAACCCGCGCACACCGCTGCGCAATTCCCGCCGCGCCAGCCGGAAGGCGAGACTCATGCGTGCACCACGCGCCCATCGGCGAGGTGAAGTTCCCGTCCGCATCGCGCCGCGAGCGCGGGATCGTGGGTGACGAGTAACAATGTTGCGCCGGCCTCGCACGCCAGGGTGAACAGCAGGTCGATCACAATGGCCCCGGTGGCCTGATCCAGATTGCCGGTCGGTTCGTCGGCCAGCAGCACGGCGGGGCGAGGTGCGAGGGCGCGGGCGAGGGCGACGCGCTGTTGCTCTCCGCCGGAAAGCTGCCCGGGCAGATGGGTGAGGCGATGGCCCAGACCGACCGCTTCCAGCGCAGCCTGCGCGCGGCCTAAGGCCTCCACCACCCCGGCCAGCTCCATCCCGACGGCGACATTCTCCAGCGTTGTCATGGTTGGAATTAGGTGAAAGGCCTGGAACACGATGCCTATATGATCGCGCCGGATGCGGGCGAGCGCGTCTTCATCCAGCCCGCCCAGATTATGCCCGGCGACGCGCACCGTGCCGCCTGTGGGACTTTCCAGCCCGGCCAACACCATCAACAGGCTAGTCTTGCCGGACCCGGACGGGCCGAGGATCCCGATCGTTTCCCCTGCCGCGACCATCAGATCGATGCCGCGCAAAATATTGACCGGCCCGGCCACCGAGGGCAAGGTCAGGCGCAGGTCATGGATTTCGATCAGTGTCCGACCCGGCGGAACGATCAGCGGAGTCGGAAGCGGGGAAATGGCATCCATCAGCACAGCATATGGCGCCTGCCGGGCCGGGTTCAAAGCCGCAATTTTGGTCATTTGCCTGGGGTTGGCCTGTGCCGCGCCGGGTTTGGCGGGCGAACGGCTGCTGATCCTGGGTGATTCACTGGCGGCTGGGTTTGGTCTGGCGCGCGAGGATGGCTTCCAGGCCCGGCTTCTGGAAGCCCTGGCGGCGCGCGGCCATGATATCACGATCATCGATGCCGCCGTTTCCGGCGATACCAGCGCCGGCGGGCGGGCGCGCCTGGATTGGATGCTGGGCGCAGGGGCAGAGGCGGCGATTGTCGAGCTGGGCGCCAATGACGGGCTGCGCGGCGTCGAGCCACGCGAGATGGAACAGAATCTGACCGCCATTTTGGATGTGCTGGCCGCCCGCAAAATTTCTGTCCTGCTGACCGGCATGCTAGCTCCGCCCAATCTTGGCGCCGAGTATGGCAAGGAATACGGGGCTGTCTTCGCCCGCCTCGGTGTGCGCCCGGGTGTGACATTCGATCTGTTCTTCCTGGACGGCGTGGCGGGCGATCATAGGCTGAACCAGCCAGACGGTTTGCACCCCAACCCGGAGGGCGTGCGAAAAATCGTGGCCAGGCTTTTGCCTCTGGTGGAAGCGCTGCTGGCGCGGGCAAAAAACTGATGCGCCTGTTCGTCGCCCTCGATCTACCGTGGGAGCTGAAGCAGCGCTTGGCTTTCCTGTGCGGCGACATTCCGGGCGCACGCTTCGTGCCGGCAAAGAATTTTCATCTGACCTTGCGGTTCATCGGCGAGGTATCCGCCGCGCAGGCCGAGGATATCGATCACTCCCTGGCCGCCATCCGCCTGCCTTGTTTTGACCTTAGCCTCGCTGGTGTCGGCACGTTCTCAAAGGCCAGCCGCTCTTCCGCGCTCTGGGTAGGTGCCGATCGCGATACCGCGCTTACTCACCTGCAAGGCAAGATCGAAAGCGCCTTGCGCCGCGCCGGGCTGGACCCCGAACGCCGCCGCTTCACCCCGCACGTCACGCTGGCAGGGCTGAGTAACGTTCCAGAAGTTAAAATCGCTGCGTTTGTGATGGATAAAAACCTGTTCCGCGCGGCGCCGGTGCGGATGACGGATTTTACGTTATTCTCCTCCATCCTCGGGCGTGACGGGTCCGTCTATACGCCCGAGGTGGAGTATGCGTTGGAATAACCATGCGTGTTCAGCCGAGTGTCCGCTTCCATAAGGCAAACATCTTCGTCCACACTTTCTCCGATTCCACCGCGTGATAATCGGGCCGCGCAG
Source organism: Acetobacteraceae bacterium (assembly GCA_009693795.1). Lineage (GTDB taxonomy): Bacteria > Pseudomonadota > Alphaproteobacteria > Acetobacterales > Acetobacteraceae > SHWF01. The sequence continues at coordinate 35,803 of SHWN01000005.1, forward strand.
GGAACTGAAAGCCGTGCGTTGTGCCGGGTTGGATTTCCAGCGTGTGTTTGGTCTTGGCCTTTTTTAGTGCCGCTTTCAACGCCGGGATTACATGATCGGGCACGGAGCCATCAGTTTCGGCAAAGCTGTAGTAAAGCTCTCCTTTGATTTGCTCGACGAGCAGATGCGGGCTGTCCGGTTGATCCGTGACGATGCCGACTCCATAAAGCGAGACGGCGGAGGCGAAGCGATGCGGGAATTTCGCTGAAACAGTGGTGATATATTGCCCACTCATGCAGTAGCCGACGCAGCTGACGGGGCCGGGTTTCGCGGCGTCCTGTGCATCGAGATAAGCCAGGATGCCGGCCGTGTCATCGACCACCATCGCGTTGGTGATGCTGTTCATGGAGGCACGGATCACACCCGACATACCATCGCTGCGGCGGGGAATATCGAAGCGCACCGTGCCAAGGCGGTAATACATATCCGGTAGAATGCAGATATAGCCGGCGCGCGCGATGCGGCGGGCGAGAAAGCGGAGTTCCTCGCGGATGCCGGGGGCATCCATGTAAAGGATGATCGGTGGGAATGGCCCACCGGCATCTGGGTGCACCACGAAGCTCGGCATCAAGCCGTGTTTGGTCACCACGTGTGTTTCTATTTCGATCATGGCCGTTCCCTCTGCATGATGGCACCATGATGCCACTGGATCAGGTGGCAGAGGAAGCCCAGGCCTGCGCCGTATGCGAGGCGCATCTGCTGTTGGGTCCGCGCCTGGTGTTTCGGGGGGCGCGCACGACGTGGCTGTTGATTATCGGCCAGATGCCAGGGACGAAGGTGCATACAGCGGGGATACCGTGGAACGATCCCTCCGGGGATCGGTTGCGCCTGTAGCTGGGCTTGGACCGCGATGAGTTTTACTACGGACGCCGGATTGTCATTTTGCCGATGGATTTTTACTATCGGAGCCGGTTGGCGAGGGGCGGGGATGCGCAGCCGCGGCCCGGATGTTTCCCGCTCTGGCATACGTGTTTACGGCCGTTGATGCCGGGGATCCAATTGAGCTTGTTGGTGGGGGGGTATGCGCAGCTCAGCGCCCTGGGCAAAGGGACCATCACGGCGCGTGTGCACGATTTCGCGGCTTGCTTACGGGACAGATTTCCGCTGCCTCATTCGTCCTGGCGGACCAACGCTAGGGAGCGAAAGAAGCCCTGGTTCACCGAACAGACTTTGTCGATTTTGCGCGCAGCGGTGGCACGCGTGCGCGGCTGATCCCTGCCAATGCGCCATCGCCGGTAGGATAGTGCGGTGGAGTTGAGGACGGGACGCCATGCAAAACCACTTGATAGTCGACCGTGTCGCTCCGCTGGTGGGCGCGGTTATCAACGGCATCGATCTGGCCCAGCCCTTGGCGGAGGTGGATTATTGCGCCATGCGCTAGGCGCTGGCCGAGCACGGTGTGATTTTCTTCCGCAACCAGCATTCGACCGAGGCGCGACATATCCCCTTCGCCCACCGCTTCGAAAAAATCAATATCAACCCTTTCTTCAGGGCGGTGGACGGGTATCCACACATCGCCGAGGTGCGCAAGGAGCTCGAACAGAAAGCGAATATCGGTGGCGGCTGGCACACCTATCATAGTTATCACGAAGCCCTGGCACTGGGCTCGGTTCTGTATGCGCGCACCTGCCCACAATCGGCGGCTACACATTGTTCGTGCATATGGACGCAGTGTTTGACGCCTTGCCACCGGCCATGAAGATGATGTTGAAAGGATTACGGGCTTTGCATTCTTTCCGCCATGATTTCGGCGCGGCGCGGCCGAAAATGCCGGGCGAGGATCGCGAGGGCCGTATCGACAATCCGGAACTGACGACGCAGGATATTGTGCATTCCGTAGTGATCCATC
>SHWN01000103.1 GCA_009693795.1 Acetobacteraceae bacterium
CGCGTCGGAGGCCCGGATCTCGTTATGCGGCAGGTTACCGGGGATCATGACGGAATCGCCGGCCTCCAGCCGCACGGTGCCCTGGCCCTCGAACTGCAATTCTACCCAGCCTTTCAGCATGTAAACGAACTGGGCGTCGCAGATATGGTAATGCCAACCCGTCGGCTGGGTTAGGCCTTGGGTGCCGATGGTGACCTGGGCGCGCATGAAGCCGTTGGTGCCCTCGGTGACGCCGGTTTCACGGTATTTGAAGAAGTCGCGCCGGCCGGCGACGTAGTTCGGCGCGCTGGCGCGGGAAATGGCGACTTTTCCCTTCACGGGTGGCATAGCGGCTGTGGCGGAATCATCGGGCACGGCTCGAACTCCTTCCTGGTGGATAATAGCGAGACGTTACCGCCGGCCCGGGTCCGGGACAACGGCCGCGATTTCCGGCGAGTGTCTCGGTTTGCTGTCCGGCACTCGCCCGCTCGCACCGTGGCGGCGAGCACCTGTCGGAAGCGCCGTTCAGCTCGCGTCCAGCACGCGCCGGATAGAAACGGGGTCGACCTTGATCTCCACCCCCGCGCGCTCTTCCTGCAACAACATGGGAGAGCGAGAATCGCGATTGTCCCAACCGCGGTTGCGCGCCTCGGTCATCTCCTCCAGCACCAAATTGGCCAGGCGCATCGGCACGCCTAGTTCACGGCCCAGCTGGGTGGCAAGGCTGACGTCCTTGTGCGCCAGACGCAGCGCGAAGGCGGGCGGATCGAATTTTCCGGGCAGGAACTGGTCCACCAATCCGTCGAAGGTCCGCCGCCGCCCCAGCGCGCCCTGGCGGACAGCCTCCCACAGGGCCAACGGGTCAACCCCGCCCTTCACCCCCATGGTGAACACTTCCGCCAGTGCCGTCTGAATCACATAGCCGGCGCAGTTATGCGTCAGCTTGGCGACCGAGCCGGCGCCGATTTCGCCGACGTAGCGCACCTGATCGGCGAAGCGGTCAAGCACGGCGCGATTGGCTTCGAACACCGCCCGATCGCCCCCCACCCAGATGGCGAGTTTACCCGACCCGGCCCCGGCGGGACCGCCGCTGACAGGACAATCCATGAAATGCACGCCTTTGGCCGCGAACTCGGCGTGCAGCTTGCGCACCGTGGTTGGCGAATTGGTAGTGAGGTCCATCACAGTCGTGCCGGGTTTCATACCTTCCAGAACACCGCCGGGGCCCGTGCAGACGGCGGTGACTTCCACCGGTCCCGGCAGCGACATCAGGATGGCATCCGCCTGCGCGGCGGCGGCCGCGGGGCTGTCGGCCCAGACGGCACCGTTGTTGATCAGGTTGCCGGCGGCCTGGCGGTGCATATCATGCACCACCAGCTCCGCGCCGGATTTTTGGACATTGTTGGCCATCCGGTTACCCATGGTACCCAGGCCGATAAAGGCAATCCGCATGGTAGGCACCCCCTAAAGCAAACCTTTTTCCTGCATCACGCCCATCGCCACCTTGGCGGCGGTCATCGAGGCGGGCCAGCCGGAATAGAACGCCAAATGAGTGATGACCTCGGAGATTTCGTCCTTGGTAAGGCCATTGGCGAGACCACGTTCCAGATGACCTTTCAGCTGCTCCGGACGATAGGTGGCGATTAGCGTGGCGATGACGATCAGACTGCGGTCACGCTTGGACAGGCCGGGGCGTTCCCAGACATCGCCGAACAGCACCTGTTCGGTAAGCTCGACCATCTTAGGAACCATCGGGCGGACAGCATCGCGGGACGCGCTGGGGGCTTGGGCCATTTTCGTTTCCTTCTTGGCTGCAAAATCGCCGAACAACACTAGGCAAACATCGCCATCCGGTCCACCTGGGGCCGAGAGCTGCGACCCGGCTCTACTGCCGTGCGAGATTGAGGCAATAGGTTCGCTCGCCGACCCGCCCAGTCTAGAATTGCGCCTTCAGGGCATAGCGGTGGCGCCATCGGGCCAGCATGACCTGATCCTGGAAGTGACGGACTCCAACACCCGCGTGGTCAAGCTACCGATCTCGATCACCGTCGAGCTGGCGAAATAGAGTGTTTTCCGTACCGATGGCAGCACGGAAAAATTTTATTTTTTGTTTAAGCGAGCCGTTTTATCCGACTAGATCATTCCATCAGGCCGGATTTTGCTCTGCACTCCGCCTTGAGCCCGGTCCACAGTCGACTACGCCAGATAGATGCGTTCAAGCAGCCCGCGCCATGCCACGCAGCACGTATTGCAAGATGCCGCCATGGCGGTAATACGCCACCTCATCCAATGTATCGACGCGGCAGAGGACAGAGATTTTGTCTGTGCCGCCGTTCGGGCGGTGGATGACGAGGGACAGATCCATGCGCGGCGTCAGGTTTTCCAGGCCGAGAATGTCTATGGTTTCCTCACCCGTCAGGTTTAGGCTTTTGCGATCCATACCGTCCTTGAAGGTCAGCGGTATCACGCCCATGCCGACCAGATTCGAGCGATGGATACGCTCGAAACTTTCAACGACAACGGCCTTCACGCCAAGCAGGTAAGTGCCCTTCGCCGCCCAGTCGCGCGACGAACCAGTACCGTATTCCTTGCCGCCGAAAATCACCAACGGCGTACCGGCGCGCTTGTAGCGCATCGCCGCGTCATAGATTGCAAGCTGCTCGGGCGAGCCGCTGACCTTAGTAAAGCCACCTTCAACGCCGGGCACCATTTCGTTCTTGATGCGGATGTTGGCAAACGTCCCGCGCATCATTACTTCGTGGTTGCCGCGGCGGGCGCCGTAGCTGTTGAAATCCCTCTGCTGGACCTGCCGTTCCATAAAGTAATCGCCGGCGGGGGAAGTTTTGCGGATCGATCCCGCTGGGCTGATGTGATCTGTCGTAATGGAATCACCCAGCAGCGCGAGAATGCGCGCGCCGGTAATATCGCGTACCGGGGCGGGCTCCATCGTGATACCCTCGAAGTAAGGAGGATTTTTCACGTAAGTCGAAGCGTCCGACCAACCATAGGTAACGCTGCCCGAATCAACCTTGATGGCCTGCCATTGTGGCGGACCCTTAAACACCTCGCCGTACCGCTTTAGGAATTGCGCGCGTGATAACGCCGAAGCCACCACATCAGAGATTTCCTTATTAGTCGGCCAGATATCTCTCAGGTAAACTGGCTTTCCGTCCGTCCCGGTGCCGAGCGAAACAGTGGAAATATCCTGGTTCATCGTGCCAAGAATCGCATAGGCCACCACAAGAGGCGGCGAGGCGAGATAATTGGCGCGGATATTGGCATGCACGCGGCCTTCAAAGTTACGGTTGCCGGACAGGACGGACACACCAACGAGGTTATTGTCCTCGATCGCGTCGGTAATGGCATCGCTCAACGGACCGGAATTTCCAATGCAGGTAGTGCAGCCATAGCCAACGGTCTGAAAGCCCAGCGCATCGAGATCCGACGTCAGGCCGGATTTATCCAGATACTCCGTCACCACCTGCGAACCGGGCGCCAGCGAAGTCTTCACCCATGGTTTCACCGTCAATCCCTTGGCTCGCGCCTTGCGCGCCACTAGCCCGGCGGCCACCAACACGGAGGGGTTGGATGTGTTAGTGCACGACGTGATTGCCGCCAGCACCACATCGCCATGGGTGATTTCGTAATTCGTACCCGCAACCGCGACTTTCTTGTGGGCGTCGTTGACCGGCACACCCAGGCCTTTAGTCAGTTCGGAGCGGAACGCGGAAGAAGCATCGCTCAGAAGCACCCGATCCTGCGGACGCTTCGGTCCGGCGATGGAGGGCAGCACGGTGGAGAGATCAAGCTCCAACGTGTCGGTGAACACCGGGTCCGGCGTGGACGCATCGCGCCACATGCCCTGTGCCTTGCAATACGCCTCCACCAGTGCGATGCGCGCAGTCTCGCGCCCGGACAGATATAGATAGTCGAGTGCCACCTGATCGACCGGGAAGAAACCGCATGTCGCACCATATTCGGGCGCCATGTTAGCGATGGTGGCGCGATCCGGTAGCGTCAACCCATCCAGGCCAGGGCCGAAGAATTCGACGAATTTTCCGACCACGCCCTTGCGGCGCAGCATCTGCGTCACGGTCAGCACGAGGTCAGTGGCGGTCGCGCCTTCCGGCAAATGGCCGGTGAATCGAAAACCGATCACGTCCGGGATCAGCATCGCGATGGGCTGGCCGAGCATGGCCGCCTCCGCCTCGATCCCGCCCACGCCCCAGCCGAGAATGCCCAATCCGTTCACCATCGTGGTGTGGCTGTCGGTGCCATACAGTGTGTCCGGATAGGCGATACTGGCGCCATCGGCGGCCTTTGATGTCCACACCGTCTGGCCGAGATATTCCAGGTTTACTTGATGGCAGATGCCGGTGCCGGGCGGTACGACGCGGAAATTATCGAACGCCTCCTGGCCCCAGCGCAGGAATTGATAGCGTTCGCCATTGCGCTCGAACTCGATATCGACGTTCTTTTGCAACGCATCGCTGCGCGCCGAGACATCCACCATGACGGAATGATCGATTACCAGATCGACCGGGATCAGCGGGTTCACCTTCTGCGGATCGCCGCCAAGGCGGAGAATGCCGTCGCGCATCGCCGCCAGGTCGACCACGCCGGGAACCCCGGTAAAATCCTGCATCAATATGCGGGCGGGACGGAATGGCACCTCGGCGGCCGAGGAAGCCTTCGCCAGCCAGCCGGCGATCGCCTTAGCGTCGTCGACCTTGTAGCTGGTGCCGTTCTCAAACCGCAGGATGTTTTCCAGTAGGACTTTCATGCTCACCGGCAGGCGGGACACGTCACCTAGCGTCTTGGCGGTTTCGGGAATGGAATAATAGTCGTAGCGCTGTCCCCCTACGGTCAGCGTGCGGCGGGTCTTGAGCGTATCCTGGCCGGTCTGGGTCATGTGCGTGCCTTCGTCTGCTTGGGCGTCTTCGCGGGGAAGACGTCTCTCGCTGGGTTGCGCGGCGGTGAGGGGAGATTGTAACTCGGGGATCCCTGCTATCGGGTTAGGTTTTTTCGGTGCTGGGCTTTAACCACACATACCCATGCCCGTAAACCGGATGCGGGACAGAGAAAAAGGGGGTTTGCGGCGTGCTGCTTGTAGAGCAATTGGCGGTGATAAGGGGGGAGCGTCTGGTGTTCGATTACGTCTCCTTCGGCGTGCCGGCCGGTGGCGCGCTGCTTCTCGTCGGCCCGAACGGGTCCGGTAAATCCACCTTGCTACGGGTGCTGGCGGGGCTGAAGCGGGCCGATGCCGGGCGCGTGCTGTGGGATGGTACGGATGTGGGGCGCGATCCGGGGACGCGTGCGCCGGGGCTCGCCTATGTTGGGCATCAGGACGCGGTGAAGCCGGGGCTGACGGTGGCGGAGAATTTTTTCCATCCGCGAAAGAACGTAATCGCCGCCCTGGCGGCCATGGGGCTGGACGCATTGGCGGATATGCCGGCGCGCATGCTATCGGCCGGGCAGCGGCGGCGCCTGGCGCTGGCCCGGCTGCTGGCGCGGCCGGCAAGGCTATGGCTGCTGGATGAGCCGACCCTGGGTCTGGACGCGGCCTCGGTGGACCGGTTCGGCGCGATGGCGGCGGCGCACCGCGCGCATGGCGGCATCGTGGTGGCGGCGACACATCTGCCGCTGCCACTGGCGGATGCCGTCGAGCTTGCCCTCGTATGACGCAGTTTCTCGCCCTGATCGCGCGCGAGATAAAAATTTCAGCTCGGCATGGGGCGGATACGCTGGCCGTATTGCTGTTCTTTGCCATCGTGGTGGCGCTGTTTCCACTGGCGGTCGGGCCGGGACAGGAAATTTTGGGACGGATGGCACCGGGGGTCGTCTGGGTGGCGGCCCTGCTGGCGGCGCTGCTGCCGCTGGAACGGCTGTTCGGCACCGATCACGAGGATGGCTCGCTCGATCTGCTGCTGCTCGGCGGCCTACCGGCATCCGGCGTGGCGCTGGCGAAGGCGTGCGCGCACTGGCTGCTGACTGGGTTTCCCCTCCTGCTAGCAGCAGGGCCGCTGGCGGTGATGCTGCATTTTCCCACCACCGCGCTGTGGGCATTGCTGGCCGGGTTGACCCTGGGCACGCCGGTCCTGTCGCTGATCGGCACCGCCGGGGCGGCCCTAGTGCTCGGCGCCCGACGCGGGGCGGTGCTGCTGCCGCTGCTAGTACTGCCGCTGTCCGTGCCCGTGCTAATCTTCGGCGTTGGCGCGGCGGATGCGGCGGTGGGCGAACTCAGCGTGCGCCCGCATTTCCTCACGCTGGCCGCACTACTGGCCGCTGCCCTCCCTTTATGCCCCCTAGCGGCCGGAGCCGGGCTACGCGCGGCGGCGGATTAATACCAGGTTCCGTTGAGCCTGACCGGCCGGAAGCAAGGTCGGGCGCTGCCCCGAACCCCGCTAAGGGGCTACGCCCACTTCTTCATCAGTCCCAACTGACCGTTTCCAAGGGCTTCCCCCTTGGTGAGGGGTTGGAGGCAAAGCCCCCGATTTTACTTCGCGCCAGTCGCACTCATCGAAACTTGACATTAATGCGCCGGCCGCATCGTGGATCATGCTTCGGGGGCGCTTTGTGGTTGCCCATTCAGCACCCATTTTTCATAGGGCAGCATCGCGCGTTCCCATGACCAAACGCGATGGTTGGAGATGGTGAGCACATCGCGCAGGATCGCTTGTAACGGGCTGTTGTCATAGACGATATGCGGCCCCGACCGTGTCGCACAGACGTTCCACCGCGCGGCGCACCGCGAGAATGGTTGCAGTGGGTAGACCCAGGCGCTGGAGGCACAGGTGGCGGCCAGTTCCTCAACGATGTGCGAGAACGTGAGGAAGGAGCCCTGCACGCCCCTAAAAGCGCGCGGTTGAAGCACGCGCAGAATGCCGGCGCGGTGGAAATCGGCGATGGTTTCGCCGGCCACCTCGAATTGTGCCAATACCCCGGCTTCGCGTGCCGCCAGCATGGGCAGTAGGCCGCGCGCGCGGGTCAGAAATTCGTCGCCAATTTTATTCACAAAACCTGCTCCATAAAAACCGGTTCCGCTTTGGGCCATTCCGCGCCAGATTACCGTCCGGTCGATGGGGAAGGTTGGGGGATGCGCGCCTATGTTGGGGGCTATACGACGCCGGACCGGGACGGCCGAGGCAATGGCATCCATGTCTACGCCATCGATCCCTCCAGCGGGGCCTGGACCGAGGAACAGCATGTTGGTGGGTTGGAAAACCCGTCTCTGTTCACCTTACGACGCGACAATTCGGTGCTTTACTCGGTCCATGGTGCGCGCCAGCTGCTCAGCGCCTTTCGGGTGGATCCCGCCAATGGGCGCCTGACCCTGCTGAACCAGGTCGAGTGCGGCGGGATCAATCCCGTCGATTCCGCGCTCGATCCGACGGAACGATTCCTGATCGTGCCTAATTACAGCAGCGGTAATGTCGCCGTGTTGCCCCTAGCGGCAGATGGATCGTTGCGGGCGGTGACGCAAATTTTCGTGCTGCCCGGCACTACAGGGCCGGATACCGCGCATCAGCAGGGCGCGATGCCGCACGGGGTGATTTTCGATCCGTCCGGACGCTTCGCCATCGTGCCCGACAAAGGTCGTGACTGCGTCTTTATTTTCCGCTTCGATGCCGACACCGGCCGGATCGCCCTGCACCAGATCATGCCGGCGCGGCCCGGCTCGGCGCCGCGCCATTGTATTTTTCATCCACAATTACCCGTACTGTTCGTGAACAACGAGCTAGACAGCACGGTGACGGTCTATCGCTGGGATGGCGCGATCGGGGCAATTGCGCCCGTGCAGATCGTTGCCACCGTACCAGTCGATTTTCCCAAGCGTAATACGACGGCGGAAATCGCAGTCAGCCCGGATGGGCGGCATCTCTATGTATCCAATCGCGGGCAGGACGCGATCGCGCACTTCGCGGTGGCCCCCGGCAACGGCGAACTGACCCTGATCGATCACACATCGACCGGCGGCAAGACACCACGTTTCTTTACTTTGGACGCAGCCGGAAAACAGCTTTTCGCCGCCAATCAGGATAGCGATACCATCGTCGCCTATCACATTGATCCAACCAGCAGTGGGCTTACCCGCACGAGAGTAAAAATAAATATCGGCAGCCCCTCCGCTATCAGTTTGATTCCATAAACATAAGGGGGATATTGCATGAGCCAGAAACCGAAAGGCCGCATTCGCCATTTTGCCATCAGCGTGGCGGATCCCTGGGCGGCGGCAGAGTTCTACAAGGAAACCTTTGGCCTGGAAGAACTGGGTGAATCCGACGGCAAGCTAGCCGAGGGCGTTTACCTGACCGATGGCG
>SHWN01000104.1 GCA_009693795.1 Acetobacteraceae bacterium
CGAGGTGCTGCCAAGGCGCTGGATCGTCGAACGCACCATCGGCCGGCTCAATCGCTGCCGCCGGTTGGCCAAGGATTGGGGAAACCTGAACCAAAAGACCCGCGCCTTCCTGCGCCTCGCCTCCATCCACCTCATGGTGCAAAAGCTATGCTACCCCACATGGTGTTGCCAGACAGAGTCTTAGAACCAATTCATTAGGTTCTGAGCGAGAAGGGTCCTGCCGAGGCGTTGGCAACAACTGAGTAGGCCCCTTCTCGCTCAGGACCATACGGACCGGGGTCCAGGGGTGTCACGTCCCTGGTGGGGGTTTGGTGGCCAAGCCCCCAATCTTCCTTCCGATCCGTCACGCGCACCGAGACCTGATAGTGGCGGAGCAGCGGTCGATCAATGCGACCGTGATCAAAATAAGAATTATGATAAAGCAGACTTCATCCCAGTAGCGCACTTTGATCCGTTCGGCGATTTGTAGCCCGATGCCACCCGCGCCGACCACGCCGAGGATGGTGGCACTGCGGGTGTTGCTCTCGAATGCGTACAAGATCTGCGCCAGATAGATCGGCAGGATCTGCGGCACCACGCCAAAACGAATGGCGAGCAGACGCGATCCACCCGCGGCGGTAATGGCCTCGGATGGTGCCTTGTTGGTATTTTCTACGGCCTCGGCCAGCAGCTTCGCTAGGACAAAAACTTCCGCCGCGATGATCGCCATCAATCCGGCCAGCGGGCCGAGGCCGAAGGCGCGCACAAAGGCCAGTGCCCAGATCAGCTGATCGATACCGCGAAACCCATCATAGAACCGACGGACGGAAAAGTGTGCGGCGGCATTAAGAACAATATTACGCGCCCCAAAAAAACCTAGTGGTAGGGCAATAATCGCGGCGATCACGGTGCCGAGAAACGCCATGGCAACGCTTTGTAGCAGGCCATGCAGGATATCCGCCCATTGCGCACCGGGACTGGGCGGAAACATCTGCGCCAGGATCACCAACAGCCCCTTGAGGCCGCCGGCAAGTCGCGTGGGTGTGATGTCGAACCATACCGCCAGCAGGATTAACCAGGCGAGAAACGCCATGCCACCGATGCCGCTCCAAACCCAGGAGGTGGCCGCGAATGCCGTTGGCAGCCGTTTGCGTGCTGCCGTGATCTCCGCGGGGCCAATGCTTCCGGCGCGTATCATGCAGGTTGCCTGATCGCGCGATGGCGCAGCCAAGCCGATGACAGATCGATGGCAACAACGCCCAGAATAATCAACGCCACGATGGCGCTGATCTCCTGATAGTAACTAAACGAGATCACTTGATACAGCTCCTGGCCTATCCCGCCGGCACCAACAAAGCCGATGACCGTGGCGCCACGAACGTTTACTTCGAAGCGCAACAAAACATAGGATAGAAAATTAGGTAGCACCTGTGGGAGAATGGCGTAGCGCACGCATTGCGCCCAGTTCGCACCCGTGGCTAGCGTGGCATGCCAGGGGCCCATCGTCGAATTTTCTACCACCTCGGCGAATAATTTTCCAAGCGCGCCTACCGTGTGCAAGCCAATTGCCAGAATGCCAGCCAGTGGGCCGACGCCGAAGGCCCAGACCAGGATCAGCGCGTAGACGATATCCGGCACCGTGCGAAACAATTCCAGCAACCGGCGAAAGACCAGATAGGTCGCGCGGTTAGGAGCCAGATTGCTGGCGGCGGGAAAGCAGAGCAGGACCGCGATCATGGCACCGGCCAGCGTGGCCAAAGCGGCGATCTGGCTGGTCTCGAACAGCAGCCACAGCCAGCTATCGGCGCGATACATCCAGAAGGCGAGGCTACCCTGGATTTTGCTGCCGGCAAAAAGTTCTGCAAGATGCAGATCGGGAATAAGTCTGCCGAAATACTCGCCCATACGCGGCAGCCCGGCGCCGAGCGCATCCAGAAAGGCTTCGGCAATCACCGCGCTGACGATCAGAAGGCCCAGTAGCAACGCGCCGCCAGCCACCGCGCGCGCGCGACGTTGACGCCGGCGCGCCTGAAAGGCCTGTTCGATGCTGGTGGCGCCGCTCATCGAGGATTAACGCCGCCGGCGCTCGGCGGCTTCTTGTTTTAGCATGTCGATAAACACCACATAATCCTCATGCGTCACCGGCACCCACCTCTTGCCGGAGCCCATATCAATGGCGTGGTAAATATCCGGATGCGCAAGCGGCAGCGCTAAATGAAAGGCGAACATATCGTCCTGAAAGCCTTTGGGCGTGGAGCGGCGCAGTACTATCGGTCCGTTCAGGATCGGCCGCGAGGTCCAGATTACGCGCAGATCGGTCATGTTGATCATTTTCTTATCGACCATCATGCGAAACACGCCGCGCGAATAACCGCCGGCTGGATCACCGATGCCTGATATCCAGGCTACACCCGCGTCATATTGCCGGTTCAGCACCGCCACAACGGCCTGCTCATGCCCGCCCGCAAAACCGGTGCGGGCGAAATAGCGCTTCGGTTCCGGATCGATCCCGGCAGCGCGAAACTCGGCGCGCGGAATCAAATAACCTGACGCGCTATTCGGATCCGACCAAGCCAGAGCGCGGCCCTTCATATCCGCCAAGTTGGTAATGCCGGAATCCGCACGTGTATACATCGCGGCGACATAGGCAGTGGAGCCATCCTGTTCCTGCGTCACCAGGATCGGCAGGACATCGCCATCGCTCTGGGTCCAGGCGCTGGCATAGGCAGATGGTGACATGTACGCGAGTTCGATGTGCTTCGCCGCGAAGGCCTGGATGGCGCCGGCGTAATCTGCCGCCACGACCAGCTTGATCGGCATCTCGAACGTGGTTTCCAAAAGCTTGCGATACCCCCCATAGCGCGCCAGCCGGTCGGCATCGTTTTCCCCACCGAGCATGCCGATGCGCAGTACTGGAAATTGCGCCGCCCAGTCGCGTTTTCCCGGTTTGGGCATGGCCTGCGCGTGGGCCAGTGCGGGCAGCGTGGCGAGGGTCAGGGTGGTTAATAAATCCCGGCGTGCGATGGTCATTGTATCTGCCTCATGGGTTCAGCCACCGGCGTATCGGCAGCATGAAATTCCTGCTCCGTGATGTTATAAATGGCCATGATCACATCCGGTGTCAGCCGGTCCGGTATATCATCAAAGACAATGCGGCCGCGATCCAGCGCCACCACCCGGTCGCAATAGGCGCGCGCGGTATCCAGGTGGTGCAGATTGGCGAGGATGGTCAGTCCGTCCTCGCGGTTGATCTGGCGCAGCGCATCCATCACCAAACGCGCATTATGCGGATCGAGGCTGGCGATCGGTTCATCGGCGAGCAGCATGCGCGGTTCCTGCAATAAGGCCCGGCACAACGCCACGCGCTGCTGTTGCCCACCCGATAATGTGTCGGCACGTTGCAAGGCGATGTCCAACAGGCCAAAGCGGTCCAGTGCCTGCACGGCCATCGCGCGCTCGGCTTCGGTAAACAGCCCCAGCAGGCTTGGTAGCCAGGGCCGGTGGTTCAACCGCCCGATCAGCACATTCGTCAGCACATCGGCTCGCCCGATCAGGTTGAATTGCTGAAAAATCATGGCGCAATCACGCCGCCAGTCGCGCAGCGCGCGCCCACGCAGCGCGGTGACGTCCGTTGGTCCATAAGCGATGCTGCCGGTGCTCGGTTCCTGCAACCGGTTGATCATGCGCAACAGGGTGGATTTGCCGGCGCCGGACCGGCCGATCACTGCCAGCATCTGCCCCGCCGGAACATCCAGATCGATCTCATCCACCGCCGTGACTGCGCCAAACCGGCAGCTTAGACCGTGGATGCGCAAGCTCTCGCGGGCTATGCTCATGGCGCGTGGCGCCGGCGCTGGAATAGCCTCACCCGTCGATAATCAACTTGGTTAGATCATCGGGCATGCTGAGCATCGGGTAATGCCCAGTCTCAATCTCAATCCATTTCGCCTTCAGCCGCGCGGCGGCACGCCGTTGATGTGCCTCGCCGGGGTTTTCTGCCTGGCGGCACCAGATTACGGTGGCGTTCCAGTCAAGATCCCAGAAATCCGTCAGCCGCACCGGCGTTTCGGAACAGCCGATCGGATGCGGCGTATAGCGGTCCAGCACCCAGGCCATGGTTGCGGGATCGAGCCCCGCGAACACCCCGCGCTCGGCATCCTCACGCGACGGCCCGGCGGCAAGACCGGATGGCACCGAACTGGACCGCTTGACGATGTCGCGGGTGCGCTCGCCGGGAAATAGCGCCAAGGCATCCACCAGCACCAGACGTGATATCCGCGCGCGCATCTGTTCTGCCGCCCTGCACACAACCATGCCACCGGAACTGGTGCCCACCAGAACCACATCGCGCAGATTTTCATAGAACAGCAATTCGGCGATTTCGGTGGCGTGGCTGGTGGTGTCTATCCCCGCACGAAGCTGATGGCGCCGCTCTCCGCATCCATCCAAAGTGGGGGCAAAGACCACATGCCCAGCCGCGCGCAGGCGCGCCTCCACATGTCGCCAGATCCAGCCACCTTGGAAGGATCCATGCACCAGAACGAAATTTGTCATCGCGGTGTTTCCTGTTTTCCTGCGCGTTCGCTTGTCGCTGTCACTGATTAGGCCAGGATGAAGCCCTCATAACCATGCGCGACGACCTCGTCGCAGATTTCCCGATAGCGCACCATGCCACCAGCATAGGGCATGAACACGCGGGGCTTGCCGGGAATATTCGCCCCTAGATACCAGGAATGCTTGGCCAGCGGCAGCAAGGTCTTGCTGGCGACGTCGTTTACTTCCGCCACCCATTTTTCGACCGATTCCGGTTTTGCCTCGATCCGTTCCAGACCCTTGGCACGCAAATGCGCGATGCAATCGCTGATCCAATCGGCATGTTGTTCAATGGCTACCGGCATGTTGCACAGCACCGAAGGGCTACCTGGCCCAGTAATGGTGAACAGGTTAGGGAAGCCGGCGATTTGCAGGCCTAGATAATTGCGTGGCCCGCCCGCCCACACATCTTGCAGCGCCACCCCGTCACGGCCGCGAATATCCATGCGGAGCATTGGCCCTGTCATGGCGTCGAAGCCAGTGGCAAAGACAATGATGTCCAGCGGATATTCCGCCTCCCCCGTGCAGACGCCATTCGGCGAAATATGGCTGATCGGCACCGATTTGACGTCCACCAACGAGACGTTGGGACGGTTATAGGTCTCGAAATAATGGGTATCGATCGGCGGGCGTTTGGCTGCGTAGGGATGGTCGATATCGGAGAGCAGTGCTGCCGTCTTCGGGTCCGTCACAATGGACCGGATCTTGCGCTTGATGAAGTCGGCAGCGGTGTCATTGGCCTCCTTGCTGGCCATCATGTCCTGGAATGAGGCGCGGAATTGCAGGCCACCGCGTTCCCAGGCCGCTTCGTAGATCTTCTCCCGTTCCTCGGGCGGGGTTTCCATCGCCAGGCGGGTCTCGATCCGGAACGCCATGCCGTTCAGGGTATCGCGTGTGACGGCACGAATCTCCGCCGCGTGATCCCTGACATATTGCTGAAAATCCGGGGCCAGTGGCACATTGCCTGCGGGCACGGAATAATTCGCCGTGCGCTGAAACACCGTCAGGTGCGCGGCCTGCGCGGCAATCACCGGGGCGGCCTGGATACCGGTCGAGCCGGTGCCGATCATGCCGACGCGCTTGTCGGTGAAATCCACACCCTCATGCGGCCATTGACCAGTGTGGTACCATTTGCCCTGGAAGCTCTCCAGGCCGGGAAATTTCGGCACATTCGCCGTCGACAGACAGCCAACGGCGGTGATCAGATATTTCGCGGTGAAGCTTTCGCCGGTTTCGGTGCGCACGTTCCAGCGATTGGCGGCGGCATCGTAATGCGCCGATGTCACGCGGGTGTTGAACTGAATGTCGCGCTTCAGATCGAACCGATCGGCGACGAAGTTCAGATAGCGCATGATCTCCGCCTGGCCGGGATAACGTTCGGACCAGGTCCATTCGCGCATCAGTTCCGGGGAGAAGGTGTACCAATAGGCATGGCTTTCGGAATCGCAGCGCGCGCCGGGATAGCGGTTCCAGTACCAGGTGCCACCAACCCCCGCGCCGGCTTCTAACGTCTTGACCGAAAGGCCCAGCCGGTCGCGCAGGCACATAAGCTGGTAAAGGCCGGCAAACCCGGCGCCAATTACCAGCGCGTCGAGCGTGGTGGCTGGAGTGGTTTTCGCCGGATCGGTCGTCACGTTGGTCATTTTGGTCTCAGCCTCTCGGAATGTAGTTTGGCAGTACCTGTGCGGTCCGGGCGGACTATGCTGTCATGTCCGGCCGGACATCAAGTTGGCTCCAGGGCAGGTCAGTGTGATCTGATGATGCCGGTTGCATCTGGCGCCAGCCAAAAGACACTCCGACGGAGGAAGAAAATACGAAATTTGGGATTTGCGGCTCGGTCTTACTTGGGTCCGCGATGCCGGCTATGGCTGCTGGGATCTGCGATGAGATCGCGCGGGACCCGGTTCCAGCCCAACCGCCCAGCGTCCAACAACCTAGCGCGGCACCGGTTACGGCGCCTGCTCCAGGCGAGCCGCGGTCGCGGGAGCGTGCGCCCCTAATGATTTCGCAGGCCGGAAAATAAGCAACCAGCTCATGGCGTTGCGGCAATGGTTCGGTGGCGACGCGCAGCAAGGGTTTCGAATAGGGGTGGTTGAGACCAGAACGTTGCGGTCCCCCATCGTCGCGATCAACGGCACCGGAGAGACAGTGAGGATAATTTTTGCCTTGAGACTTCCCAGCGGGGCGTTTTATTCTCGTATTTCGTCCGCGGCACTTGCCGGCAAGCCATATGTGGGGGCCATGGCCGGGATCGCGAGATAAGCGAGCCGCTTCATCTCCTTGCGCCCGCGCGCCACCGAATCGAGAATAAGCCCACAGACAATGGCGAGGCAGGCCAGCAGCACTAGGCCGGTGGCGAGCACGGCGGTGGGCAAACGCGGCACCAGCCCGGTCGCCAGATAGACCCGGATCACCGGGATGGCCAGGATCATCGCCAGTACCAGCAGCAGCGCTCCGGCAATGCTGAAGAATCGCAATGGGCGAGTTTCCTTCACTAACAGAAAAATGGTGCGCAGGATGCGGATCCCATCCGCATAGGTCCGCAGTTTCGAGACCGAACCTGCGGGGCGTTCCTTGTAGGGGGTCGGCACCTCGCCGGTCGGCATGGCGAGATCGAGCGCATGGACGGTGAATTCGGTTTCCGTCTCAAACCCGTCGGCTAAGGCGGGAAAGGACTTCACGAAGCGCCGGCTGAACACGCGATAGCCCGACAGCATGTCCGAAACCCGGTTGCCGAAGACCAGGCGCACCAGGCCGGTGAGCACAATATTGCCCAACCGGTGGCCACTTCGGTAGGCGGCCTGCGCGATCTCGGCACGCGTGCCGATGACCATGTCCAACTGATTGTCGACCAGGGCACGGATCATGGCGGGGGCGGAGGCGGCGTCGTAGGTGTCGTCGCCATCGACCAGGACAAAGATGTCAGCCTCGATATCGGCGAACATGCGCCGCACGACATTTCCCTTGCCCTGCAGAATTTCATTGCGCACCACGGCACCGGCTTGCCGTGCCACTGCAGCGGTACCGTCGCTGGAATTATTGTCGTAGACATAGATCGTCGCCGTCGGCAGATGCGCCCGGAAATCACTGATCACCTGCCCGATGGCGATCGCTTCATTGTAGCAGGGGATAAGGACGGCGACGCGCGGGACGGCTGCCATACCTAATCCTGTTTAAGGACGGAGGCATTGAGCTCCAGCACCTCGCCCATCCAGATCGCATGCAGCAGATGATCGTCTCGCGAACGCCCGGTTTCCGGATGGACCAGCGCCGTCAGTCCGTCGCGGTTGAGCATTAGGAAGGGCACGAGGAGCGAAAACTGCCAGGTCTCGAAGGCGATCTGATACATCGCGTTGGGATGCGGGCCGACCGGCACATCGTGCCAGCGCCCCATGCGGACCGGAAAGCGTGCTTCCACCTGTTCACGCAGGGTGGCGGCGCGGGCGCGGTCGGCGGGGTCGTAATAGATATGCGCGTGATATCCGGTGATCTTGGTGGGTTCCAGCGCGGCTTGGGCCATTGCGAACACCTTTACATGTGGGCGAAACCTAGCTTCTGGGTTTCATCTCGGCAATAATGCCGCATCTCCCGGGAGCACGACACGGTATGACCACGGCGCGACTGGCTGTCGATATCGGCGGCACTTTTACCGATCTGGTGCTGGAGCATGCCGGTGGACGGACCACGGTGAAGGTGC
>SHWN01000105.1 GCA_009693795.1 Acetobacteraceae bacterium
ACGACCAAATTTTGCTGCACGTCCAAGAAAGTTTCGCGGCGGCGAGAGCGCCATGCAGGGACCAGCTAGCCGCGCGCGGATACTTCGACCACACAGACGGGGGAAGGAACCGACCATGACTCGCGAATATAACTGCATTGATGCCGACGGCCACATTCTGGAGCCGCTGGAACTCTGGCAACAATATATGGACCCGAAATACCGGGATCGCGCACCGCGCGCGGTCAAGGACAATCATGGCATCGAACGTCTGGTGATTGACGGCAAATCCCTTGGCGGCGAACGCGGCCTCGCTAATCTCGGCGCCGTCGGCGCGCGCGACGGCACCGTGGTGGTGGACAATACCAGCGAATACCGCGATGGCCGCAAAGGTGGGTTCGACCCGCATGCCCGCATCCCCGACATGGATCTGGACGGCATCGACGCCGCGTATCTGTATCCCTCCATCGGCCTGTTCGCCGGCTCGATCGACGATATCGATGTCTCCGCTAATGTCTGCCGCGCCTATAACCGCTGGCTCGCCGATTACTGCAAACCCTATCCCGATCGATTGTTCGGCATCGCCATGATCCCGCTTCAATCGGTGCCGCACGCAATCTCAGAAATGAAATTCGCCCGCGAAGAACTCGGCATGACCGGCATTTTCGTCCGCCCCAATCCCTATAATAATAAGATGATCCACCACCCCGATTACGAACAATTCTGGACCGCGGTGGAGCATTACGACATGGCCGTGGGCTTCCATGAAGGCGGCTCGTCCGGCATGGCCCAGGTCGGGCTGGACCGGTTCGAGACCCGCGGCGCCCGCCATATCGTCACCCACACGATGGAAATGATGTTGGCCTGCCTCGGCATGATCTGGGGCGGCGTGATCGACAAACACCCGAAACTGCGCGTTGGATTTTTAGAATCCGGCGGCGGCTGGATCGTGCCCTGGCTGGAACGCATGGACCGCCATTTCAACGATATCGGCTTCAACGATTCCGGCCTTTCCCGCCGCCCGAGCGAAATCTTTCAATCCAATTGCTGGATTTCGTTCGAACCGGTCGAAGGCAGCCTGAAAGTGCTGGCCGATTATATTGGCGCCAACAAAATCCTCTGGGCCACCGACTACCCCCACCCGGATGGTTTCTTCCCCGGCGCCCCCAACATGGTGCGCGAGAATTTGAAAGGCCTGTCTGAAAACACCATCCAACAAGTCATGGCCGGCGGCGCGAAAGCTTTCTACGGCCTGAACTAAGTTAACGCCCCGAGACGTCCCTGACGCAACCAAACGGACGTCATCGCGAGCGCAGCGAAGAAATCCCCTTGGCCACACACTCTGGCAGGGGGGATTGTTTGCGATTCGAGGTCAAACACAGACTACCGGAGTGCCTCCGTATGGAACGCTGCTGGAATGTGGAATGGATCAGCCCTCCTCTCTAAGCTTTTTATTTAAACTCTATGTGGGTGAAGAGCCAGAATGCCGATGCTAGAATGAGGTACAACGACGGATCCTCGGGATCTGAGCTTCCAGTCTTTATAAATGTAAGATTTTTTGGGGGTAATAAAAAGTGACTGCGGTTATCTTATCGCGAACGAAAATTTCGTAAGGGCCGTTTGTGGCCGGGGAGGCTGATCTCCGCCGCGCTGCGCACAGGCCGTCTGGTGCCTTGTGTCTCGGGGGCAGACCGATCGGTCATCGTCGCATCCCAGGAAAAACGACCCTACCGATCATACCCAAAATACCGCGGCCTGGACGGCGCGGTCTGCCCCAGCTCATTAGACGGCGCATAACGATCCAGCGCATCGGCGTGGATCCCCGGCGTGTCGTCGGAAATTTCGCCCTCGTTGGGTTGGGGGGTCAACGTCACCGGTGGGGTGCCCTTTGGGAATGGGCCTGTGATGCCGAACTCCGCCGGATCGCCCGCGCAGCCCGTGCCGCCCAGCGCGATCAGCTCCAGCAAAACTGCCGCCATGGATGCGCGCCGCATGATCACTTCGCCCCTCGCTTGGCCGGCTGCCATTCTGGCAGGCAAATCCCTCCACCGCCAGATCGGTTTGCCCAGTTTCAGCCCGCTCCCCGTCGTCACCGCTCCGATCACCGCCCCGGCGACGCCGGCCACCAGTGCCCCGGCTGCCGGATTGCCCGTCGTTGCCCCGATCGCCACCCCGCAGCAGCCCCGCCAAGGCGATCCCGGCCCGGGCCGATTTCGCGCGGAAATTCAAATGCTTCATAAGACCCGCCTCTATCAGACTGGAATGACATATGGCTTGGCACTATATGGAATACTAAATTCGGTGCGCGTGCCCCCGCCCCTTGTGATCAAGGAGTGTCTTGGGTAAGACCAGTCCCTGGAACCTCGCGTTGAAATCTTGCGGCAGCCCTGAAAACGCTGCCTCGCTAGAAGGTCTTGGAATGTTTGGACGGCTGCTCGGCTTCATGTCAGCCGACATGGCGATTGATCTCGGCACCGCGAACACCCTGGTTTATGTGAAGGGCCGTGGCATCGTGCTCGCCGAACCCTCGGTGGTGGCGATCGCGGAGGTCCGTGGGCGCAAGCAGGTCCTGGCGGTAGGCGAGGAAGCCAAGCTGATGCTCGGCCGTACCCCCGGCAACATCCAGGCCATCCGCCCGCTGCGCGACGGCGTTATCGCCGATTTCGAAGTGGCGGAGGAAATGATCAAGCATTTTATCCGCAAAGTGCATAACCGTCGCGGCTTTGCCTCACCGATGATCATCGTATGCGTGCCCTCTGGCTCGACCGCCGTGGAACGCCGCGCCATCCAGGAAAGCGCCGAAAGCGCCGGTGCGCGCAAGGTCTATCTCATCGAGGAGCCGATGGCTGCGGCGATCGGCGCTGGCTTGCCGGTCACCGAACCCTCGGGCTCTATGATCGTCGATATCGGTGGTGGCACCACGGAAGTTGCGGTGATCTCATTGGGCGGTATCGTCTATGCCCGTTCGGTGCGTGTCGGCGGCGACAAGATGGATGAGGCGATTATCAATTATATCCGCCGTGCCCACAACCTGCTGATTGGCGAATCCTCGGCCGAACGCATCAAGATAGATATCGGCTCCGCCGCTTTGCCCGAGGAAGGCGGCGAAGGCCCGCTGCGCGAGGTCAAGGGCCGCGATCTGATGAACGGTGTCCCACGTGAGGTCATGGTCAGCCAGCGCCAGATGGCCGAGGCCCTCGCCGAACCGGTGGGTCAGATCGTCGAAGCCGTGAAGGTGGCGCTGGAAAACACCCCGCCGGAGCTCTCCGCTGATATTGTGGATAAAGGAATCATGCTCACAGGCGGCGGCGCTTTGGTGTATCGTCTGGATCAGGTGCTGCGCGACGCCACCGGCTTGCCGGTGATCATTGCGGAAAACCCGCTGCAATGCGTCGCCCTCGGCACTGGGCGCGCGTTGGAAGAATACAAGCGCCTGCGTAATGTTTTGAGCTCGATGTATTAACGCAGGATTAAATCATACGGCGTCGCCTTTCGGCGCATCGGAATGTGAGGAGAGGATGGCGTGATCCGGCTATCCATCCAGGCCCGGCAGGCGCTCGGCAAGCTCACTTTGCCGGTGATGATAGTCGCCGCCTTTGGGCTGATGCTGCTCGGCAAGTCCGACACGCTGTTGACGGAGCGTGCTCGCATGGCGCTGGCGGATGCGTTGTCCCCCCTCTACACCCTGGTCGCCGAGCCGATCAGCGCCACCCGCGCCACCCTGGACGAATGGCAAGGCCTACTCACTCTGCGCGCCGACAATGCCCGCCTGCGCGAGGAAAATGAACGTCTGCGCAGCTGGAAGTCGGCTGCGCTGACCTTGGATGCGGAAAACCAGCGGCTGCGCGCTAATTTGAACTGGATTCCCGATCCCGCCCCCGTCTTCGTCACCGCCCGCGTCGTTGCCGATGCCGGGGGGGTCTATGCCCGCGCGGTGCTGCTCGCAGCCGGCCCCAATCACCCGATCACCAAGGGCCAGATCGCCCTCGATGAGCGCGGCTTAGTCGGGCGCGTCACGGAGGTCGGCGCGCGCACCGTCCGCGTGCTGCTGATTACCGATCTGAACAGCCGCATTCCGGTAATTCTGGAAAACTCGCGCGCGCGCGCCATGCTGTTCGGCGCCAACACCGCCCGTCCGCGCCTGATGTTTTGGCCCGAAGGCACTTTGCCGGCGGAAGGAGACCGCGTCGTCACCAGCGCCGAGGCCGGCGCTTTCCCCGCTAACCTCCCCGTCGGCACCGTCCGCTACACGGCAGGCAACGTTGCCGAGGTAGAGCCCGAGGCAATGCTGGACCGGATGGAGATGGTACGTATTTTCGATTACGGCCAGCGCGGCCTGACCGATCCGCTGGGCGCCGCCACCCGTCCATCCGCCAATGACCGGCGGCGCTAGGGCCCACCCCGATGGATGACCGCACAGATGGATGACCGCACACCAGGCATCCGCCTGCGGCTCAGCGTCTGGCGGCGGCTGGATGTGGCGGCGCGGCGGGCTTTCCCCTCCGCCTGCACCGCCCTGCTGATGCTGTTGCTCGCCGCCCCGCTCGGCCTGCCTGAACAACGCGCATTGCTGCCTGCGCTTACCCTAGCCTGCGTGTTTTTCTGGTCGTTATTCCGCCCGGCCTCGATGACGCCGCCGATGGTCTTCGCCCTCGGATTACTACTCGATCTACTCGCCTATCTGCCGTTGGGCGTCGGTGTGCTGTCCCTGCTTGGGGTGCATGGCGTCACCATCCAGGCCCGCCGCTTCCTCACCCGCCACGGTTTTGTCCTGATCTGGCTGAGTTTCCTGTTGATTGCCCTCGCGGTCTCGGCCCTGGGCTGGCTGCTGAGTTCTCTGCTCACCCTGCGCCTGCTGCCCTTCGCTCCTGCGATGTTCCAAAGCGCGCTCGCCGCCGCGCTCTATCCGGCCATCGCACCCTTGTGCGCCCGCGCGCACGCGAGTATCGCCGACCCTGAGCAGGCCTGAGATGATCCACGAGACCAAGCGCGCGACCATCTTTACCCGCCGCGCCCTGCTGCTGATGGGCGGGCAGGCCACCTTCCTCGGACTGTTGGCGACGAAACTCTATCAGGTGCATGTCGATGAAGGTGGCCGCTATGCCACCATGGCCGAAGAAAATCGGATTAGCACCCGACTGATGGCGCCGCCGCGCGGACGCATCCTCGATCGCGCCGGCACTATCATCGCCGGCAACCGGCTGAACTGGCGCGCCCTGCTGGTCACCGAACAGACCGCCAGCCCCACCGAGACGCTCGGTCACTTCGCCCGCATCGTCGCTCTGCTGGATCATGAGCGCGTCCGCATCGAGCGCGAAGTGGTCCGCCATCGCCGCTTCGTACCCATCATGATCCGCGAATTCCTCAGCTGGGAGGATATGGCGAAGATCGAGGTGAATGCGCCTGATCTGCCCGGCATCCTGGTCGATGTCGGAACCACCCGCGTCTATCCGTTCGGCCAGCAACTGGCCCATATCGCCGGTTACGTCGCGCCGCCGAATGAACGCGATGTCGGCGAGGACCCGATGTTCGCCCTGCCGGGCATCCGCGTCGGGCGCAGCGGCATCGAACGCGCCCGTGACGAGGATCTGCGTGGCCGCGTCGGCGCCGTGCAGCTGGAAGTCAACGCCGCCGGCCGGGTGATCCGCGAACTAGACCGCCGCGAGGGCCAGCAAGGCCAGGACGTCACCCTGACCATCGATGCCGGCCTACAAACCGCCATCCTCAAGCGGCTCGGCGATGAGAGCGCCAGCGCCGTGGTGCTCGATTGCCGCAATGGCGAGGTGATGGGGATGGCCTCCAACCCGTCCTTCGACCCGGCCTTGTTTAATTCCGGGGTTTCGCAGGCGCAATGGGAGGACTGGACCAATAACCGCCGTGCGCCGTTGATCAACAAGGCCGCGGCCGGACTCTATTCGCCGGGTTCCACCTTTAAGATGTCCACTGCCCTGGCCGGGCTGGATGCCAAGGTGATCACCCCGAGCGAGCGTGTGCAATGCCCAGGTTATTTCGATTTCGGCGATACGCGATTTCACTGCCACGCCAAATACGGCCATGGCGGCATGGATATGCGCAACGCCCTGAAATATAGCTGCGACGTCTACTTCTACGAAGTCGCGCGGCGCACCGGGATCGACCTGATTGCCGTGATGTCCAACAGGCTGGGCCTCGGCACCGATACAGGCATCGATCTGCCCGGCGCGCGCCGCGGCCTGATCCCGACGCGCGCCTGGAGCATGGAGCGCGGCCGGGTGTGGAATATTGGCGATGCCATCGTTTCCGGCATTGGCCAGGGCTATATGCAGGTCACGCCGCTGCAGCTCGCCCTCTACACCGCGCGGGTGGCGAGTGGGCGCGCGGTGGTGCCGCGTCTGACCCGCGCGGTGGGCGGCATTGCCGTGCCGGGTGGCCGGGCGGAAGATTTTCCCCTGCTCGGCCTCGCAGATCGCGATTTAAAAATAGTGCGCGACGGCATGCTGGCGGCGGTGCATGAAGCCGGCGGCACGGCCGGGATCGCCAAGCTGCCGGATGGGCGCACCTTGATGGCTGGTAAAACGGGCTCCGCGCAGGTGCGCCGCGTCACCCGTGAACAGCGCGAACGCGGTTTCAACAGCGAAACCCTACCCTGGGAATTCCGCCCGCACGCTTTGTTCGTCGCCTATGCGCCGTTTGACCAGCCGCGCTATGCGCTCGCCGTGGTAGTCGAACACGGCAATGCCGGCTCCGTCAGTGCCGGTCCGATCGCGCGCGATATCATGGCCGAAACCCTGGCGCGCGATCCCGCCAGGCCGGACATCACGCCCCAGCGCGTCGCGGAGCAGCCCGTGCCATGACCGTTGCGGAGCAACAAAGCCCATGAGAGAACGTGGGCTCTATGGCACGACCTCGTTCGGCCTGATTAGTAAACTCTGGTCAATCAACTGGATTTTTGTCCTGTTGCTCTGCACCCTGGCCGGCATCGGCTATGCGGCGCTCTATTCGGCCGCGGGTGGCGCGGCGGAACCCTATGCGGCGCGCCACGGGTTGCGCTTCGGCTTTGCCCTTATTCTAATGTTGACCATCGCGCTGATCGATATTCGTATCATCGCCCGCTTCTCCTGGGTCTTCTATGCGGTGGCGATCGGGCTGCTGGCGGCGGTGCTGCGCTTCGGCCATGTTGGCAAGGGCGCGCAGCGCTGGATCGAGCTGGGCGGGTTGCAGCTGCAACCCTCGGAACTGACGAAGATCGCCCTGGTAATGGCTTTGGCGCATTGGTTTCATCGCGCCTCATGGGAGCGCATCGGCAATCCGTTTTTCCTGATCCTGCCAGCGATCGCGGTGGCGATTCCGGTGGCGCTGCTTCTCAAACAGCCAAATTTGGGCATGGCTCTGGTCACCACTTTGGTCGGCGGCGCGGTGTTCTTCGCCGCTGGCGTGCGCTGGTGGAAATTCCTGCTTATTATCACGCCAATCCCGATGGCCGTGCAATATGCCTATGAGTATTTGCATGGCTATCAGCGCGCCCGCATCGACTCCTTTCTTAACCCCGAATCCGATCCTTTGGGTAGCGGCTACAACATCATTCAGTCGAAAATCGCGCTTGGTTCGGGCGGCATGTGGGGCAAGGGGTTCCTGCAGGGCACACAGGGCCATTTAAATTTCTTGCCGGAAAAACAAACGGATTTCATCTTCACTATGCTTGGTGAAGAATTCGGTTTTGTGGGCAGCGTATTGCTGCTCACCTTGCTGGGCGCCATCATCCTCGGCGGCATGGTCATGGCGCTGCGCTGCCGCCATCAATATGGTCGGCTGGTCGCCCTCGGCATTTCGGTGAATTTCTCGCTCTATGTCTTCGTCAATATCGCCATGGTGATGGGCGCGATCCCGGTCGGCGGGCTGCCCTTGCCCCTGGTCTCGCACGGGGGCTCGGCGATGCTGAGCATCATGATCGGCTTCGGCATCCTAATGTCGGCCTATGTGCATCGTGACGTCGAGTTTTCCGACGGACGCAACGACAGTTAGAAAAATTTCTAACGAACCGATATCGGGTCAGTGATATCCGCCAATGTTGCTGGCCTAAAATGTCTAAATAAATATACTCAGTATATTTTCAGAAAATCCTAATGCCGGACACAATGAAAATTACATCTTTCAATCAATAGTTATCGATCTGAGCCAATTAAATATGTCTAGATTCAGCTTCGAATTACAACTTCCCGTCACCTTGAGGTGGCTCGGTTTGTTTGAACAGCCGATTGGCTTTTCTTAAGTGGTTTTCCGCC
>SHWN01000106.1 GCA_009693795.1 Acetobacteraceae bacterium
CCATCCTGAACGCGGGCGAGATCGAGCAGGTTGGCGGCGGCCTCGGCAATGATTTCGCTCTCTGCCGCACGGGGCGCCAGGGCGAGGATTACGGCGTGGTTTGGGTTGATTTCAAGGGTTGGCGCGCCAGCACCGCCAGGTCCGGCGCCGCTGCGTCCAGCGCGGCGGAGCAGGCGCTGCATTTGCAGATCCGGCCCGGCATCGGCGGCGGCGAGAATGCAGGCGCTATCGGTCAGGCGATATGTGGCGCGGACATCCGTGACATCGCTGCCCAGGGCGGTTTTCAGCGCGGCGAGCAGGGCCGTGAGATCGTCGGTCTGCGCTTCGGTGTCGGCGTTGGATGGAAATTCGTCTTGGGTGGCCTGGGTGACGCTTTCGAGCGACTTGCCCTCGAACGCATCGAGCCGTTCGGGCCAGAAGGCGTCGATCGGATCGGTCAGCAGCAGCACTTCAATGCCGCGGGCCCGAAAGCCTTCCAGCTGCGGAGAGTTCTTCGCGATATCCAGCGAGTCCGCCACCAGGAACCAGATTTTTTCCTGTTCGGGCTGCATCCGCGCGATGTAGTCGGCAAACGAGACGAGGCCCTCCTGGCTGGAGGAGGGAAAGCGCATGAGGGTGGCGACGTCTGGGCGATGCTCGGGGTCGTCGAAGGCGCCTTCCTTCACGATGGAACCGAAATTATCCCAAAATTTGCCGTAATCCTCGGCGTCCTTGGCTTTAGTTTTGAGTTCAGAAATCACGCGTCCGGTGACGGCCTTGCGGATGCGCGCCAGCACCGGGGTGGTTTGCAGCATTTCGCGCGAGACATTGAGGGGAAGATCTTCTGTATCGATGACGCCGCTGGCGAAGCGCAGCCAGGGTGGCAGCAATTCGGCCGCATCGGTAATGAACATTCGCCGTACATGCAGGCGCAGCTTTGAGGCACGATCCTGATCCAGCGGCTGGAACGGTTTCATGCCCGGGATGAACACCATGGCATAGAATTCGAGCACGCCTTCGGCGCGCCATTGCAACGTCACCCAGGGTGTGTCGAAGAAATTGCCCAGATGGCGGTAGAATTCGGTGGCGGATTGTTCCGATACCTCCGCCTTCGGCTTGCGCCAGAGCGTGGTGCCTTCATTGGCGGGCTGGTCCTTGCCGTCCTGCGTGATGGTGATGGGGACGGTGACGTGATCGGCCCATTTGCGGATCACGGCTTCCAGGCGGATTGGTTCGAGATATTCGTCCGCGTTGGCCTTCATATGTAGCACTACATCGGTGCCTGGCGTATCGCGTGCGGCGGAGGCGAGGGTAAATTCGCCGGCGCCGTCGGAGGCCCAGAGCCAGGTTTCGTCACTGCCGGCCTTACGCGAGGTGACCTCCACCCGGTCCGCCACCATGAAGGCGGAATAGAAGCCGACGCCGAACTGGCCGATCAGACTGGGGCGGTCATCCGGTTTGGCCTGCGCTAGGGCTTCGCCGAAGGCGCGGGTGCCGGAGCGGGCGATGGTGCCGAGATTATGGATTAATTCGTCCTTGCCCATGCCGATGCCGTCATCGGTGATGTGCAGGCGGCGGCCGGGCTTGTCTGGGGTGATACGGATTTTCGCGCCATCTGGCAGCGCTAGGGCAGCTTCGGTCAGGGCTTCGAAGCGGCGGCGGTCGATGGCGTCGGCGGCGTTGGCGACCAGTTCGCGGAGGAAAATCTCGCGTTCCGAATAGAGCGAATGCACGACGAGATCGAGCAGCCGTCCAACCTCCGCACCGAAACCGTGCTTTTCCACTTGCGCCACTTCATCCATGCCAGTTTTCCCTTCGGTTTTATGATGTGACAATCGCGCGGGATATGTGCGGATTTGCCGCGCCGTTCAATGCGACGCTGTTCAATGTTAGGCGATCTCATGCATGGCGCGGAACAGGGAAGAAATCAGCCGCTTGGATCGAGGCGGTAGCCGCCGGTTTCCGTGAGCAGGAGCTTGGCGTTGGTGGGGTTCGGCTCGATCTTTTGGCGCAGCCGGTAGATATGGGTTTCCAAGGTGTGGGTGGTGATGACGCCAGCATTGTAGCCCCATACCTCGTTCAGCAGCACCTGGCGCGCCACCGCCTTGGTGCCGGCGCGGTAGAGGAATTTCAGGATCGCCGCTTCTTTTTCGGTCAGCCGGATGCGCCGGTTATGCGCGACATCCTCCAATAATTTTACCGAGGGGCGGAATGTGTAGGGGCCGATGGTGAAGACCGCGTCCTCGCTGTTTTCGAAGATCCGAATCTGGGCGCGCAGCCTTGCCAGCAATTCGTTCAGGCGGAAGGGCTTGGCGATGTAGTCGTTGGCGCCGGAATCGAGGCCGCGCACGACATCGGCTTCCTCGTCTGAGCCAGTGAGCAGTAGGATCGGCACCTTGTTGCCTTGCCGGCGCAGTTTTGAGCAGAGATCGCGGCCATCGCCATCGGGCAGGCCGATATCGAGGATGATGGCACCGAAACGGCCATTAGGCCTGGACAGATGGGTTTCGGCCTGGGCGATGCTGGCGGCTTCGGCGGCGCTGAATTCGCCATTGATGCTCAATTGCTCGACTAAGGTCTCCCGCAGGTCGGCGTCATCATCCACGATCAGGATGGGGCGCTCGGTCGTCATCCGCTACTCCTCGTCGTTGTCCCTAACGCGCTTGTCTGCGGCTTTGCCCACACCCACATCCAGAATCGATGAGTATGGCACAGGACGCAGCCGCTAACAGCATGTGGGTATGCCGAAACGGGCCTCACGGGCTGAGAGATCAAGTCTGCCAAGTGTTTATTAGGGGTTTACGGGGCATAAACTCTCACAATTTTGTGAGACAGGCGTTCAGCTGGATGATTGGGCCGTGGCGCAACATGGGCCGCCACCACGATGATATAAGGCTGCCGCCTTGGCCGTCTTTGATATTGGCGCTAGTGAAGGGATTGCCGTGATGAGGAAGAGCCAACCGTGACTGCCGAAGGTACCTATCCAACATTGCACTATTTGCGTGCAGTGCATCGGGCCGTGGCCGAACTGCGCCGGGGCACGCCGGTTTTGTTGCGGGCCGATGCCGAGGGCGTCGCACCGCCTTTGGTGGTGCTGGCGGCGGAAACCGCGGGTGCCACCGGATTGGCGGAGTTCTCCCGCCTCGGCGCAGTGCCGGGGGTGTTGTTGTTGGCGCCGATGCGCGCTGCCGCCGTGCTGCATCGCCCGGTGGAGCAGGTTGGCGTGGCGGTTGCGCTGCGGCTGAGTCAGGATTTGCTGTCGGAATGCTTGCTGCGCGGGTTGGCCGATCCGACCGCGGATCAGTTGGTGGGGGCTAGCCCGGACACCGCGCCGGTGCCGGCGCTCGCTGGTGCGGCGTTGGCGTTGGCCAAATTGGGGCAATTGCTGCCGGCCGTGCTGGTGGCGCCGTTGCGCGCCGAAGCCATTCATACGGCGGCCACCCTTGATGTGCTGAGCGTTTCGGCTGCCGATATCGGGGCCTATCCGCGTGCCATGGCAATCGGGTTGCGACGGGTGGCGGAGGCCGATGTCCCGCTGGAAAATGCCCCGCAATCGCGCATTGTGGCGTTTCGCGCCCCCGATGCCGGGATTGAGCATCTCGCCATTGTGGTGGGCCAGCCGGAGAAGATGGACGCACCGCTGGTGCGGCTGCACTCGGAATGTTTTACCGGGGATCTATTGGACTCGCTGCGCTGCGATTGCGGTGCGCAATTGCGCGGAGCCATTCAGCGCATGGCGGAGGATGGCGGTGGCGTGCTGCTCTATCTGGCGCAGGAAGGGCGTGGCATCGGGCTGATGAACAAGCTGCGCGCCTATGCCATGCAGGATCGTGGGTTGGACACGTTGGATGCCAATCGCGCCCTGGGTTGGGGTGCGGATGAACGGAATTTCTTACTCGCCGCGACCATGCTGCGCGAACTGGGAATTGCCCGGATCCGGCTGCTGACCAATAACCTCGACAAGATTTCAGCCTTGGTCGCCTGCGGAGTGGATGTAGTGGGGCGGGAGGCACATGAATTCCCGCCGAACGGAGTGAACGATCATTACCTCGCTACCAAGGCGAAACGGTTTGGGCATTTGCTGGGGTGATACCAGGTCTCGGTGTGCGTGACTGTTCGCAAGGAAGGTCGGGGCTCTGCCCCGAACCCCGCTAAGGGGCGGCGCCCCTTAGAGTCCATGACTTGGTTCTTATCTAGAAAGGGGTTGAGGAACTGTTTCTACCAGCACCTCATCTCCTTTCTCAATAAGAACCAAGTCATGGGGCTTGAGCTTCGGAGAAGATCAAGGGGAGCACTGCTCTCTTTTGAGGGGTTTGGGCCAAAGCCCACAACCTTCCTTGCGAGCGGTCACGCACACCGAGATCAGGAATAACCGATCAGAAGCGGAATTCGTGCGGCCAGTTGCGCGACATTTGGCATCTCGCGCGCCAGCCTTCATCGGCGCCAGTAACCGGCGCGGGCGGTGCGGCCGTGCGCAAAGTCATGGCGCGGACCGGACGGCAATGAGCGCCAGGCCATTCTGGATTTACACCGCGAGCCGCGGTTCGTTGACCTCGCGCCCGCCGAAATCTGCGCCTGTCTGCTCGATGAAGGCGTTTATCGCTATTCCATTCGCTCCATGTATCGCGTTCTGCACGCGCATGACGAAGTGCGCGAAAGGTGACGGCAATTGCGCCATCCCCCTGATCGATGACGCCTTACGAAAACACGACATCGCACCCGACCAGCTTACCCTGCACGCCGATCGCGGTGGACCGATGAAGGCCAAGGCCACGGTGCTGCCGCTCGCCGATCTTGGCGTCACCAAATCCCACAGCAGGCCCTAAACGTCCGATGATAATCCGTTCTCGGAAAGCTGCTTCAAAACCCTAAAATATCAACCGCAGTTTCCAAAATGCTTCGGCTGTATCGAAGACGCCAAGACATTCTGCCGCCACTTTTTCAACTGGCATAATCGCGATCCTCATCATGCCGGGATCGGCTTGATGACACCAGACCAGGTCCACTATGGACAGAACGACGCCATCCATGCAGCCCGCCAGAATGCCCTTGATCCCGCCTACGCCGCAAACCCCGAATGCTTCGTCAAAAAATCACCCAACCCACCACGCAAGCCAACCGCCGTCTGGATCAACCCACCAAACCAGAAACTAAAACTCAAAGAAAAAATCAGAGTTTAAATTCCAATACCCAATGTCTAACTGGCGTTGACACGATCCGTGGTGGCTGCCTTGGCTTTGAGTAGGGCCATCAGGCGCATCGGAACGCCTATCGCTGCGATGGTGGCGACATAGGCCAGGATCTGCACGCCGGCCGGGCGGGCGACATAGCCGATCAGTGTATGCAGGATGCGGCCAAGCAGGCTTTTTTCCGACAGGATAAAAGACGTGTCCCAGAGTTGGTCACCGAGCGCGGGCAGCAGATCGGCTTGTATCAAAAACCCCGCGGCCTGGGCGCTGAGGCCCGCGGCGAGCAGCAGCAGCAGCCAGCCCATGACAGTGAATAGCCGGGCCAGCGGGATACGAAGCAGCCCGGCATAGATCGCGCCGCCGGTCACGATACCGCCCAGGAGGCCACCAAGCCCGCCGAGGGTCATGGCCAGGATGGTCTCATCGGCGCTGGCAGCAATGCCTGAGATAAAGAGCACTGTCTCCGCGCCTTCGCGCAGGGTGGCGGCGGCGGCAATGGCGGTCAGGGCCGTGAGCGGGCGGGCGCCGATGCGGATGGCCTCTCCGACCTGACGCGCCTGGGCCGCCATTTCCGCGCCATGCCGTGCCATCCAGATATTATGCCAGGCCAGCATACCGACCGCGAGCAACAGGACCGCGGCGTTGAGCAGTTCCTGCCCGGCGCCGGCAAAGGCCATTGCAATCTCGCCGGCCGCCAGGGCGACGATAAAGGCACCAAGGATGCCAATGCCCACTCCGGCGCTGATCCAGCGGTTGCGCCCGGGAATGCCAAAGGACGCGGCCATGACAGTGCCGATGATCAGGGCGGCTTCCAGGGCCTCCCGGAAGATAATGACGGCAATGGCGAGCATCTTGCGTGGGTTACTTGGCGATCAGGTGGCCGCGCGTGCTAGAATGGAAATCATCCTTGAACTCATAGCGCCCGGCTCGCAATGGGCCGATGAAGATGCTGACGGTCAGGCCGGGGGCGATGACTTTTTCCCGTCGCAAGTCATCGCTTTCGAATTCGACCGCGATGGTCTCGGCGTTGGTGACCCGCAATTCAATCTTCTGGCCTGCCGGCACGTCCAGGCTGGGGGGATCGAAGGCGCGGTTGCGCATGGTGAGGGTGAAGCTGGGCGTGGCCGGGGCCGAACTGGGGGGCGGCGTCTGAGCTGTGCTGGGTAGGGCAGCGAGGAGGGCGGCCCCCAGGACGGAAGCTGCGAGCGCGCGGTGGCGAATGGTGGGAAGGGACATGCGGCCTCAATTGAGAATAATTATCAATTGCGATAGGAATATACCAACTTTGCCTCTATGGCAAGAGCTGGTCTGGGGGCAGGGGTTGCGGGCCGGTGCGCCCAATTGGCGGAACTGAGGGTGAATCCCCTTGCTTCGAAGGGATGTTCTCCGCTAATTCCCGGCACGCACCACCAGGGTGCAGTACACAATTAGCCAGGAGCATACAGCTATGGGTTACAGAGTCGCGGTCGTCGGTGCCACAGGGGCAGTCGGACGCGAGATCCTGAAAACCTTGGCGGAGCGACGCTTTCCGGCCGATGAGGTGGTGGCGCTGGCCTCCGGGCGGTCCGCCGGGGCGGAGATTTCCTTCGGCGAGAAGAAAATTCTTACCGTGCGCAACCTGGAGACGTTCGATTTCACCGGCTGGGATATCGGGCTGTTCAGCCCGGGTGCCGCCGTTTCCGCCATTCATGCGCCGCGTGCGGCGGCGGCCGGGTGCGTGGTTATTGATAATACCTCCCAGTTCCGTATGGATCCGGATATTCCGTTGATCGTGCCGGAAGTGAACCCGCATCATCTGGGGCGGTTCGCGCGGCGGAACATTATCGCCAATCCGAATTGCTCCACCATTCAGATGGTGGTGGCGCTGAAGCCGTTGCACGATAAATTTAAGATCAAGCGGGTGGTGGTCTCCACCTATCAATCCGTCTCCGGCGCTGGCAAGGAAGCGATGGACGAGTTGTTCATGCACACCAAGTCCAGCTATGTTCATGAAAGTTCGGCGCCGCAGGAATTTACTAAAGAAATCGCATTTAACTGCATTCCGCATATCGACAAATTCATGGATGATGGGTCGACTAAAGAGGAATGGAAGATGATGGCGGAGACCAAGAAAATTCTTGATCCCGACATCGATGTGTTCGCCACCTGCGTCCGCGTGCCGGTGTTTATCGGCCATGGCGAGGCGGTGCATATGGAATTCGCCAATCCGATTACCGCCAGCGAGGCCCGCAACATCCTGCGCGATGCGCCCGGAGTGACTGTTATGGATCAGCGCGAGGATGGCGGCTACGCGACCCCGCTCGATTGCGTGGGTGAGGACGCGGTGTTCGTCAGCCGTATCCGCAAGGACCCGACGGTGGAGAATGGGCTGGCGTTCTGGTGCGTGTCCGACAATCTGCGCAAGGGGGCGGCGTTGAATGCGGTTCAGATTGCAGAGACATTGATCGCACAGGGGCTGCTGGCGAAGATATAGTCGAGTGTTAGCATTATAGTTCGAGTGTTAGGATTATAGTTACAGTTTGGGTTGGGTGCGCGCGATTTGTGCGGCAGCCTGATGCGCGCGTTGCGAGAGCGACCAAGCGATGCTGTGGGCTGCCTAAATGTGTCTTCGCGGCAGGCTTATGGCGATGCGGCGGATTTCCTGGATTGACCAGGGGGTCAGCCACGCCGGGCACCCGGGGCCCTGGGCCTTGTTTTGTGGGGTGTCGTGGCGTTCGCATGGTGGCGGATCGCGGTCAGTATGACGAAGGCCAGCATAGCCAGCGAGACATGCCGAAGCCCGCCATGCCAGGAACGAGTTTCGTTGTGATCAAGCCCGAGTTCGTTCTTTGCCGTCTCGAAGTTGTCCTCGATCGTCCAACGATGGCCTTCGATCTCGACCAGGGTTTTAATAGCGGTCCCGGCGGGACGTCATGCGGAGAAGAATGCCATGTCACCATTGGCAATATTGCGGTGGATCAGCAGCCCACGTGTCCACAGCCCGGTTCGCTCACTGTCGTATTCCGACACATCGAGGTCCGCCAGTTCGCAATACGCCGAGTCTTGCGCCGCTCTGGTC
>SHWN01000107.1 GCA_009693795.1 Acetobacteraceae bacterium
ATACTGATGTGCCGCCGCGCCATCGAGCCGCGCCATGGATTCTGGACCCTGCCCGCCGGCTATATGGAAATGCACGAAACACTGGAGGAGGGTGCTGCGCGGGAGGCCTGGGAAGAGGCGCAGGCTCGCATCGTCATCGGCAATGTGCTGGGGATGTTCTCCATCAGCCGGATCGGCCAGGTGCATATTTTTTACGAGGCCCGTTTCGCCGATACCGGGCCGCCCCGCTTCGCTCCCGGCCCGGAAAGCCTGGAGGTGCGGCTAATGCCGCTGGCTGATATTCCCTGGGACGAAGTGGCTTTCCCCACCACGCGCTGGGCGTTGGATGCCTGGCAGGCACTACAAAAGGATATCGCACGGGAGGGTATCGGGTTGCCCGGAATGCCGGCCAGTAACCCAGCGACCGATCCGCGTGGTATCCACCGCTATCGCAATCCCGGAATGGGAGTGCGGTGATGAAACGTTGGATCATCCTGTTCGTGGTGGCTGGCCTGAGTATGGCCGCCGGACCCGTGCGCCGGGGCGGGGAGGAGGCTTTGCCCGTGCCCCCGATCCCGCAGGACCTGGTGAGCAGTGAGGCGGCTCCGGTGCCGAATTCTTCCATGTTTGCGCCGTTGGATCTGCGTACGCCGCGCGGGCCGGAATTATCCCCGGCCCTGATGGTGCCGAAATACACCTACCAGGGCGAGGGGTTCCTGTACGGATCAACCGTCCAATCAGAACAGAACCGCAAAGCGCGCCCCGCTGCCGGCTTCAACCTGAAATTTCCCCTGCAATAGGCCGGTCACGAATATCTTCCTCCAGGCGCGGCGTAATCAACCTACTTCGATGTAATCCGAAACAGGGCGCATGCGCAGCTGGCCACAATCAAGTCCATAGAACTCACGTAATGGTGACTTATGCCTGCCAATCTGCGCGAAATTTTCCGTTTTTTGGAACTTCCAAGCGTACGGATGCGAGCTCCTGGCGCAGCGTTTGGATTTCTGCTCGTAGGCCGGCGAGTTCGTCGGCTGGTGTCCGCGGTAGCTGCCCCTCTGGTTGCGCGGGTGGATGCGTGGCGGGCGCGGCCTCGGGCGTAGGCGGCGGGTAGAACGGCGAGAATAGGCTCATCGCGCGTTCCATCATCGCCAGATTTTGGCGTCCGATCTCCTCCAGCCCGTCAGTGAGGCCGGGTTGTATCAGGGTTCCCATGGTCTGGCGGATGCTTGCCTGCACCTGCTCCTGCTGTCGCGCGAAGGCGGCCATGGCCTGTTCCAGATAGCGCGGCACCAGGCTCTGCATGTCCTCGCCGTACAGGCCGATCAGCTGGCGCAGGAAGTTAGTGGAGAGCATTGCGCTCCCCTTTCCCTCTTCCTCGACAATGATTTGGGTGAGAACGGAGCGGGTGATGTCCTCGTTCGTCTTGGCGTCACGGACGATAAAATCGCGGCCCTGGCGCACCATCGCCGCCAAGTTTTCAAGGGTGATGTAGTTGGAACTTTCCGTGTTATAGAGCCGCCGGTTGGCGTATTTCTTCACCACCACGGGCTTGGGTGCCGATGGGTGCGTGGTGTCCTCGTCATGGACCGGGTCGGACATGGTCTCCCTCCGGAGCCGAGTTCGGCTCCAGAATGCGACGTATGCCGCATATGCGAAAGCCTCTCGCGCCCGAAAGTTTCCGCCCGTGCAGCCGGCCCATGGGGCAGACCGTGATCCGGCCTGACGCCGTTAGCCCGTATCGCTGCCTTTGCCACCACAGGCGTTGATCCGGCGGTGATGGGGACGGGGCCGATCCCGGCGGCGTGCAAGGTGCTGGCCCGGCCCCGGTAGAGCGCGGCCGATCTGGATCTGATCGAGGCGAACGAGGCGTTCGCGGCACAGGCAATCGCGGTGAATTGCGATCTGGGCTGGGACACGGCGAAGGTGAATGTCGATAGCGTCGCGATCGCGAGCGGCCATCCGATCGGCGCCTCGGGCGCGCGGGTGCTGATCATTTCGCCGCATGCAATGGCAAGGAGCGACGTCAGGAAAGGTCGGACGACCGTATACGTCGGCGGCGGTATGGGCGTGGCCATGTATCTGGGGCGATAAAGGCGAGCGCCGATTTCACCCGCCCCGGCGCAGCAACAATACCCAGTCGCCGCCTTCGCCTTCGCTGAGCGAGATCACCTCATGGCCCTGTTCGCACGCCGTGCGCGGCACGTTGGCGAGCGGCTCCGCGCCGCGCAGTTGGACTTGCAGAATCTGCCCCGGCGCCATCTTGTCGAGCGCCAGGCGGGTGCGCACGAAGGTCATTGGGCAAAATTCTGCGCGAATATCCAGTTCTCGATCCGGGATAACGATGTTGTTCATTTTGCCGCATTATCGTTGATCGGTTCATGAGGGAATGATTTTCTAGTTCCGCAGGAGTAGTTGCGAAACGCTTATTCTTTATTTTATAGAATGAAGACGTTCCCGATCAAGTCCGGGCCGAATGGAAAGGGCCCTGATTAGAAGGGGGGGATTTGTGTTGAAGGGGCCATAATGGCCGATAATACGGCGCATACCAACATATTGGGCCTGACGGCGCAGATCGTCTCGGCGCATGTCGCGCATAACGCGGTGCCGTCGGATGCGCTGCCCGGCCTGATCCAGGATGTCTACAAGACATTGGTGAATATCAGTGCCGACATCCCGCCGGCGCAGCGTCCGGCGCCAGCCGTTGCGGTGAAAAAATCGATTTTCCCCGATTACCTGGTCTGCTTGGAAGACGGCAAGAAGCTGAAGATGCTGAAGCGGCATCTGAAGACTGCGTATAGCATGTCGCCTGAGCAGTATCGCGATCGCTGGGATCTGGACGCCGCCTACCCGATGGTGGCACCGAACTATGCCAAGCAGCGATCCTCCCTGGCCAAAAAGATCGGCCTTGGCACCAAGCCAAATCCTGCCGGGCGCCGGTGAAAAATCGGGTGTCCGCAGCCCCTAGCACCCATTCCATGCCTGCGATTGCCCGAATCAGGCGATTGCCTGAAATTTTCTCTTCTGGCATACCGCGCCGCCAACACGCCCTTGTCGCCCAGCCGCGTGCCATGGATTAGCGTTCGCCGCGTATCTGCCATCTTACCCGCTCGGTCTCCCACTCACCCCATCAAGATCAGGGAAAAAACGGATGCAACTCGCCTATATCGTGATCATCGCCTGCGGTGTGCTCGCGCTGATTTACGGCATTGTCACCGCCAAGAACGTGCTGGCGGCGGATGCCGGTACGGCCCGGATGCAGGAAATCTCCGCGGCGGTGCAGGAAGGCGCCAATGCCTATCTGAACCGTCAATACACCGCCATTGGTATCGTCGGCGTGGCCGTGCTCGTTCTGCTGACGATCACCTTGGGCATTCATGTCGGCATCGGCTTCGTCATCGGCGCGGTGCTCTCGGGCTTAGCCGGCTATGTGGGTATGAACGTGTCCGTGCGCGCTAATGTGCGTACCGCGCAGGCATCCCGCCAGGGGTTGGCGGCCGGCCTCGACATCGCCTTTAAGGCCGGAGCGATCACCGGGTTTTTGGTGGTAGGCCTCGGGCTGCTGGGTGTGGCGGTCTATTATTTCATTCTGCGCAATTCCATGAAGGGCGACGATGTGCGCCCGATCCTGGAGGCGCTCGTGGCGCTGTCCTTCGGCGCCTCCTTGATCTCCATCTTTGCCCGTCTCGGCGGCGGCATTTTCACCAAGGGCGCCGATGTTGGCGCGGACTTGGTGGGCAAGGTCGAAGCCGGTATCCCTGAAGACGACCCCCGCAACCCGGCCGTGATCGCCGATAACGTGGGCGACAATGTGGGCGATTGCGCCGGCATGGCCGCCGATTTATTTGAAACCTATGCCGTAACCATCGTTGCCACCATGCTGCTGGCGGCGATCTTCTTCGCCTCGCCGGTACGCGATCAGATGATGTTGCTGCCGCTTGGCATTGGCGCGGTGTGTATCGTCACCTCCATCATCGGCACCTATTTCGTGAAGCTGGGCTCTGACAACAACATAATGTGGGCGCTGTATAAGGGCCTGATCGTGACCGGCGTGCTCTCGGTGGCCGCGATCGCGGTGGTGATCGGCTGGTTCATCGGCTTCGGCACGAAGCTCGACATCATAGGCGGTGGTAGTACCAATGGCATGGCGCTGTTCGAATGCGCCCTTGTCGGTCTTGCGGTGACTGGCTTGCTTGTCTACATCACCGAATACTATACCTCCACCGAGTACCGCCCGGTGCGTTCCATCGCGCAAAGCTCTACCACGGGTCACGGCACTAACGTGATCCAGGGACTGGCGATTTCGATGGAATCCACAGCCTTGCCGGTTGTGGTGATTTGCGTCGGCATCATCGCCGCGTTCCTTCTTTCCGGGCTGTTTGGCATCGCTATCGCGGCGACTACCATGCTGGCGCTGGCCGGTATGATCGTGGCGCTGGATGCCTATGGCCCGGTCACTGACAATGCCGGCGGCATCGCGGAAATGGCCGACCTGCCGAAGGAAGTGCGGGTGACGACAGACGCGCTAGACGCGGTCGGCAACACAACCAAGGCGGTGACCAAGGGCTATGCGATCGGCTCAGCCGGGCTCGCCTCGCTGGTGCTGTTCGCCGCCTATACGCAGGACTTAAAGCATTACTTCCCAAAGCTGACGGTCACTTTCTCCTTGCAGGATCCATTCGTGGTGGTCGGCTTATTCATCGGCGGCCTGCTGCCCTATCTGTTCGGGGCGATGGGCATGACGGCTGTGGGCCGCGCGGCCAGTTCGGTCGTGGTGGAAGTGCGCCGCCAGTTCCGCGAAATTCCGGGCATCATGGAAGGCACGGCCAAGCCGGAATACGGCAAGGCGGTGGACATGCTGACCAAGGCGGCGATCAAAGAAATGATCATTCCGTCGTTGCTGCCGGTGTTGGCGCCGATCGTGCTGTATCTCGTGGTCGCGACGATTGCCGGCCAGGCTGCTGGCTTCGCGTCCCTGGGTGCCATGCTGCTTGGCGTGATCGTGACGGGGCTGTTCGTCGCGATCTCGATGACCTCTGGCGGCGGCGCGTGGGACAACGCGAAGAAATATATCGAGGAAGGCAACCATGGTGGCAAGGGCTCCGAGGCGCACAAGGCCGCGGTGACTGGCGATACGGTTGGTGACCCCTACAAGGACACGGCGGGCCCCGCCGTGAACCCGATGATTAAGATCACCAACATCGT
The DNA here is from genome assembly GCA_009693795.1 of Acetobacteraceae bacterium. GTDB lineage: Bacteria > Pseudomonadota > Alphaproteobacteria > Acetobacterales > Acetobacteraceae > SHWF01. The sequence goes on from SHWN01000107.1 coordinate 5,182, forward strand.
CGCCATCCTGCTGCTGGCGATTCTGGCGGAGCTGACGAAGTAAGTCGCCCCCGTTTGGGTTGGATGGAAAGGCCAGAGGGTCGTCCCCTGGCCCTTTTCGTGGGGGAAAAGTGTGACCTGTCGCCGCGTGCTTGACAGCGAGGGGGCGGGACCGTAGGTAGCGGCCTAAGTCGCGTACCCCCCTGTCGCGCTGGGAAATGCCCTGGGGCTTTCTATTTGGCCCCGGCGCCTCAGCGCCAAAATATGATGGCGTGTCCCGCCGGAAAGAGCCGTCATGAAAGTGCGTAACAGCCTGCGGTCTGCTAAGCTGCGCGACAAAAACTGCCGCGTGGTGCGTCGCCACGGCAAGGTCTATGTCATCAACAAGAAAAACCCGCGGATGAAAGCCCGGCAGGGCTGAATTCCCATCTGGCTGGATCAAGACACACGCCCCAAGGGAAACCTCGGGGCGTTGTTGTTATTGCAGTCCAGCCGGCATCGGCTCATCTTTCCCTCGTAAGGCTGGGAGGCACGGAGATGATGCGGCAACCCAAACCGAAGGCAGACATCCTGGCGGCGCGTGAGCGCATCGTCGCCGGGCTGAGCGCCATCCTGCCAGGAGATGGCGTGATCGAGGACGCGCTGCGCCTGAAACCTTATGAAACCGACGGCTTGCCGGCCTACCGGCAGGTACCGCTCGCCGTGGTGCTGCCGGAGACCACCGAACAGGTCGCTGAATTGCTGAAATATTGCCATAGAAACGGCGTGCGCGTGGTCCCGCGTGGCGCCGGCACTTCGCTCTCGGGCGGCGCGCTGCCGATGGAGGATGCGGTGGTGTTCGGGATGATGCGGATGAATCGCATTCTGGATATCGACTATGCCGACCGCTGCGCCGTGGTGCAGGCGGGGGTGACCAATATCGGAATTACCAACGCGGTGGCTGGCGACGGATTTTTCTACGCTCCCGATCCATCCAGCCAGTTGGCCTGTATGATCGGCGGCAATGTGAATATGAATTCCGGCGGTGCGCATTGCCTGAAATACGGCGTTACGGCGAATAACTTGCTCGGATTGAAGATCGTCACGATCGAGGGTGACATCATCGACATTGGCGGCGCGCATCTGGATGCCGCCGGCTATGACTGGCTAGGTCTCTTAACCGGCTCCGAAGGACAGTTGGCGGTGATCACGGAAGTCACCGTGCGCATCTTGCGTTCTCCGGAAGGTGCGCGCGCGATGTTGGCGGCGTTCAAATCCAATGAAATCGCCGGTGCCTGCGTGGATGCGATCATTTCGTCCGGTATCATTCCCGTCGCGCTGGAATTCATGGACCGCCCAGCCATCCATGCATGTGAGGCCTTCGCCCATGCCGGCTATCCGCTGGACGCCGAGGCCATGCTGATCATCGAGGTTGAAGGCAGCGTCGCCGAACAGGACGCTCTGCTCGATCACATCCGCGCGACATGCGCGCAGTTCGATCCGATCAGTATGAAAGTATCGCAGAGTGAAGAGGAATCTTTAGCGATCTGGAAGGGCCGCAAGGGCGCATTCAGTGCTGTCGGGCGGATTAGTCCTGATTACATATGCCTGGACGGCGCGATCCCGACGAGCCAGATCGCGCCGGTGTTGAAGCGTATCGCCGAAATGTCGGATGTATATGGTTTGCAGGTGGCAAACGTCTTCCATGCGGGTGATGGTAATTTGCATCCACTGATTTTGTTCGATGCCAATGATCCTACCAGTTTCGAGAAGGCGGAAAAATTCGGTGCTGATATTCTTCGCCTTTGCGTGGAGGTCGGCGGCTGTCTGACCGGTGAGCATGGAGTGGGCGTGGAAAAGCGCGAACTGATGGGGGTGCAGTTTACACCGACGGAACTGGACCAGCAGCGCCGCATCAAGAGCGCCTTCGACCCCGATTGGCTACTCAACCCGAACAAGGTTTTTCCATTGCAGGACGTGCCGGTGGCCGGTGCTGCCGCCTTACCCCAGGCGGCGTGATGGAGGTTACGGCCGCCGAATCCTCGCTCGCAGCCAGCATTGCCGAGGCCGCCCGCGCCGGCGAGCCGTTGGCGATCTGGGGCCATGCGACAAAGGAAAAAATATTGCGCCCGGTGCGCGCTTTGCGTCATGTCTCCACGCGCGATCTGACCGGCATCACGCTCTATTCGCCGAAGGAACTGGTCATCTCGGCGCGCGCCGCCACACCGTTACGAGAAATCCAGCGGACCCTGGCGGATTCCGGCCAGCATCTGATCGCCGAGCCGCCGGATTTTTCCACCCTGCTGGGATCATCGGGCGAACAAACCCTGGGCGGCGTGGTCGCTACGAACCTCTCCGGCCCGCGCCGTGTGGCCTGGGGCGCGATGCGCGATCATGTGTTGGGCATCCGCGCGGTGAACGGGGCGGGCGAGATCATCCGCTCCGGTGGGCGGGTGTTGAAGAACGTAACCGGGCTCGATCTGTGCAAGTTGTTGACCGGCAGCCATGGCACGTTGGGCGTAATGACGGAGATCACCCTGAAGGTGCTGCCGGCGCCAGAGACAACCGGAACCCTTCTACGCTGGGGTCAGACGCCGGAGGCAGCGGTGGCCAGCCTGTCGGCCGCTCTGGGCTCGCCCTATGGCGTCTCCGGTGCCGCCTATCTGCCCGCCGACGCGGCACGGCGGATCGGGTGGGACGCAGCGGCCACCGTGATCCGGATCGAGGACTTTGCCCCGTCTGTCGCCTACCGGCTGGACCGGCTGCGTGCGGAGCTGGGTGGCGGCGATCTGCTCGACGACGCGCCCAGCCGGACGATCTGGTGGCAGATCGGCAATGCGACGCCGCTGGACGCCGATACAGGCGCGGTCTGGCGGGTCTCCGTGCGGCCCTCGCGCGGGCCAGCGGTGCTGGATGCGGTGCAAGCGGCATTTGGCGCATCCTGCTTTCTGGACTGGGGTGGCGGGCTGGTCTGGGTCGCGGGTCCGGCGAGCGCGGCGGCGCATGCGGCGGTGATGGCGGCGGCGCTGGACGCGGGGGGCATTTGGATGCTGTTCCGTGCCCCTGACGCGCTGCG
>SHWN01000108.1 GCA_009693795.1 Acetobacteraceae bacterium
AGTAGATGTTCAGGATATCGCCGGTCGCGCCAAAGGCCCGGCCGAGCTGGTTCAGCAGGCCGGTTTTAGGGCTGGCCAACACACCCCAGGCGAGCGCACCCACCAGGGGGGTCATGTAGTAAGGCAGCTCCATCAACCGTTCCAGGTGCTGGCGGCCGGGGATGGCGGTGCGGGTTAGGATCCAGGCCAGCAGCAGGCCGAGCGTCACCGCCATGATGGTGGACAGGGCGGCGACGAAGGCGGTGTTCCACAGCACCTTCGCGTCGTCGATCATGTTCAGATAATTGCCGAAACCCAGTTCGGTGGGCGGGAAGACGCCGGAGTCGCCCATATTTAGCGATTCAGTGATCAGAAAAAACACCGGATAGACGACGAGCAGGCCGATGCTGAGCAAGATGCCAGGCACAACAAGAAAGCGCCCCAAACGACGATCAGGGCCGCGTGCGTCAAGAACAGGACCGCCGCCAGCTGGCGCTGGCGGCGCGGTGGACGAAGCGCTCATTGGATTAGCGAATGCCCATCATCTTGTCCCAGTCGCGGACGAATTGCGGACGCGATTTCATGTAGTCATCCCAGTCATCAACCAGCAAAACCTTCATCTTCCCAGTAGGGATGCCACCCGGCGGGGGCGGCGTGTCGGCGCGTGGCGAAGAGACGAAATGCGCGTTCTGCATGGAGACCTGACCCGGCATGCCCAACTGCCAATCAAGGAACAATTTTGCTACTTCCGGATGCGGCGCGTCAGCGACGATGCCGTAGATCTGCTGGCCGACGATCACGCCATCCGTCGGGAAGACGAATTCCAACTGCGCGCCCTTCGCCTTGAATTGCAGATAGGCGGAATACTGCGCCGTATGCACGACCTTGTCCTGGCCGTTCACCATGCGGTCAAACTGCTGGACATAGCTATCGAAGCCATGCGGTTGCAGGGTGGCGAATTTGGCCCAGTATTCCTCCCCATACATCTGGCGCAGCTTGTACCAGGAACCATGTTGCAGGCCAGAGGTAGAGAGCTTGGTATTGATGGCACCGTTGAAGGCAGGGTTGAACACATCCGTCCAGTTCTTGGGGATCTCGGGGCCGCTCACCAGCTTCGGGTTATAGGCGATGCCGGCGACGATCAGAGAACCCCAGGCCCAGTGGCCTTCCGGGGTGCTCTTATATTCCGTTCGATAAGCGGCGTGCTCCGGCGAGCCATAAAGCGAATAAGCGTTGCGCTTAACCAGATCGCCGGCGAAGGTCATTTCGGAAATCGCCAAGACATCCGCCAGATAGGTCTTGGCCTGGCGTTCGGCCATCAGCTTGGCCATCAGATTGCCGGCTTGCAGGCGAATGAAGCTCGCCTTGATCTTCGGGAAGGTCTTCATGAAGTCGTTCATCACCTCCGTCGTGCCGCCGGGTGGATCGGTGGTGTAGAATGTGAGTGCGCCTTCCGCTTCCGCCTTAGCCACGTCGGCGCAGGTCTTGAAGCCGGTCATCTGGCGTGGATTGGCGCAGGATGCCGCCTCCACCGCGCCGAGGCCGAGCAGGGTGGCAAAGACCAACCCGGCGGACGCGGTGATAATACGCCAAAATCGTAGCGGCACAGTGGCTTGGATGGTCATGAACTCCCCCAGACGTTTTTCGGACCGACACTTGATGCACCGGCGTAGCCCGACATGCCTTACCGCGCGGCCGCGAGCCCAATGCCGCGCACTGATTTTACCGCCGCGGATTGATTTTACCAGAGGGGAAGTTACCCTCCAAATCGGGGCATTTTTTGGCCCTGGGGTGCCTTACCTTCGGCGTCCGCCGCCGTTGCATCGGGTTGGCTTACAATGACGGCCTTGAAACGGTGTTGGTCGGAACAGCACTGAACTGGCCTGTAGCCGTATAAAGAAAATCCCGCCCAGTCTTTCAACGGGGCGGGCAGGTATACAGGTAGGCTTCACGTCCGGGAGACGAAGAGGTCATTGACCCCTTTTCCTGTCGCAGGGACATGCAGACTGACCACAATGTCGTCGAACCCAGTGATAGGAATCTTCTTCCCCTTGTTCGCGTCGGAGTAACGCCAAACCCCGGATCCTGCCATGCCATGCATCCTTACCGAGGGGGTAGCCCATGCAGACATGGCGAAATCAAGGGCATGTCAACACGATATTGCCTACCGCGCAGCGAACCTTGCCCCTCGAAGCTTTACGGCAGCGACGCGCCCGTATGCTCATCCTTCCACAAAGGCCGAAAATGCCATGGCTGAATAGGTATAGCCCTTCAGTACGCGCGCCCCACTGCCTTCGGCGATCAGGGCCCGTGCCGATCGTCAGCAGGAAACCCGGCGCCAACATGACAATCGGCGGGTTGGCCTGGATGAACCGCAATAATGGATCCGCCGCCAGCAGCTTCACACCCACGGCCACGATGACCGCAATCACCATGATGGGCAGATGCTGCGTAATGCCGACTGCCGCGATGATGATATCAAACGAGAATACCAGATCCAAGGCAATGATTTGTCCGATCGCGGCGCGAAGGCCGATGCTTCCGGCATCTGAGTAGAGCAGATCCGGCTCTGGATTGGGATCAACAACATGGTGGATCTCCTTCGTTGCCTTCCCGACCAGAAACAGGCCGCCACCGATGAGGATCAGGTCGCGCCAGGAAAATGTCCGGCCAAACAGGGTGAGCACCGGCTGGACGAGCCCAACAATGATGCCGAGCGTTGCCAGCAGGGTCAGCCGCATCCCCAGGGCCAGACCAATGCCTAGGCGGCGCGCCCGCGCGCGCATGCCCTCCGGCAGCTTGTTAATGAGGATGGAGATGAAGATTGGATTGTCGATGCCGAGCACCACTTCCATAGCGATCAGCGTACCCCACGCGATCCATGCCGCCAGGGCCGCTGGGCCGTTCATCGCGACCATCCGGCGCTAGGTGCCGGCTTTGGCGCGTTCCGGCCGGCAATGGGCCCTGTGACGGCATGGCGTGCCGTTTGTTGTCAGGGCATTTCCGCGAGCCGGGCGAGTAGGAAATCCCGAAACACCGCGACCCGCTTGGAGTTGCGCAGTTCCTCCGGATAGACAAAATAAACATCCACCTTCGGCGCTTTCAGCTCCGGCAACAGCTTCACCAGCCCGTCATTTTCGGACACGAGGTAATCAGGCAGCGCGCCAATGCCGAGGCCGGAGCGGATCACCATCTGCATCGCCAAGATTGAATTCACCTCCAGCAAAGCCCGGCGTGGACTGCCGGGACGCCGTCCCGCCTCAGCCAGCCAGTTGATATCCTCCACCGGCGGATGATGGCTGCCGAACAGAACCAAATTATGGGCGTCCAGATCCTCGGCCCGCTGCGGCACACCGTATTTTTTCAGGTATTCCGTGGAGGCGCAGATCGACAGATGCATCGACATCAGGTGGCGCTGCACCAGGTCAGGCTGCTTGGGCACATGAAAGCGGATCGCGACATCGGCCTCGCGCATCGCCAGATCCAGCTCCATGTCATCGAGCAGGAGGGCGACGGAAATATCCGGATAGGCCTCCAGAAAACCCTGCAGGCGTGGGGCCAGCCAGGAGGAGCCGAAGCCCACCGTGGTGGTGACTTTCAGACGCCCAGCCGGTTTTTCCTTACTTTCGGTGAGCAGTGATTCAGTCATCGCCAGCTTGGCGAAGACATCGCGCACCGTGCGGTTCAGGGTTTCACCCTGCTCCGTCAGAATTAATCCGCGCGCATGCCTGTGAAACAGCGGCACAGCCAGATTTTCCTCGAGGGCAGATATCTGGCGAGAGACGGCGGACTGGCTCAGATTAAGCGTTGCACCCGCATGCGTGAAGCTGCCAGCCTCCGCCACGGCGTGAAAGACGCGTAGCTTGTCCCAATTCATAACCTCATTACTCCCATGCCACCTAACCCTGTACGCCCGGCCCTATGCGCCCGGATTTGTGTCGGTGGCTGCATTGCAGCCAACCTGTATCTGCCGCCTTTAGTCCGCGGCCATCGCCTCAGTGCTTGCGTATTCAGCAAGGTATTTTTCTGCTTCCAGCGCCGCCATGCAGCCGGTACCTGCCGCTGTCACCGCCTGACGGAAGATTCTATCTTGTACATCGCCGGCAGCGAAGACACCCACGATATTTGTCCGCGTGCTACCGGGTGTTGTCAGAATATAGCCCTCCGCATCCATCGTGATCTGGCCCTGGAACAGGCCCGTGGTGGGCGTGTGGCCGATGGCGATAAACACGCCATCCGCCACGACACTGCGCATGGCGCCGGTCTTGACGTTGCGCAGGCGCGCGCCATCCACCGTAGCCGGCTGGCCGGATGCGGTGATTTCGTCCACGACGTGATCCCAGATCACGTCGATTTTCGGATGCGCGAACAACCGGTTCTGCAAAATCTTCTCCGCGCGAAAACTGTCTCGCCGATGGATCACGGTGACCTTCGAGGCGTGATTGGTGAGATAGAGTGCCTCCTCCACCGCCGTGTTGCCGCCGCCGACAACCAGCACTTCCTTGCCGCGGTAGAAGAAGCCGTCGCAGGTGGCGCAGGCGGACACACCCGCCCCTTGCAGGCGTTGTTCCGACTCCAGCCCCAGCCAGCGGGCCTGTGCGCCGGTTGCGATGATCACCGAGGCTGCGAGCAGGACATCACCCGAATCGGCGGTGCAGCGGAACGGGCAGGTGGAGAAATCCACGGCCGTGATGATGTCGTGCACGACTTCGGTGCCGACATGGCGTGCCTGCGCCTCCATCTGCTCCATCAGCCAAGGGCCCTGAATGACATCTGCGAAACCCGGGTAATTCTCCACATCCGTGGTGATGGTGAGCTGCCCGCCCGGCTGCAGGCCAGCCACCAGGATGGGGGAAAGGCTGGCACGGGCGGCATAGATGGCAGCGGTGTAGCCGGCGGGGCCAGCGCCAATGATCAGCACCCGCGTGCGGTGGGTTTGTGGCATCTTTGTGGTCCGGTTCCGTGTCGAGGGGGACCATATCGGGCCGGCGGGCGCGGAGGCAAGGAAAGCTAACGATTTTTTCGGCTTTGCGGTCACCATGGCTGGTTCAGACTTGCCGGCGGGATAGATTGTAATATTATTACGCGGCGCAGGGTAGGAACCGAATCACGACATGCGGGGAGGACGCAGATCCAGATGACCGAACTAGCCGTGCTGGATGCCATCGACCGGCGCATCCTGGCGGAGCTGCAGGTTGACGGGCGCATGACCAATGTGGAATTGGCACGTCGGGCTGGCATTTCGGCGCCGCCATGCCTGCGCCGCGTGCGCCGGCTGGAGGAAGCCGGCTATATCCACGGCTATCATGCCGATACCAACCCGCCGAAACTGGGCTGGCAAATCGTCTTTTTCGCCATTGTCGGGCTGGAAAGCCAGAAGGAAAGCGTGCTGTCGGGCTTCGAAGCCCTGGTGGCAACCTGGCCGGAGGTGCGCGAGTGCCACATGATCCGCGGCGGCGGCGATTTCCTGCTGCGGCTGGTGGCGCGCGACACCGCGCATGAGAACGAACTGACCCAGAAACTCACTGGCTTAACGAGTGTCAGCAAGGTGCAGACCTTGCAGACCATTCGCACCAGCCGCGATCTTGCCGGTGTGCCATTATGATTGTGAGAGTGCCGTTGTGAGCGTGGCGGATACGCCGTTCGATCTCAGTGTCGTGGTCCCCTGCCGTAACGAACGCGCAAACGTCGCCCCGATGGTGGCGGCACTCGATAAGGCGCTGGTGGGCATCGCCTGGGAGGTCGTGTTCGTTGATGACAACAGCCCGGACGGCACCGCCGCCGAGGCGCGGCGCATTGCACAATCCGATACCCGCGTACGCTGCATCCGCCGCATCGGACGGCGCGGCCTGGCCTCGGCGGTGATCGAGGGAGCCTTGTCGTCCTCTGCCGCGCATATCGCCGTGATCGATGGCGACATGCAGCATGACGAGACGCGGTTGCCGGTGATGCTGCAAGCCTTGCGGGATGGCGCCGATCTAGCCGTCGGCAGCCGCCATGTGGAGGGTGGCAATGCGAGTGGGCTACCATCGGGGTTTCGCCATTGGCTGTCGGAAACCGGCATCCGACTGGCGCAGTATTTCCTGCCGGTGAAGTTAACGGACCCGATGAGCGGTTTTTTCATGCTGCCGCGCGCACGATTTGAGGAGATTTCCCCGCGTTTGACCGGGCAAGGATTTAAGATTTTTCTGGATGTCGTGCTCAGCGCGCCGGGCCCACTAGTCGTTAAGGAAATTCCATTCGTGTTCCGCGAACGCCAGGCCGGAGAAAGCAAGCTCGACATTTTGGTGTTGATGCAGTTCGGCGGATTGCTGGCCGATAAAGTATTGGGAGGATTTCTGCCGTTGAGTTTTCTGTCCTTCGCGCTGGTCGGCGCGCTGGGCGTTCTGGTTCATCTGACCATTCTGCATCTGACCTTGCAGACCGCCATGTTAGGCTTCACCGTGGCGCAGATCATGGCCACCGTCATCGCTATAATTTTTAACTTTCATCTTAACAACCAGATCACCTATCGTGATCAGCGCCTGCGTGGTCCGACTTTGTGGCGCGGGTTTCTGATGTTCTTTCTGGTCTGCGGCCTGGGCGCGATTGCCAATATTGGCATCGCGCGCCAGCTTTATACCGATCAGGTGAGCTGGAGCGTCGCCGGAGCAATAGGCGCGGTGGTCGGGGTGGTGTGGAATTACGCCGTTTCTACCACGCTGGTCTGGCGCGTGAGGTGATTTTCCCGGTCGTCGCCCTGCTGGCGCTAACCGTCTTACGGTTGGTGGTGGCGGCGTTTACCCCGCTATCACCCGATGAGGCCTATTACTGGGTCTGGTCTCGTGCGCTGGCGGGCGGGTATTACGATCATCCGCCGATGGTGGCGCTCTGGATCCGCGCGGGCACATTTCTGCTCGGTGATACCGCATTGGGTGTGCGGCTGTTCGCACCTTTATCGGCAGCGCTGGCGTCGGTCGCACTGGCCTGGGCCGGTGCGGTCCTTACCGGAGACCGCGCGCGCGGTGTGATGGCGGCAATCTTGCTGAATGCCACCCTGGCACTGGGGATCAGCGCGATATCGATGACCCCCGATACGCCGTTGTTGTTCTTTTGGATTCTTTCCCTCGCTGCCCTCGGACGGATTTTGGCGGGCGGGCACGGGGCCTGGTTCCTGGTGGTCGGGCTGTGCGCCGGATTGGCGCTAGCCAGTAAATACAGTGCCGGTTTTCTGGGCCTCGCGATTGCGCTGTGGTTGCTGATGGATTCATCCGTGCGTCCATGGCTACGTGGGCCCTGGCCGTGGATTGGTGGCGTGGTGGCGGCATTGATTTTTTTACCGGTCATCGTGTGGAACGTGCAGCATGACTGGGTCGGGTTTATTAAACAGGGTGGGCGCATTGGCAGCTTACATCTGGATCGGGCGGCGTTCTATGTCGTTGAACTTCTGGCGGGACAGATTGGCATTGTCACGCCGATCATTTTTATTCTTGTTTGCGCCGGGATCGTTCTGGCAGTTCGCCATATTCAGCGGGAGCATGATCCTTGTATGAGCCTGTTGCTGTTGCTGACGCTGCTGCCATTGCCAGTCTTGCTGCAACATACGCTCACGGATCGCGTGCAAGCGAATTGGCCGGTGATTATTTACCCATCGGCCGTACTGCTGGCCACCATGGCCTGGCCGCGCCTGCATCGTCCGGCCGCGTGGCTCGGTTTTGCGCTCATCGTGCCAATCTATTGGCAGGCCATGTGGCCGGTCTTGCCGATTCCGCCGAAATTGGATCCGTCAATGAAGCGGTTTGCCGGCTGGGCCGCATTGGCCACATCGTTAGAAACCACGCGCCGGGCCGAGGGAGCGACGTTCATCGCTGCCGATAACTATGCCCTTGCGGCCATCCTCGCATGGCATTTGCCGTCTGAAAGCCGGGTCACGGGTACGGGCCTGCGCTGGGCCACTTTTAGCTTGCCGCACCCGGATCTTAATGGTCAATCCGGCATCTTTCTGCGCAGCAAGCGCCTGTCCGAACGATTGCCCCCAGCACCCTGGGCCGCGTCCACCGAACTTCCTGCCATGCGGCGTGAGCGGGCGGGGGTCACCGCGGAAGAATACCGGGTCTACCGCGTTATTGGCCCAGCACCTGATCCAAGTCTTGTCACCTTGCCGCGCCCCTAATCTCGGCCAATCCGCGCAACGCGATTCCGGCGGGGCCAAAATTCTTTCCATC
>SHWN01000109.1 GCA_009693795.1 Acetobacteraceae bacterium
CAGTTGCTGGACTGGATGGCCGGCGGGCCCAAGCCCGCCGCACTGCCAGCCGCTCTGGGGGAATAGGCAACGTCGCGATGGTGCCTGGTCTGGCTGTTGTTGGCTGGCCCTGCACTGGCGCAAGCCCTGGCCTCGATACCCCCGGCGGCAACGGTGGATCGCGCGGCGAAGGCGCGGCGGAACGGTGGGCGGCGCTTGATCAGGCGCTGGCGGCATTGCAGATGGCGGCAAGTGAGCAGGAAGCCACCTCGCTGGAATCGAAACTGCGCCAACTTCGGCTCAACGCCAGTTCCCAAGCGGTAACCTTGCTGCTCGGGCGCGGCCTGCGCGAGCTATCGGCCGGCGCGCATGAGGAAGCCTTGCGCGATTTCGACGCGGCGCTGACATTGGACCCACGCACGCCGAGGCTTGGCACCAGATCACGCTGACGCGCTACGCCATGGGCGATACGCTGGGCGCGATTATGGCGGTGAGCGAAACCTTGCAGCGCGAACCTTGGCGTTTCGCCGCCCTGCAAACCCTCTCCCGCGTCACCGAGGCGCGGGAGGACTGGAAAGGCGCCTATGCCGCCTAGCAGAAAGTGATAAAAATCGCACCGACTCTGGCGGGAGGCGCGGAGAAGTTAAAAGATCTCAAGCATCGGGCTTTGGGAGACGAATCTTAAGGCGGGGTCGCGTTAACTCAACGACAGCTCGTCGTACCCTCGCGCCGCCACTTCGTTGGCGCGTTCGCGATAGGCCGGGGCACTGCCACTATAGCGAGCGATGATGCGGGTGTCCTTGCCCTTCACATTCCGGTTGATGCCGGTCATCCAGGAATCGATCTCGTTCGACAGCAGCCCCACGCCGAGCGATTTGACGTGATTGGTCCAGCGTTCCACCCCCGCCGACGTGGCTTCCACGCGCGTTTTCTGATGATCCCGGGTAAAGCGGAGCAAGCCAGTCACCCAATCGACATTATACTCGATACTGCGCGGAATATTGCCGAGCGCCGTGTGCGGCCCCATCAGCATCATCATGTTCGGAAAACCTTCCACCAGGACGCCGAGAAAGGTCTGCGGGCCATGCGCCCATCTGTCCTTCAGGCGCTGGCCATCCGCGCCGCGGATATCGATGCGGTCGAAACTGCCGGTAATGGCATCGAAGCCGGTGGCGTAGATGATGATATCGAATTCATATTCGGCATCGCTGGTCTTGATGCCCTTTTCCGTGATCCGCTCGATCGGAGTTTCCTTGATATCCACCAGCTGCAAGTTGTCCTGGTTATAGACTTCGTAATATTTGGTCTCCAGCGGCACTCGGCGAGTGCCGAAGCCATGGTTTTTGGGAATGAGTTTTTCTGCTACCGCCTGGTTCTTCACCCGCTGGCGAATTTTATTGGCGACGAATTTCGACAGCTCGGTATTGGCCTTACGATCGACCAGGATGTCCTTGAAATTACCCTGCCAAATACCGAAGCCTCGCGAGGCATAGAGATATTCCCAGAACGTCGCGCGCTCCGCGTCCGAAATCTCGAACGTGCCGCGTGGATCCGGCGTGTGCAGGAAGCAGGCAAAGGTTTCCTGGCAGCGCCGGAATATCTCCGGATAGCCGGCCTTGATCTTCTCCATCTCCTCGGGGCTAATCTTGCTATTGTGCAGCGGCGCGCACCAATTGGGCGTGCGTTGGAACACGGTGAGGTGGCCGACGGTCTTCGCCACCTCCTGAATGGTCTGCACGCCGGTCGCGCCGGTGCCGATCACGGCCACGCGCTTGCCCTCGAAACTGACCGGCTCATGTGGCCAGAGTGCGGTGTGGAAGGATTGTCCGTTAAAGCTCTCTACTCCGGGGATCGTTGGCACGGTTGGTGCCGAAAGCGGGCCGATCGCGGTCACCAGGAAGCGAGAACGGAACCGGCTGCCATCTTGCAAGGTGATTTCCCAGCCGCGCGCGCCTTCCTGGTAATGTGCCGCAGCAACGCGGGAGTGGAACAGTATGTCCTTGCGCAGGTCGAACTTATCGGCGACGTGATTGATGTAGCGCAACGTCTCCGGCTGGCCGGAAAAATGTTCGGACCAGTCCCATTCCTGCAGCAACTCCTTTGAGAAGGAGTAGCTGTAGGAATAGCTTTCGGAATCGAAGCGCGCTCCGGGATAGCGGTTCCAGTACCAGGTGCCGCCCACCCCCGTGCCTGCTTCCAGCACCAGCGCCCGCATGCCCAGATCGCGCAGCCGTAGCAGCTGATACAGGCCCGACATGCCAGCACCGACGATGATGGCATCGTATTCCCGCACGGCGGCTGGCGCGGCACGGTCGAGGGTTTCCTGTATGGCGGACATCGGCCTGAACTCCGGTTATGGCACGCCGGCCCCGTCGGGCCATTTATCCATTTTGTTGGTAGGAGGGTTTGCACGCCAAGATAATAAGGGGTCGAGGGCGCGACCGGCTTGATTTGCATTATGCCGTGCTTGGCAGGCAGGATTTTCCGGCGGAGCTTCGGGGGGGGCGGCAAACCGGCGCCGTCGCGTGACGGTTAATGAAAGATCCGCCCGGCATCGATGACGATGGTCTGTCCGGTCATAGTTTCGGTGCGGCACATGGTCACCACCATGTCGGCGCAATCATCCTTGTCGGCGGCCTTTTTTAGCAGCGCGCCTGAGGCCGATCGCTCGATCTGCTCGGCGCGCAGATTGGCGGTGGCACGGGTGCCTTCCAGCAATCCTGGCGCCACGCAGTTCACCAAGGTCTCCGGCGCCATCGCGACCGCCATACAGCGTGTAAGATGGATGAGGCCGGCCTTCGCGACCGCATACGCAATGGACGATCCGGTCGGCGCGAGCCCGGCGACAGAGGAAATATTGACGACGCGGCCACGCCCCTGCGCCTTCATGATCGGCGCCACCGCCTTGGTGAGCTGCATGGGGCCGGTGAGGTTCACCGCCATAATCTTCTCCCACAGCTCCAGGGTCAGATCGTCGAGGTCAGGGAACGGGATCGATTTGTTATAGGCGGCGTCATTGACCAGGATATCGAGCTGGCCGAAGCGCTGCGTCACATCGTCCAGCAGCCGCGAGATCGCCGCGCTATCGGTGATATCGCAGGCACAAGCCGCCGCGTTAATTTGATACCGGGATGCGAGTTCGCGCGCGACCCCTTCTGCCTGCTCGCGGCTTTGCGCGTACATCACGACGATATGCGCGCCTTCCTTCGCCAGCGCGTGGCAAATACGCTGCCCGAGCCCTCCATTGCCACCGGTCACCAGTGCCACCGTGCCTTTGAGGTCCATCGACCGTCTCCCATGTGCCGGCATGCCATCAGCGGGCGCAACGCCCGTGCCAGGTCCGATATGGCGGCTAGCAGCCTGTCGGACTCAGAGCTACCAATATTTATATTACTATCATTACGGCGATTCGTGTCCTCCCTGGACTCCCCTGATGAACAATTTCCGTTGCATCGGCGGCTCGCCAGGTTTCCTAATGCCACCCTTGGTCGACGAGTGGTTTCCACAAAGGCGCCTGGCTCGCTTCGTGGTGGAGGTGATCGACGATGTGGATCTGACCGCGATGTGCAAGAGCGACCGATGCACGGGTTTAGCGTCCTATTATCTGGCTGTTGTGCTGGGGCTGCCATGGCCATGCGCTGTTGCTGGGCCGGAAGACCGCGACCGAGCGTATGGCCAGTTTTCTGCTGGACATGGGACCGCGTGCGGAGTTCCATGGCTATGGAATGCCGGCGCATATCGCCCTACCGATGAGCCGCGCCAATATCGCCGATCGTCTGGGGCTAACAGTCGAAACCGTTTCGCGCACCTTGCTCCAGTTGCAGTGCGATAGCGATATTAACGTCGCAGGGGCGCATATCGGCATATGCGATCGAGCCGATTTGGCGGCGTGCGCTGCGCCGTAGACGTTGACATCTCCCCTGACCTCCGGCGCAACGCGGTGCGGCATGGATGGGCTTATGATCCGGCGGCGGAGAAGTGGATTGCCTGCGCTCCAGACCATAAGACGTACTTGCCGAACTCCGCCAAGTTTTCCAGATTCTCGGTGATGGTGAGGAAATGGTTGCCCGCTAGTACGCCGACCTTGCTGGCGAATTGGCAGGCGCCATAGGGCAGTAGGATTTCTGTCTCGCTGATCCCACCGGGATGGAGCAGGATCTGCCCCGGCGCCGGATAGCTGGTGGGGTTTTCATAGCCGAGGCCCAGATTCAGCTCGCCGAGGGGGATCCAGCAGGCCTCACCGCTCCAGCGAACATGGATGATGCGCTCCTGATAGGGCAGCATAGCGCGAAACCGCGCCACGGTTTTTGGCGCTGCCCCCGTTTCAAATTGCGCGCGAAAAATAAACGGGCCGGATTCGATATGAATATCGCTCATGAGGGTGTTTCCTTAAACTTTGTAGGCGCGGACATCGAAGCCGAAGGGCAGGCCGCCGGCAGGCCGGATCAGATCGTTTAGAGCGCCCGGCAGATATTGTCTCGATCCAAGTGCGGCCATGATTTTTCCATCATGCATCGCTAGCTCGCCGCGCCGGATCGTCGTCACCGGCCAGCCGGTGACCTGCATGCCTTCATAGGGCGTGTAATCGATCACGTGCTACACCACCGAGTTGGTGATCGTAATATCCTTCTTCGGATCCCACAGCACTAGATCGGTATTGGCGCTCGGCGCAATACTACCCTTGCGCGATGCCAGGCCGAACAGCTTTGCGGGATTGCTCGATGTTAGCTAAATAAGCTGGCACAGGACGATATGGCCCTTGCCCAAACCTCCGCTGAATAAAATGGGTAAGCGCGATCTCAGGCCCGGCACCCCATTCGGAATATCGCTGAACGGTGCGTTCGTTCCGTTTACCCGCTTCCCTCGAAAACTCAGCACTTATACGCCATACGCCAGCGTGACACGGTTCCGGCCCTACACCGGCTGCGTCGATGTCAATACGTGCGGGCTGCAACACCTGATGAAAGAAGCACGCGACGCCATCGCAATCGCGCTGGAAAACAGGTTCCTGGTTGATCTGATCAATCAGGCACCCGGGTCCGATGGTCGGACAGCAGGCGACGGTGCAACCCTCCCGCGTCGTGTCCCAGTTGCGAGGTAGACCGCAGGCCTGAGGAGCGCAGCCCAGGGACCAAGCACGGCTGGTGGCGCTAAGACTCAGCACCCCCTCGCTTCTCTCATCGGTCAGTGCAGGGCGGCAACCCCGACAACCGGCACCCCGGACGCTCCGGGTCGGCGGGCCGCCAGCAGACGGCGCGCTTCCTCAAGCCGGCCAGCATTCAAATACGCCTTCAACAGCGTGAATTCGATCAGATCGTGTTGCGCTCGGCTGCCACCAATGCGCTCATTCTGTCCGGCGAGCGGGGCCAGCGTATCGATCGCGGCGGGAAAATCCCTACGCTCAAACGCCACGAGGCCGCGCGACAGTTGGGGCAGGTATGAGCCGGATGGGTACCGCCCCTCCCGCACCAGCTCCTCGATCTGGTGGGTGCGCGCCTCACTCCCGGTGTCATCGCCCATGACCGCCTGCGCCAGGATGACATGCAGGTCGGAAAGCCCGGCCCCCGGCCGCGGCAGGGTCCGTCTGGCATGGTCGTACATCCTGCGCCACGCCGCAGGGTCGCGCGGATGGCCTGCCAGTTCCGAACGCCACAGGAACGCGGTTCCGTCGGTCATTTTCTGCGGTGGACCGCCACTGTGCTGGTCCAGGGCAATGTAGTCCCGATACAGACGCTGAGCGGTCTCCCAATTGCCTGCCCCCAGTTCGAATAGGGCCAGGTGCCAGCTGAGATGGCCGTGGAATGAGCCATTACGGGGATAATTGGGCAGCCAGGATGACAGGAAGGCCCGACCGGTTTCGGGATCGCCGCTTTCGTAGCTGATATGAGCGAACCCATGCGCGGCGTGTGCGTTCTTTGGGTTTAGGGCCACCGAGCGTTCGATCGCCGCACGCGCGTCGGTCAGTCGCCCGTCCTCCGACAGTGCGATGGCATAGTAGGACAGGAACCAATAGTCATTGCCATAGCGGGGTGCGATCCGGTCCATCATCGCTGCGATTTCGTGCTTCTGCCCGATGCGGCCCGAGCCGCCGATCGTCCCGTTCGGGTTGGCCGCAGTGGCGATCATCAGTGCATCCCGCGGCCAGTCCGTCAGGTGTTCGTGCAACGCGGTGATGGCGGCGGCAGTTTGACCGGAAAAGGCGAGATCGAAGAACCGGATATGCCCGGCTTCGCGAGCCGATAGACCGCCCCCCAGTTCTTTGGCGACCGCTATGGCGGCTCGACCGTCCGCGGCCTTGCCTTCCCGCATCAGCACCTGGGCCTTACCGGCATGGGCCAGCGCGAGTCCAGGGTCGGTGGCGAGGGCGAGATCAAAGGCCTCCAATGCCCCGGGATACAGGGTTAACGCGAGGTCATAGCCCCGCACGTAGGCGTCGCGCGCGGCGGCGGAGGTCGTGGACAAAGGGAGGTCATACTTATCCGCAAGCATCAGGGTTCTCCACTGCCGAATTTGGTAGTCAATTTGTACTCGTCGTATGCGCCGGGGGAAACTGGTGTTCACCGGACCCCCCTCGCATGAGCCTGTCGCAACCAAAAGCCGGACCGTGTATCCTGACCCCGAGTCCAGCCACGACCGCAGATAGGAGGCCACCCGTGACCGCGCATGACCACTATCACCAAGGGCACGCCCACGGGCATGATCATGGGCACGACCATGGGGAAGCGTCCGAGCTGTCGGAAACCGAGCTGCGGGTCCGAGCCCTTCAGACCATCCTGGTCGAAAAGGGCTACGTCGAGCCCGCGGCACTGGACGCGATCGTCGAAACCTATGAGACCAAGATCGGTCCCCATATCGGCGCCCGCATCGTCGCCCGCGCCTGGACCACTCCCGCCTTTCGCGCGGCGCTGCTCGCCGATGCCAGCAAGGCCGCCCAACCATTCGGACACAAGGGCAGGATGGGGGAGAATCTGGTAGCGCTGGAGAATACACCGGATCGACACAACATCGTCGTCTGCACTTTGTGCTCATGCTATCCTTGGGACGTGCTGGGCCTGCCGCCCGTCTGGTACAAATCCTTCGCCTATCGCTCCCGTGTCGTGAAGGAACCACGCGCGGTGCTGAGCGAATTCGGCATGACGCTGCCCAACGAGACCGAGATCCGGATTTGGGACTCCACCGCCGAGGTGCGCTACTTGGTCCTGCCCATCCGCCCCGCCGGTACTGAAGGGTGGAGCGAGGAACAACTGGCCCGGCTGGTTACGCGGGATTCGATGATCGGCACAGGTATCGCGGCGACCCCGGCGGAGATCGGTATATGAACGGCATCCATGATATGGGCGGGATGGATGGCTTCGGTCCAATCGATCCCGACGAAGTGGGCCCCGTGTTCCATGCCGCCTGGGAGGGCAACGTGATGGCCATCAGCCGGGTGATGGGTGCGATTGGGGCTTGGAACATCGACCAAGGTCGTTACGGAATCGAGGTGCTGCCGCCGCAGCTCTATCTAAAATCCTATTATCGCCGCTGGCTGGAACGGTTCGAACGGGCGATCGTCAAGTATGGCTATGCTGATGCGGATGAAGTTGCGGTCGGCCGAGCCTTGCGTCCCGGCAAGCTTCCTCCCAACGGCAAGTTCACCATGGACGACGTCGACCGGGTCGCTCAGCGTGGAACCTTCACGCGTCCTGTACCAGCGCCCGCCTTGCTCGCCGTGGGCGACCATGTGCTCGCGCGCAACATGCACCCCAGGACCCATACCCGCCTGCCTCGCTATGTCCGCGGCCATGTTGGCGTGGTGGAGAGACTGCACGGCTGTCAGGTCTTTCCGGATACCGAGGCCATGGGCCAGGGCGAAAATCCGCAATGGCTCTACACCGTGCGCTTTGAAGGGCGCGACCTGTGGGGACCCGATAGCGATCCGACGGTAAAAGTGTCGGTCGAGGCGTTCGAACCGTATCTGGAGCGCGCTTAGTATGGCGGCGGTCGACCCGGCGGCGGCCAGGCTGGCGCTAGGGGCCAATCCGGGATTGCCGGCCGACTTGAAAGGCCCGGTGTTCCATGAGCCGTGGCACGCGCAGGTGTTCGCCATGACGCTGGCGCTTTACGAAAAGCGCTTATTCGTTTGGCCCGAATGGGCCGCTATGCTGGGGGAAACGATCAAGG
Organism: Acetobacteraceae bacterium; assembly: GCA_009693795.1. Classification (GTDB taxonomy): domain Bacteria; phylum Pseudomonadota; class Alphaproteobacteria; order Acetobacterales; family Acetobacteraceae; genus SHWF01. The sequence goes on from SHWN01000109.1 coordinate 8,143, forward strand.
TCGCGCAGGCGGATGGCGATCCTGATACCGGAGACACC
>SHWN01000006.1 GCA_009693795.1 Acetobacteraceae bacterium
CCACTGTCGGCATCCTGATGGCCATTCGCGAGCGTGAAATTTCTGGCCTCGGGCAATATATCGATATGACATTGTATGATTGCGGCATGGCATTGCTGCATCCGCAGGCGCCCAATTACTTTCTTAACAACACTCGTCCCAAAGGCACCGGTAACCCGCATCCTAACCTGGTACCGTATGACAAATTCAAAACAAAAACCTGTGAAATTTTTATTGCCGCCGGCAATAACGGGCAATTCCGTAAATTATGCGAATTAATCGGCAAGCGGGAGATGGCGGACGATCCACGCTTTGCCGATAACGGAAAGCGCAATGTTAACCGCGCCGTGCTGACCGTGACGCTGACCGAGGCCTTCGCAACACAGGACGGTCACGAGCTGGCGGACCGGCTGATCCGCAGCGGCGTGCCGGCTGGGCCGGTGCTGTGGGCGGATGAAGCAACCTCCGCGCCGCATACCGCGCATCGTGAAATGGTCACGGAATTGGATTGGTACAAAGGCCTCGGCACTCCCATCAAATTCTCCCGCACACCTGGCGGCACGCGGGCCACACCCCCAAAATTCGGCGAGCATGGCGCGGCGGTGCTGGCCAAACACGGCTACTCGGCCGATGAAATCGCGGCGTTCGAAAAAAGCGGTGTGTTGTTAACCAGGCGGCGCTTTTAGGAACGCGTGCCTATGATGTTGCCGCGGCTGCTTCAGTCACAACGGTTCCTGCCGCTGTTCGCAACCCAGGCCCTCGGGGCGCTAAACGATAATTTCTTCCGAAATGCGCTGGCGGTGCTGGCGCTGTATCGTTCGGCGGAACATGGGCCGGCGTTGGTCACGCTCGCGCTTGGTATTTTTATTTTACCTTATGTGCTGTTCTCCTCTGTGGCGGGGCAGTTGGCCGATCGGCAGGATAAGGCCCAGCTGATCCGCATGACGCGGTGGTGGGAGTTGGGGCTGTCCGTGATCGCGGCCGTCGGGTTTGCCTTTGACAGCCTGCCTGTGTTGATGGTGGTCCTGTTCGGTTTCGGCGTGCAGGCGACATATTTTAGCCCGCTGAAATTTGGCATCATGCCGCAGCATCTGGAGGAGACGGAGCTCGTTGAAGCCAATGGCCTGATCGAGGCCGGTACCTTCGTTGCCATCCTGCTGGGAGTCATCCTTGGCAGTGCGCTGATCAGCCTGCCTTATGGCGCGGTCATGGTTCCGGCATTGGCGATTGTTTTGTCGGTGGCAGGGGTCATCGCGGCGCAGTTTATTCCCCCGGCACCCGCCGGCGCGCCGGGATTGCGCATTGGTTGGAATGTGGTTGCCGAATCGCTCGGCCTGATCCGGATCGCGCGCGAACGGCGTGGGGTGTGGTTATCGATCCTTGGCACATCCTGGTTCTGGGCTTTTGGCGCGACCCTGCTGACGCAATTGCAGGTGCTCGCGAAAACCACCCTGGGCGGCGATTCCTTCGTGCTTACGTTACTGCTGACGTTCTTTACCATCGGTGTCGGTGTTGGGTCGTTGATTTGCGCGTGGCTGCTGCATGGCGAGCTCAGTGCGCGCCACGTGCCGTTCGCGGGCTTCGGCATGTCGCTGTTTCTTTGGGATTTCGTCGCGGCCAGCACCGCGGCTGCAGGGGAGTTCGCACATGTGGGCGGTATGCTGGTAAGTATCCAGGGCTGGCGGATGCTGGTCGATCTTTTTCTGGTGGCGGCATGCGGCGGTATTTTTTCGGTGCCGTTGAACGCACTTATCCAGGATGGGGCGGCACCGGATACGCGCGCGCGGGTGATTGCGGTAAATTCCATCCTCAATGCGGGCTTCATGGTGGTTGGTGCCGCGGTGGCGGTGGCGTTTTCCTATATCGGCTTCGGCGCACCGGGCTTGTTGCTAATTCTGGCGGCGGTGAATTTCGGGGTGACGGTGTGGATCATACGCATCCTGCCGCAAGAAACGATGCGCGCCATCCTGCGCTGGTATTTCGTTACATTCCACGGCGTCACCGTTAAGGGTGTGGAGAATGCGCATGCCGCGGGTGACCGCGTGGTGTTCGTGGTCAATCGTTTGTCCTTCGCCGATGGTGCGCTGCTGGCGGCGTTTTTGCCGGGACGTTTTACCTTCGCGGTCGACCTGTTCATCACGCGCAAATGGTGGGCGCGGCCCATGCTCGCCTTGATCGATGTTTTTCCCGTCGATCTCACCAGTCCCTACATCGTCAAATCGATGGTCAAAATTGTGAGTGAGGGCAAGCGTCTGGTGATCTTTCTGGAAGGCAGAATCACTAAAACCGGTAGCCTGATGAAAATTTATGAGGGTGCTGGTCTGATAGCCGACAAGGCCGATGCAAAAATCCTGCTGGTGCGCATCGATGGCCAGCAATTTTCTTCACTCTCACGCACGCGGGGTAAGGCGTGGCTGCGCCGGTTTCCTCCCTTGACGATCGCGGTAATGGAACCTGTCACCCTTGTTGCCCCGCCAGATCTATTCGGCCGTGCGCGCCGTCGTGTTTTGGCGGATCGGCTGTACGATGTCATGGCGAATATGGTTTACTGTACGAAGAGTGTTAATCACATCCTTGTTCGCGACCCTGCCGGATGCGGCTAATCGCTATGGGAAAAGTCGGAAATCCCCGATGATATTAATCACGCGCCGATCTCCTAGCGCTGCCTGATCCTCGGCGCAGCGGCCCTGGTCTGGAAAATCGCGGTGCGCACGGAACCGGACGAATATATTTGCGTCATGCTGCCCAACGCCACCAGCGTGCCGGTGGCATTTTCGCTGTGCAAGCATTCGGGCACGTGCCGGAGATTCTGAATTATGTGGCTGGGGCGGAGGGCACGCTGTCGGCGTGCAACACCGCGTAAGTCAAAACCTCACTATGCTCTCGTGCCTTCGTCGAGCGCGGCAAGCTGGGTACAACAGTTGCACGCATGGCTAAAAATAAACGCTATTTGGCTGGAGGATATCCGCGCGAAAATCAGCCTGGTGGATCGGTTGCGCGGTTTTTGGGTATTCCTACCACTTGCGCACACTGCCCGGCACAACCGGTAAGACAACAGACCCGGCGGTGCTGCTGTTTACCTCGGGCTCCAAAGGTACGCCAAAAGAAGTCGTGCACAGATATCGCAGCCTGATCGCCAATTGAGCGCGACTGGCTACCGTGATCGATTTCTCACCCGACGATCGGGTGCAGGATGCCATGCCGGTCTTCTATAACTTGGGCCTGACGGGCGGGATAGCTCTTCCCACCCTCAGCAGCGTGCATATCTTCTTCTATCCGTCGCTGCCGCATTTCTCCATCGTTCCAGAAATGACCTATGATAGCGATGCGGCCATCTTTTTGGGCGGGATACGTTTCTCTCCGGCGGGGCGCGGTTTGCGAATCCCTATAATTTTTTCTCCATCCGCCAAGCATTCAGCGGGGCAGAGCGGGACGCAACGTAACCCGCACGCTCTATATGGAACGCTTGGGTGTGCGAATTCTGGAAGGCTATAACGCGATAGAATCTGTCGCCGCGCTGGCCGTCAATACCGCGATGTATAACTTTACCAGCATAGTCGGCCGGCTGTTACTAGGCGTAGAATTCCGGCTGGATGCGATCCCCGATCTGGACGATGCTAGGCGCTTGTAAGTGCGTGGTCCCAATCTGATGCTGGGCTATCTGGGTGCCGAAAATCCCGGCGTGCTGGAAGCACAGGAAGAAGAATGGTTCGATGCTGGCGATATCGTCAGCATGGATGAACAAGGCTTCGTCACCATCAAGGACCGCGCCAAACGCTTCGCCAAGATCTCTGGTGAAAGGGTTTTGCTCGCGGCTTGCGAAGCCTGGTGGAAGCGCTCTGGGCAGGCGCGTGGCGTGTGGTGATCAGCCGGCCAGACTCGCGCAAAGGCGCGCAACTTCTTCCTGTGGCCATGCGCGCGGACGCCACGGGTTTCCCAACTGCTCGCGGCGGAGTAGGCGCGCGGCATTGGGGAAATCATGGTGCCACGACAAATTGAGATACGTGCTAGCTTGCCATTGCTGGCGACCGGAAAAATCGATTATTTGCGATTGCGGGGCTCCGCCCTGCCCGCGCCGGTGGCCGAAGACGGGGAGGAAGACGTTACGCCTTAACGCCCATGCCGCGCATGAAACGATCGCGGATCAGCGATGGATCGCGCTCGGTCGTCGCCACCGGTTTGTTGTTATTGATCCGGCAGCCGATCAGCCACGGTCCGTCCTCGGTCAGTGCGCGGTCTACCAGTTCCTCGAAATGCGCTTCATCGGCGGCCCAGGCGGATTGCGTGATGCCGGCGCCGCGCGCGATGGCGACGATATCAGCCCCCAGTTCGCTCGCCGCGACCTGTCCGCCGGTGATCTGATAGCCGCCATTATCGAGGATGATGATGGCCAGATTCCTTGGCGCTCGCGCCCCCACCGTCGCCAAGCAACCCAACTGCATCAGGATTGACCCATCACCTTCTAGCGCAATCACTTTTCGCGCGGGCTGCGCGATCGCAACACCCAACGCGATCGGCACCGCTAGCCCCATACTTCCCAGCATATAAAAATTCTGCGGCCGATGGCCGACGGCCCAGAGGTCGAAATTAGACCAGCCAATACCGCCAATCACGGCCTCCTCACGCTTTAACTTTCCCACCATGCGCTGGGTCAGGTTAAAGCGGTCCATCACCTTGGCGTCCGCGCGGGTGCGCGGTTGATTCAAATGTCCTGACATGGCGCTATTCCCTAAAATACCTTCCCGCCGGTGAGCAGCGGGGAAAGGATGAAGGTTGCGGGCTGGTGGGTCGCCACCGCCTGGCGGATGGAGCGTTCGATAATGAACTCGACCTCGTCAACTCTGCTCAAGGTGTGGTGTTCCATTGCCAGGCTATCCAACGCGGGGCGCATCGTGCGTGCTACCAAGGTCTGGCCGATATTGAACTCCCCGAGCGTTCCGCGCTCAGACACCATCAGCAAGATAGGAATCTGAAACGGCACCGGCAGCGATGCCAACACATTCGGCAGCGTCGCAAAACCCGAGGTCTGCATCAGGACCATCGCATGCGTGCCGGCCATCCAGGCGCCGCAGGCAATGCCAACGGCCTCTTCTTCGCGCGTGCAGGTGAACACCGTGAAGAATGGATCAGCCTCCAGCAGCGCGATCAACGGGCGCAGCACATTGTCCGGCACATAGGGGATCAGCCGGACATTATGCGCGCGCAGCACGTCGCGGGTAATTTCGAACCAGGCGCGGGTTTCCCCTGCCATATCTGCCTCCCCCAAATGGTGGTGGTGTTGTAGCCTCCCCTATACGCCTGTATATGGCGGTCGGGCCAGTGGCGCAGTGCAGGGTACGACGAAATGGTCGATCTGACGCAAGTTTACGACGTGGTGGTGGTGGGCGGCGGCAACGCGGCATTATGCGCGGCGATCACCGCGCGCCAGGCCGGCTGCTCCGTGCTGGTGCTGGAACATGCGCCGAAATCCATGCGTGGCGGCAATAGCCGGCACACCCGTAATCTGCGCGCCATGCACACCGCGCCGACCGGTGTACTGACGGATGCCTATCTGGAAGACGAGTACTGGGACGATCTGCTGCGCGTGACGGGCGGGCAAACGGATGAAGCTTTGGCACGCATGACCATTCGCGCCTCGGCCGGTGTGTTCGAATGGATGCTGAATTCGGGCGTGCGCTTTCAGCCTTCGCTGTCCGGCACGCTGTCGCTCTCGCGCACCAATGCGTTCTTCCTCGGTGGTGGCAAGGCGTTGCTGAATGCGCATTACATGACTGCCCAGCGTCTCGGTATTGAAATTCTGTACGATACCGAAGTCACCGCCCTTTATATGGACGATGGGTTTGTGCGTTCTGCTGCCCTGACCTGCCACGGGTTTCCGGAAACCGTGCAGGGCAGGGTGTTCGTGGCATCGTCCGGCGGCTTTCAGGGTAATCTGGAATGGCTGAAGCATTACTGGGGGGATGCGGCGGATAATTTCCTCATCCGCGGCACGCCCTATAACAAGGGCCGCGTCCTAAAAAACCTGCTGGACCAGGGTGTAGCGGCGGTCGGCGACCCCACGCAGTTCCACGCCGTCGCCATCGATGGTCGCGCGCCAAAATTCGATGGCGGCATCGTGACGCGCCTGGATTGCGTGCCGTTCAGCGTGGTCGTGAACAAGGACGGCAAACGTTTTTACGATGAAGGCGAGGATGTGTGGCCAAAGCGCTACGCCATCTGGGGCCGCCTCGTCGCGCAGCAGCCAGATCAGGTGGCCTATTCGATCATCGATTCGAAATCGACCACGTTGTTCATGCCCTCCGTCTTCCCCGCCATCGCCGCGCCGAGTATTGGCGAGTTGGCCGAACGCCTTGGCCTAGACCCACCGACGGTGATCGATACGGTGGCCCAGTACAACGCCGCCGTGCGCGACGGCAAATTCGACAGCACGAAACTGGATGAATGCCGCACCGAGGGTTTAACGCCACCGAAAACCCATTGGGCGCGCAGGATCGATCAAGGGCCATTTTATGGCTACCCGTTGCGCCCAGGGATCACCTTCACCTATCTCGGCGTGCGGGTGAATGAACGCGCGCAGGTGCTGATGGAAAACGGCAAGCCGGCCGCCAATTTATTTGCATCTGGCGAAATCATGGCCGGCAATATTCTTGGTAAGGGCTATCTGGCGGGGTTTGGCATGACGATCGGCACGGTCTTTGGCCGTATTGCCGGCGCGGAGGCGGCGAAGAATGTCCGAAACTAATATTCTCCCGGTTCCGCGCAGCACTGAAGCCGTTGCCGCTGCGCGGCACTCGATCGAGATTTGCAACGCCTGCCGCTATTGCGAGACGTTCTGCGCCGTCTTCCCGGCCATGACCCTGCAACGGGAGTTTTCCGACACTGATCTCGGTTATCTGGCCAATCTCTGCCATGGCTGCCGCGGCTGTTTCTATGCCTGCCAATACGCACCGCCGCATGAATTCGGCGTTAACCTGCCGCAGCAATTCGCCGAATTGCGCCAGGAAACCTATGCCGATCACGCTTGGCCGCCGGCGCTGGGAAAATTGTTCCATAAGAACGGCGTGGTGGTGTCCATCCTCACCGCCGCGGCGCTGGCGCTGGTGCTGATCCTAGTGATGGTCCTGCAATCGCCAGACACACTCTTCGCGGCGCATGAAATGGTGCCTGGCGCGTTCTATAAAGTCATCCCATTCGGCATGATGGTCTGGCCGTTCTCCATCGTGTTCCTGTTCTCGCTGCTCGCCATTTTCATGGGCGCGCGCAATTTCTGGCGCGCCACCGGCGGCGAGGGTCTCAGCCAGGGCCAGTCCTGGATGGAAGCTATCCATGACGCGCTGACCCTGAAAAATCTCGGCGGGGGCGGGCATGGCTGCAATGATGTCGGAGAGCCGTTTTCGCAGGCGCGGCGGCGGTTGCACCACGCATTATTTTACGGTTTTTCCCTTTGCTTCCTCGCCACCACGTTGGGATTTTTTTATCACCATCTGGGGGGTTGGATCGCCCCCTATGGCGTGTTCCGCCTGCCTGTGATTTTTGGTACATTGGGCGGCATCGGTATGGTCATTGGCAGCGTCGGGCTGTTCTGGCTGAAAGTCATCGGCGATGATGAGCCAACATCCAAAAAACTCCTCGGCGGCGAAGTGGCGCTGCTGTTCCTACTGTTCGTCGTGGCACTCACCGGTCTGCTCCTGCTTGCCTTCCGTGCCACCGGTGCGATGGGCATGCTGTTGGCTATCCATCTCGGCTTCGTCATGGCCTTGTTCTTGGCCCTTCCCTATAGCCGCATGGTCCATGGCGCCTACCGTTTCGCCGCTCTACTCCGTGCCGCCATCGACCAGCGCACACGTAAACCCGTGGGGGCAGACGGTAATTGATGCTGGGGCTGGGAGGAACGGGGAGTAAGCAAGTAAGGAGGGGGCCAAGCCCCCTGGCCTTACTTGCTTACTCCCCGTTCCTCCCAGCCCCAGCATCAATTGCCGCCGCCGCACGGTGTTGACGTCGCGCACGGCGCCGCGTGCGGCGCTGGTGGCCATGGCGGCGTAGGCTTTCAGCGCCGCGGTCACATTGCGTGGGCGTGGCGCGGCGGGTTGCCAAGCGGCATCGCCTTTCGCGTCCATCGCGGCGCGACGGCGGGCCAGTTCCGTGTCTGAAATATGCAAATGAACGCACTGGTTTGGAATGTCGATTTCGATCCGGTCGCCCTCCTCCACCAGCCCAATCGTGCTACCTTCCGCCGCTTCTGGCGAAAGATGGCCGATGGAAAGGCCTGAGGAGCCGCCGGAGAAGCGGCCATCAGTGACGAGGGCGCAAACCTTGCCGAGCCCCTTCGATTTCAGATAGCTGGTGGGGTAAAGCATTTCCTGCATTCCTGGTCCCCGCGCGGGCCTTCATAGCGCACCAGCACCACATCACCGGCTTGCACCCTGCCGCCCAGAATGGCTGCGACGGAGTCATCCTGGCTTTCGAAGATGCGCGTCGGGCCGGTGAAAGTAAGAATGGAGGCATCCACGCCCGCCGTCTTTACGACGCAGCCATCGACGGCCAGGTTGCCGTACAGCACGGCGAGGCCACCATCCTTGGAAAACGCATGTTTGCCCGCACGGATCACGCCCTTGGCACGGTCGGTGTCAACCGCATCCCAGCGCGCATTCTGACTAAACGCGACCTGCGTGGGCACACCGCCCGGTGTGGCGCGGAAGAAATAATGCACGGCTTCGTCGGCGGTGCGCATGACATCCCATTGCGCCAGCGCTTCGCTCAGAGATTCCGCATGCACGGAACCAACCGATGTATCGAGGAGACCGACGCGGTCCAACTCACCTAGAATGCCTATGATGCCGCCGGCCCGATGCACATCTTCCACATGCACATTGGCGACGGAGGGGGCGACCTTGCATAGCACCGGCACGCGGCGTGACAGCCGGTCGATATCGCGCATATCGAACGCGACCTCACCTTCCTCGGCGGCGGCCAGTAGATGCAGCACCGTGTTGGTGGACCCACCCATGGCGATATCCAGGGTCATCGCATTCTCGAACGCGGCCTTACTTGCGATGGCGCGAGGCAGCAGGCGCACTTCATCGGTTTCGTAATAGCGCCGCGTGATTTCGACGATTTTGCGCCCGGCATCGATGAATAGCTGTTTACGATCGGCATGTGTCGCCAACACTGTGCCATTGCCCGGCAGCGCAAGGCCCAAAGCCTCTGTCAAACAATTCATTGAATTCGGGGTGAACATGCCGGAGCACGATCCGCAGGTCGGGCAGGCGGAACGCTCGATCACGGCGACCTCGGGGTCCGTTATGGACGAATCCGCGGCGGCGATTATAGCATCGATCAGATCGATACTTTTCTTCTCGCCGCGATGCACCACCTTGCCTGCTTCCATAGGCCCGCCGGAGACGAAAACGGTTGGAATATTCAACCGCATCGTCGCCATCAACATGCCCGGTGTGATCTTGTCGCAGTTGGAAATGCAGACCATCGCATCGGCGCAATGCGCGTTGACCATGTATTCCACGCTATCGGCGATCAGCTCGCGCGAGGGTAGGCTATCAGCATGCCGTCATGGCCCATGGCGATGCCGTCATCTACGGCGATGGTGTTGAACTCCTTCGCCACGCCGCCGGCGGCCTCGATCTCACGCGCCACCAGCTGGCCGAGATCCTTCAGATGGACATGGCCGGGGACGAATTGCGTAAAGGAATTCACCACCGCGATGATCGGCTTGCCAAAACGCCATCCTTCATGCCGGTGGCGCGCCACAATCCGCGCGCACCAGCCATGTTGCGGCCATGGGTGGTGGTGCGGGAACGATATGCGGGCATGGGGGCGTCCTTGGCCAGAGGGAAGCGGCGATATCTCCCACATCGCCCTGATAGCCTCAAGATGGCGGCAAGCTGTTTAGATCGCGCCCTTTGCTCGCAAGGCGGCGATCTCCGTACCGGATAAGCCGAGCGAGGCTAATATTTCGTCCGTGTGTTCCCCCAACGCTGGCGAGGGCGTCCGCAAAGGCGGCACCGCGCCATCGATGCGCAGTGGCGTTGTGAGCATCTCGACCGGGCCATGGCCGGGATGCTCGATCAAGCCCGTCACCTGCTGATCGATATTCTGTGGATCGGCGAACACCTCCGCCAAATTCATCACCGGCCCGCAGGGCACGCCGGCTTTGTTAAGTACCTCGATCCAATGGGCGGTGGTATGGCGGGTGGTCCGGGCCTCGATCTCCGCATTGATGGCGGCGCGGTTGGTAAAGCGATCGGCGTTGGTCACAAATTCTGGACGGGTGGCGATCTCCTCCGCGCTCAGCGCCTTCAGCAGCCGTCGATACATCGCCTCCCCGGGTGGCGCGATGGCAATCTCGCCATCCGCGGTGCGGAACATGCCATAAGGGGACGAGACCGGATGATCATTACCCGTGCGTGGCGGCAATTGACGGGTCGCCAGATGGTTTGCGGCGGCAAAACCCAGCATGCCAATCATCGCCCCGGTTAGGCTGGTCGCGGCCGCGCCGGCCGGCCCACCCCGTTCACGGCGCAGCAGCAGCGACACCACCCCCAGAGCACAATAAAGCCCCGCCACCAGATCGCTGATCGGATTGCCGGCGCGCACTGGCGGCGTGCCCTCCGGCCCATTCAAACTCATGAACCCACTCATCGCCTGGGCGATAAAATCGAAACTGGGCCGGTCCTTATACGGCCCCGTCGCCCCGAAGCCGCTGATACTGCCGGTGATCAGCCGCGGATTTATTTTTGCCAGCTCCTCCGGCCCGAATCCCATCGCCACCATCACACCTGGACGAAAATTTTCCACCACCGCATCCGCATCCGCTAACAGCCGGCGCAGAATGTCCCGCGCTGCCGAATCGCGCAGATTCAACGTGATCGATTGTTTATTGCGATTGAACCCGGCAAAATACCATGACAAGCCATCGCGCATCTCGCCTTGCGCACGCACAGGATCGCCCTCGCCTGGGGTTTCCACCTTGATCACCTCGGCACCCAGATCGGCCAGGATCATCGAACAGAATGGCCCGGAGAGCACGCGCGTCAGATCGATCACGCGTAGGCCGGCAAGAGGAAGTATTTCAGTCATGTGCGCAAATGCCTGTTCAAAAAATCCTAATCTGGGCCATGCCGATCAGACCGATGCAGACAACGAGGATGATTGCCCCGGCCAACCAGACGGAGCGCCAAGCCGAACGACCCGGCGGCATGACATGCGCCCAGAAAATCAGGCCGGTCAGCACATACAACGCCGCGAACAAAGCCAGTGGCACGACGAGAACAATATCCCTCTCGCCACCACCGAGATTGATGCGATCACGCATCACACCCACATAAAATGCAGTCGGCAAAGTGATCGGCCACAGCAATGAAAGGATTCGGCGCATGAGCCGACTGTGTGGCGGAGGATGCAGAAAGGCAATCGGCGGCATGTTATATACTGAGGCTTGGCGTGAATGACGGAGCGGGACGCAAGGTTGGGGGCCTTGCCCCCCAATCCTCCCCCCCCAGTTGGTTCTCATGATGCAGGGGCCTACTTAGTGGTTTTAACCACCCAGTAGGCCCCTGCATCATGAGAATAAGAACCAAGTAAAGGGTTCCAAGGGGCGTCGCCCCTTAGCAAGGTTTGGGGAGAGCCGACCTCCCCTCCCGTCAGATCGCCACCCGCACACCGAGTTCGACGACGCGGTCGGAGGGGATGCGGAAGAATTCTGTCGCCGGCACTGAATTGCGAGCCATAACCAGGAACAGCCCGAGGCGCCAGAGTGGCATTTTCGGCACTGTGGCGGCCACCAGCAATTCGCGGCCAAGGAAGTAGCTAGCTAGCATCGGGTCAAATTTCACCCCGAGCGCGGTGAGTTCTTCCAAGGCGCGCGGAATATTCGGGCTTTCCATGAAGCCGTAATGGAGCGCCACGCGATGAATATTCGGCGCGAGCTCGGTGAGTTCGATGCGTTTATCGGCAGCAATTTCCGGCACGTCCTCGGTTTTGACATTCACGAACAGTACGCGCTCATGCAGTACCTTGTTGTGCTTCAGATTGTGCAGCAGCGCGCCGGGCACGAATTCTGGATTGCCAGACAGAAACACCGCCAATCCCGGCACCCGCACGATGCGCGAGGCCGGCAGCCGGGCCAGGAAGGAGGCGAGGGGAAGACTATCCTGTTGCCAGCGCGCGAACAGCAATTCGCGCCCTCGCTTCCAAGATGTCATCAGCGCGATCAGCACGCCGCCGAACACCAGCGGCACCCAGCCGCCCTCCACCACTTTTATCAGGTTGGAACTGAAGAACATGAAATCGATCAGCGCGAAACAGCCGAACACACTGACCGCGAGCCAGCGCGACCAGCCATAGGTTCGATGAAACACCACAATGGCCAGGATGGAGGTGCAAAAAAATGTCCCAGTCACCGCGATGCCATAGGCGGAGGCCAGATGAGCACTATCCTTGTACGCCATCACCAGGATCAGCACGCCCACCGCCAGCAGCGCATTCACCTGTGGCAAGTAAATCTGCCCCTCTTCGGTGACGGAGGTATGGCGTACGGTCAAACGCGGCAGAATACCAAGTTGCACACAGGCGCGCGCCATCGAATAGGCGCCGGAAATCATCGCCTGACTGGCAATCACGGTGGCGAATGTCGCCAATACCACGAGCGGCAACCGCAGGCTTTCCGGGCAAAGTAAATAAAACGGATTTTCCAACGCCGCGCGATCGGCGATGATCAGCGCGCCCTGGCCAAAGTAATTCAAGGTCAGGCAGGGCAGCACGAACCAGATCCACGCCACCTGAATGGGGCGCCGCCCGAAATGTCCCATATCGGCATACAGCGCCTCCGTCCCCGTTACCGCCAGCACGACAGAGCCAAGCACGATGAAGGCCATGCCGCCATGGTGAAGACAAAAGGTCAGCCCATAAGTGGGTGACAGCGCCGCCAGCACGCTCGGATGCTGGATAATCTCAGCGATACCCAATGCACCCAGCACCAGGAACCATACCGTCATCACCGGCCCGAAGACCCGGCCGACGGTGCCGGTGCCACGCCATTGGACCATGAACAAGATCACGATCACCACCGTGGCAATCGGCAAGATATAATGCGTCAATCCCGGCGCGGCGACCTGCAGCCCCTCCATCGCCGAGAGCACGGAAATCGCCGGCGTGATCACCCCGTCGCCGAAAAACAGGCAGGCACCGACAATGCCCACCAGGCCGAGCGTCTTGCGCGCCCGCGGGCTTGCGCAGCCGCGCTGCGCCAGGATGGTAAGGGCCAGAATGCCACCCTCTCCCCGGTTATCGGCGCGCATCACCAGCAGGACATATTTGAACGTCACCACTAGCACCAGCGACCAGAAGATCAGCGAGAGAATGCCTAGAATGTCATTGCGCAACATGGCGGTGGACGAAAAATGCGCCAGGCTCGCCTTGATCGCGTAAAGGGGCGAGGTGCCGATATCGCCATATACAACCCCCAGCACACCTAGCAGCGCCGCCGTGCTGGGCAGCCGATTTGGTGCCGCGTCATGGGCTGGGGCTGTGTTCACGTGCGCGGCTCGCCGCCAAGCCTGTCATCGCCGAAAGAATTCATATGTGGCTTATGCCGCCTCTGCACTGGCGCCCAGGTCGCGCCGCTGTCTGGGCCCCATGTGTTGCCGATCGTTCAAACGGGGCGGACGCTTACGCCCACCCCACCGCCAATGCAAGCATACTCCACTCTCGCCGACGTCGACCAGGGTTGCGTCTTTTACAGCGGCAATGGTTCCGTTCACGGCTTGGGACGTGCTAAGCGGGGACGTGACAGGCTAGGCTCGGCCGGCGCAAGATGGTCCGCATATGAACGGTCGAGGTTCCGATGTCCCACGCCATCGCCCCCATCCACACCCCATCGGCCTGGAAAGGCAGCGCAATCGACTATCGGGCCGAAGGCCTGCACCGGCTTTCTGAGGCTGAGATTGACGAGATCGACGCGGCCCTCGCCCATCTGAAACGGCTTGGCGAGGTCGATTTCCCGGCGATCACGGTGGAAAACTTCCCACTGCCCCGCTTTGGGGAATTTCTGCGTGACCTCGGCCGGGTGCTGCGCACCGGGCCCGGCTTTCTGCTGCTGCGCGGCCTACCGCGGGAGCATTATTCGGTCGATGACCTGGCAAAAATCTATTTTGGCTTCGGCGCCTATGTCGGCCGCCCGCTGCCGCAATCCTGGCATGGCGAATTGCTGGGCCATGTGCTGGATATCTCCGACTTGGAGACCGGCGCGCGTGGCTACAACAAGGGGGGCAGCCAGCGTTTTCATACCGATTCCTGCGATGTGATCGGGTTGATGTGCGTGCGCGCTGCGGTCTCCGGCGGTGCCTCGCGCATCGCCTCGGCGATGGCGGTGCATAACGCGCTCCTGGCCGCCAACCCCGACCATGCCCGGGAGCTTTATGATGGCATCCCCTTCCGCCGCATGGAACAGGACGCCGCGCACGGCACTGGCACACTCACCAAAAAAATTTCCGTCTATGCGTGCGAAAGGGAGGAAATCTCAGTTTCCCTCTCTGCCCAATACGCTATCCGCGCTGTTCAGGCCGGGGACGCGCAAGCCGACAGCTTGGGTATGGCGGCGCTGGAGCATCTGGAACAGATCGCTGCTTCCCCGGGCTATTATCTTGATATGAATATCGGCGAAGGTGATATCCAATTTCTCAATAACCGCCTGATGATCCATGGCCGTACGGGTTATGAGGACCGCCAGGATGTTCGCGACCGGCGCCACATGATGCGGCTCTGGCTGCGCGTGAATGGCTGGTCAGCGCTGCCCGAACGCCAGTCTAACCACAGTGATGCCGACTATCAGGGCTGGCTGCGCCAACGCAGGCCAGCGATGGAAATGCCCACACCCTATCTGACCAGAATGGCCACCCGCTACGATATCCTCGCCCGCCAGGTCGCGCTTTATCCGGCGGAGAGGGCGCTTTGATACGGAGTTCCGGTTGGTCACACACACCGAGGCTTGGTATAAAGTCGGATGAGCCTCGCCATCGCGATTCCCAAAGCCATCCCCCGTGCCGCGCTTGTCACCGGCGGCGCGCAGCGCCTGGGCCGTGCCATTGCGCTGGCGCTGGCCGAGGCCGGGTTCGCCGTCATCGTCCATTACAACGCCAGCGAGGAAGCGGCCGCAGCCGTCTGCGCTGAAATCCAGGCGCGCGGGCAGGACGCGGCGATGCTGCAAGCCGATCTCGCCGATGAAGCCGCGGTGGAGGATCTGATCCCCCGCGCTTGCCGCGCCATTGGCCCGTTGGGCGTGCTGGTGAACAACGCCTCGGTGTTTGAGCGTGACGAATGGGACAACGCGACGCGTGCCAGCTGGGACGGCCATCTGGACCCCAATCTGCGCGCCCCCTTCCTGCTGACGCAGCATTTCGCCCGCACCCTGCCAGCGGGCGCGGAGGGCGCGGTGATCAACATGCTGGACCAGCGCGTCTGGTCTCTGACCCCGCATTTCGTCTCCTACAGCCTCTCCAAGGCCGCGCTCTGGGCGCTGACGCAAAGTCTGGCCCTTGCTCTTGCCCCGCGTATCCGGGTCAACGGCGTTGGCCCCGGCCCGGCTTTGCCCAATTCCCGCCAGACCCAGGCGCAGTTCGAACGCCAGGCCGCTTCCACCCCGCTGGGGCGCGGCCCCTCGGCCGAGGAAGTGGGCAGCGCGGTGCTGGCCATTCTCGCTTTGCCCTCGATGACCGGGCAGATGATCGCCCTTGATGGCGGACAACACATGCAATGGCACCCGGCCGGCGCCGTGCGCGATGCGGACGATTAGGCGATGGACATGCCCAAAATCGCAAGCGCCGCCAAGGCCCTGCGCCATGTCTTCATCCGCGATCTCTGCCTCCTCGCCTCCATCGGCGTGCACCGTCATGAGCACGAGGCCCTGCAGCGCATCCGGATCAGTCTCGATCTGGGGGTGGAGGATGATGGCGCCCGCCCGTTGTCGCGCCGGCCGGGCGCGCGCGATACGCTGACCAGGGTGGTCGATTACGAAAAACTCGCTGCCTCCGTCCGCGCCCTGGTGGGTGCCGGCCATGTACGTCTGGTAGAGACATTGGCGGAACGCATCGCCGATCATTGCCTCACCGATCCGCGCGTTCAGCTAGCCCGAATCCGGGTTGAAAAGCTCGATGTTTTCGCGGACGCAGTATCGGCCGGGGTGGAAATCGAACGCCGCCGCGCGGATTTGTCCACGCATGCGCCCAATGTGCCACGATTACAGAAAGATGACAGTTGTTCTTGACCCGCCATGCGACTACCCAAAAAAAATACCGTGAGTTCAATACATTAACCTAATGCTAAACCATTGCCTTATTTCTGGGCAAACTAATAAACCCTCCACAAAACCGATGCTTGGCCCCTTTTAGCCAGCTTTGTCCACAGACTTATCCACATAAATCGTGGACAAATTTTGACGATTTTTAGGACACACCCGGCGGACACATGCGGCATGAGCAGACCTACTGGTGGGGATGTTTGGGCATGGCATGGCTACCACTACCTTAGATTGTTCCACCGGATAGATTTAAAATTAATACGGGTGTGACCGCGATCATCTTAAGCCGCCAGCCATGCGCGCACATGGGTCTTTAGGAATTCGGCATCCCCCGTGTTAACCACTGGATTTCCCGCGCGATGGCCCCAGATGGACGGGATTGGCTGTAAGTGCGCCTGCGCCAGAAAGGGCAGTTCGGCTTCGTTATCGGCGACACGAAAATAAAGATCCGTCGCCCCCGGCAGCAGCAGCACGCGCGCCCTGATCGCGCGCAGCGCGGCCTCCAGATCCCCGCGATAGAGCGCATTGGCGCTGATATCCGCCGCATCCCAGCTACGCAGCTGGGCATGGAGATCGGCGGCGGGGCGCGCCAAGTAGCGGTCCTCCCAATCGGTGAGCAGAAACGTTTCCAGATCGGCCCCCCCCAGATTGGGCTTCGGGCCGGACGCCAGATGCCGGCCTTCGCGGTAAAAATCCTGGCTCAGCGCCCAGCTCGCATAAATGCGTCCAAACGCCCGCTTCGCCGCCACCGGCTCGGCCGCAAACCGCCCGCCGCCAACGTGCTCGGGCGCCGCTTCCAGCACGGCGATCAGGGAGCGTAGAAAAATCTGGTTATGCACCGCGGTGCGCGCCGCGCCGCAATTGACGACCACCCGCGCTACCGCATCCGGATACAGCGCCGCCCAGTGATAGGCCTGCAATCCGCCCATCGACCAACCATATACGCAGGCCAGCAGATCCACCCCGAACACCTCGCCCAGCAGCCGTCGCTGCGCCCGCACATTATCCGTCACGGTCACCAGAACCGGGTAGTTTTCCGTGTTCGACGGAGAGGAAGAAAGACCGTTGCCGAACATGTCCGCGATGACGATGAACCACCGGGACGAATCCAGAACCCCGTCCGGCCCGATCAGCCATTCCAGATCCGGATGTCGCGCGCCGTAGCTGGTGGGGTAGAGAATGACATTATCGCGCCCTGGCGCCAGCGTGCCATGGGTTTTCCACGACAGCCGCGCGCCCGGCAGCACCAAACCTGAATCGAGCGAAAGATCGCCAAGGGCAAACATTCCCGCCTTTGTCGGCCAATTCATCCTACCCTCCATTTCCCGGACGTGACCCGGGCGCGTTGCTGCGCTATGACGTCGGTTTCCCGATGGGCCTGCCTGCCTGATGCCGTGGAGCAGTATTGACGTGAACCAACCGCTGACCAACAGCCTGCGCACGGGACCAGATTCTCGCGGCCGCTTCGGAGAATTCGGCGGCCGCTTTGTCGCCGAAACCCTAATGCCCGTCATCCTGGAGGTAGAGAAGGCTTATGAGGCCGCCAAGCGCGACCCGGCCTTCCAGGCCGAGCTGAAAACCTATTTGACCGATTATGTTGGGCGCCCCAGCCCGCTTTGGTATGCGGAACGCCTGACGGACCTTCTGGGCGGCGCGCGCATCTTCTTCAAACGCGATGAGCTGAACCATACCGGCAGTCACAAGGCGAATAACTGTATGGGCCAGATTCTGCTGGCCAGACGCATGGGCAAGACCCGCATCATCGCCGAGACCGGCGCTGGCCAGCACGGCGTCGCCACCGCCACGATGTGCGCGTTGTTCGGTCTGCCCTGCACCGTCTATATGGGCGCGACGGACGTCCTCCGCCAATCCCCCAACGTCTTTCGCATGAAGCTGCTAGGCGCCGAGGTTGTCCCCGTGACCTCCGGCGCCGGCACTTTGAAAGACGCGATGAACGATGCGCTGCGCGACTGGGTGGCGAATGTGGAAAACACGTTCTACATCATCGGAACTGTCGCCGGCCCGCATCCTTATCCGGCCATGGTGCGTGATTTCCAGTCCGTGATCGGCGAGGAAGCGCGCGCGCAATTGATGGCGCGTGAGGGCAGGTTACCCGATGTGGCGGTGGCCTGCATCGGCGGTGGGTCGAATGCGATGGGGTTGTTTCATCCCTTCCTGGATGATGAAATCGTCCGTCTGATTGGTGTGGAAGCCGCCGGGCATGGGTTGGATACGTATCAGCACGCTGCCAGCCTTTCGCGCGGGCGGCCTGGTGTGCTGCATGGCAATCGCACTTACTTACTGCAAGACGCCGATGGCCAGATTGAGGAGGCGCATTCGATCAGCGCCGGCCTTGATTACCCCGGCATCGGCCCCGAACATTCCTGGCTGCACGACATCAAGCGCGTCGAATATGTCTCCGCCACGGATGAGGAGGCGCTCGATGCCTTTCAACTTTGCACCCGCACCGAGGGGATTATTCCCGCCTTGGAACCCGCGCACGCCCTTGCGCATGTAAAAAAAATAGCGCCAACGATGGATCGGGAAAATATTATTCTGATGAATTTGTGCGGACGCGGCGATAAGGATATTTTTACTGTTGCCGAACGGCTCGGGGTGAAACTGTGAGCCGCATTGCCGCCCGTTTCGCGGAAGTGCGCGCGCAAAAACGCGGCGCGCTGATCCCGTTTTTGGAAGCCTATGACCCCGATCCCATGACATCGATGGCTATCCTGCGCGGCATGCCCGGGGCTGGCGCCGATCTGATCGAGATTGGCATGCCGTTTACCGACCCGATGGCCGACGGCCCCACCATCCAGGCCGCCGCTAAGCGCGGGCTGAAAGCCGGTGCCACCGTCGCTCGCACCTTGGCCATGGTGCGCGATTTTCGTGCTGGGGATAACGCGACGCCGGTAATTCTGATGGGTTATCTTAATCCCATCCTCTCCTATGGCTGCGAGAAATTCTGTGACGATGCCGCCGCGGTCGGCGTAGACGGCATGATCATCGTCGATCTGCCGACCGAAGAGTCTGATATGATGCTGCCATTCACCAACGCGCATGGCCTCGATTTCATTCGCCTCATCGCACCGACTACCGATGATGCCCGTCTGCCGCATGTGCTGGCCGGCAGTTCCGGCTTCGTTTACTACGTCTCCATCACCGGCATCACCGGTACGCGCAGCGCCACGGCCGAGCATCTCAGCGCCGCTATCCCGCGCATCCGCAAAGTCACCGATCTGCCCATCGCCATTGGTTTCGGCGTGCGTACCCCGGCGCAAGCTGCCGAGGCATCGAAAATCGCCGACGCGGCCGTTGTGGCCTCGGCCCTGATCGACACACTCGCCGCCGATCTGGATGCGGAGGGCCGCGCCAATACGGGCACGGCGCAAAAAGTCCTCGATCAGGTGCGTGCTTTGGCATCTGGCGTGCGGGGCGTTGCCGCATGAGCTGGCTCAACGAAGTTATTCGCCCGAAAATCCGTTCGCTGTTTGCGCGGCGCGATGTGCCGGACAATCTCTGGCACCAATGCCCCGCCTGTCAGCAGATGATCTTTCACCGTGATCTGGAAGTAGCCTTAAAAATCTGCACACATTGCGGCCATCACATGCGCGCCAATACCAGTGAACGCTTGGCCTGGACCCTCGATGACGGGTTTAACCTCATCGAACTGCCCAAAGTCCCGGCCGATCCGCTGCGCTTTCGCGATTCCAAACGTTATTCCGACCGCCTGAAGCAAGCCCGCGACGCAACGCGCATGGACGATGCCCTCACTGTCGCGCATGGCAGTATCGATGGCCAGCGGGCGGTGGTCGCGGTGATGGCGTTTGAATTCATGGGCGGCTCCATGGGCGCCGCGGTGGGCGAGGGCATCGTCGCCGCCGGGCGGCTGGCCGTGTTGCAGGATGCGCCACTGATTAT
Organism: Acetobacteraceae bacterium; assembly: GCA_009693795.1. Taxonomy (GTDB): domain Bacteria; phylum Pseudomonadota; class Alphaproteobacteria; order Acetobacterales; family Acetobacteraceae; genus SHWF01. The sequence goes on from SHWN01000006.1 coordinate 20,210, forward strand.
CTTTACCGCCTCGGGTGGCGCGCGCATGCAGGAAGGTTCCGTCAGCCTGATGCAAATGCCGCGCAGCGTGATCGCGACGCGCATGGTGAAGGATGCCTGCCTGCCTTACATCGTCGTGATGACCGACCCCACCACGGGCGGCGTGACGGCCAGCTTCGCCATGCTGGGCGATATCCATCTCGCCGAACCCGGCGCATTGATCGGCTTTGCGGGTGCGCGCGTGATCGAACAGACGGTGCGCGAAAAACTTCCGGAGGGCTTTCAACGCGCCGAATATCTGCATGAACATGGCATTATAGACGCCGTGGTAAAGCGAACCGACATGAAAGCCGCCCTGGCGCGCTTTATTTCCCTGCTACGGATTAAGGAAGCTGCGTGAGTAAACGTATCGAGGGTGTCGTCGCTCGGCTACACGATCTGCACCCACGCCTAATTGATCTCTCCCTTGATCGCCTGCACGAGCTGCTAGAGAAGTTAGATCACCCCGAGCGCCGCCTACCCCAAGTCATTCATGTTGCTGGCACGAATGGCAAGGGTTCGACCTGTGCCTTTTTGCGCGCCATGGCGGAAGCCTCTGGGCTACGCACGCATGTTTTTATTTCCCCGCATCTGGTGCGGTTCAATGAACGGATTCGCATTGCCGGCGCATTGGTGACCGATAGCGCGCTCGCCGATGCCCTGGAGCATGTGGAGAATATCAACGCTGGCGCGCCGATCACGGTGTTTGAGATGATTACTGCCGTCGCGCTGCATCTGTTCGCGGAAACCCCATCTGATCTCTGCATCCTTGAAGTTGGCCTTGGTGGGCGGTTCGATGCTACCAACGTGATCGCCAGCCCCGCTGCCTGCGCGATCACCTCAATCTCAATGGATCATCGTGAATTTCTGGGTGATAACATCGCCGCTATCGCGTATGAGAAAGCCGGTATCTTAAAGCCCAACATTCCCTGTACGGTAGGTGTGCAGGAGAAAATGGCCCGTGACGTTATCTTATCGCACGCCGAGAAAATCGGCGCATCTGTCCTTTTGCGTGATCGAGACTGGAGCATCACGCCCACCTCGACCGGTCTGCGCTACACCGACAACACAGGCACATTCGAGCTGCCGTCCCCGTCACTGCTCGGCGCATATCAGCTCGACAATGCCGGCATCGCCATCACTGCGCTGCGCGCTGCGCGAGATAAAATTCCAATGAGCGCTATCGCCACCGGCCTCACCCAAGCCGAATGGCCCGCCCGCCTGCAATGTCTGACTGGGAAGTTAAAATCCCTACTGCCGGACCATTGGGAACTTTACCTCGATGGCGGCCATAATCCCGGCGCCGGGATCGTCCTGGCGGAGCAATTGCGCGCCTGGTCCGATCGCCCGCTCCATCTGATCGTCGGCATGAAACAGGCAAAGGATTCGGTGGAATTCCTCCGTCCGATGCTGCCTTACGCCACCACATTGTGGGCCATCGCGGAGCCCGGCCAGCATCTTGCCTTGCCGGTCGAGGCTATCATTGCCGCGTCCGGAAATATCGCCCGCCCTGGCCCTACGGCCCAGGCAGCATTACGGGCCATCCCGAAAGATGGCCCGCCCGCCCGCGTGTTGATCTGCGGGAGTCTTTATCTGGCCGGCGAAATTCTCAAACAAAATTAAAGGCGGGTAAGATTAAAGGCTGGATTCAATCCACGCTTTCAGCGCGCTTTTTGGCATCGCGCCAACTTTCTGCGCCACCTGCTTGCCGTCCTTGAACAGGATCAGCGTGGGAATGCCGCGCACGCCAAACTTGTTCGGGGTCATGGGGTTGTCGTCGATATCCACTTTCGCGACCGTCAGCTTGCCTTGCAATTCTTCGGCGATTTCTTCCAAGGCTGGGCCGATCATCTTGCACGGGCCGCACCATTCCGCCCAGAAATCAACCAGCACCGGGCCGGTGGCTTGCAGCACATCGGCATCGAAACTGGCATCGGTGACGGGTTTGGTATTCGCACTCATGGGGACAAAACCTTTTCGGGTGATAAGCGGGGGGTGATTAAGTGATGGGTGGTAGGCCGCGCATATTGGGCGCTCGGACAACGGGATCAAGCTGATGAAGCCCACGCATGCGGGACATGCGCGTCCAGCAACGCGGGGGGCAGAATGACGGCACGCGCGCTTCGGGTCCAGACCAGGGCACACACCACCGCACGCCCCGCGAATATTTTTTCCAGCACCGCCCGATAGGCTGCCATCTGGCGCAAATAGAGCGTCGGCGTGTTCGCCACATCGCCCGGTGGATCGCGATTGGTTTTGTAATCGGCCAGCAGCACGCGATCGGGAAACACCGCCAACCGGTCCACCAGCCCGCCAATGATTTTGCCGTTGACCACGCCGGTCAGAGGCACTTCCGCCAGGCTTTCCGGGCCGAACAAATCGCACAATTCAGGATGATCGAGGATGGCCAGCACCTCGGCGGCCAGCGCCCGTGCTGCCGTATCCGTCCGCCCGACACCAGGACGGGCCAGCCAGGCAAGCGCGGCCGGGGCGCGTGACGCGGCCGGCAGGCTGGGGAGGTGTTGCAACAAGGCATGCACTAGCTTGCCGCGCAGGAAGCGCGCGCCGGAGACATCGCGCTCGGCTAGTGGTGAGGCCGCCTGTGGCACCAGCCCCAGCGCGGCGCCCTCCGGCCGGCTCGGCGCCAAAGGTTGCGGCAAGGCGGGCTCGTCCGGCGGCGCGGCCGAGCGCCAATCCGGCGCGCCGCCGAGCCAGCCGGGCAGGGCGACCGGCGTCTCGGCGCTCGCCGCCGCTGTTTCCTCGGCCGGCACGCGCTGTGCGGAGGCATGGTTGAGCAGCGTGCCGTCCCACAGATCGAACGGCATCTGCCGGGGGGTCAGTCGCGCAAAGCCGCGTTCGATCAGGCGATACCAGCACGCCTCCTTCAGCGCCTGTTTACCTTGCCAGCCGCAGACCACCAGCCGGTCCTCAGCGCGGGTGAGGGCGACGTAAAGCTGGCGGTTATGCTCCTCCGCCCGGTGTTGCGCGGCTTGGGCGCGCAGGTTTCCCCCCGCCGCGCCGCGATGGTCCTTGTTCGCGATGAAGACCGGCAATTCGATCCCGTCCTGCACCGCCCAGAACAGCGAATCATCGTCCGGCGGCAACCCCGTGGTATCCGGCAGAATCACCAACGGCGCCTGCAGGCCTTTCGCGGCATGCACAGTCATGATGCGTACCGCGCTGCCCGCTTCTTCCTGCTCGCGTTTGACCTTCGCGCCGGAGCGTCGCAGCCACTGTAAGAAGCCTTGCAAGGACGGCGGATGCAGGCGTGTGTATGACAAAGTCGCATTTAGAAATTCGTCGATCGGTTCTTCCGCTTCGGCCCCCAACCGGGCGAGCAACCGCGCCCGCCCACCCAGCGCGCCCAAGACCTCGCTATACAGCGCATGCGGGCTGACGAAATCGGCACGCGCGGCCAAGGTGGTCATAAAATCATAGGCCGCGCGCCAGGACGGGTTTTCATCTGCGCGTGCCCGCAAGGCTGAAAACAAATTCCCGCCGCGTCCGACCGCAAGTTTTCCCAGATCGTCATGCGATAATCCAGCCAGCGGCGACACCAACAAGCCGGCAAATGTTAAATCATCCTCCGGTAATAACAGTGCGTCGCCTAGCGCGATCAAATCGCGCACCGCCGGTTGATCGGTCAGCACCATCAGGTCCAACCCGCCCACCGGGATGGCGCGCGCCTTTAACGCCCGCACCAGCGCGGTGGTAAATATATCTCGGCGGCGCACTAGGACCAGAATATCGCCCGGCGCTAGCAAGCGGCCTTTACTTTCCAGCATGGCGTGTTCGGTAAATTGGCGTGCGATCCAGGCTGCGATGCCGTCTGCCAGACGCTGCCGCGCCGAGGGTTGTGCCCGGTTTTCCCGCGCCACGGCCCAGGGCTCCGGAGGATCATTGGCCTCCGCCGCTACCAGCGGCCATAATTCCACGCATCCGGCATGCGCGGCGCGATGTGCGAAATGTTTTAAGACTACCCCGGGCTCCAACACCCCCGCCGCCGTATCCGGATCGGCGAACACCGCATCGACCAGTTGCAAGACCGGCGCGGTGGAGCGAAACGAGACATCCAATGTCACATTGCGCCAGCCAGCGTCCGCATGTTGTACCCGTGCGGCCAGTACGCCGCGCCAATGATCGAATTTTTCTGGATCGGCGCCCTGAAAGGAATAGATCGATTGTTTTCTGTCCCCCACCGCGAACACGGTGCGTTTGCCGTTCTGCGCGCCGGCCCCGGCGAAGAATTCTGCCGTTAATGCGCCGGCGATTTCCCATTGTGCGGGCGAGGTGTCCTGCACCTCGTCCAAAAGTAAATGATCGAGACCACCGTCTAGTTTGTACAGCACCCAGGCCGCACCGGGATCGACCAGCAGCTTCGCGGTGTGGCCGATAAGGTCGTCGTAATCCATCATCGCGTCGCGGGTCTTGACGGCTTCGTACTCCGCCAGCAACGGCCGCGCCAGAGCGAGCAATGCCTCCGACATCTCCGCCGCGCGCAGATCGCGCCGCGCGGCTTCTACGTCCAGCAGGCGGGTTTGTTCGGCCGCCAGCGCGGTGACAATGCCTGGTTGTGCTTGTGCCAGGCTGCGGTTGACGAGCGAGCCCATGCCCCGTGGGGAAACCTTATCAGGCAAAAGGAGGAACCGACCAAGCCAGTCATCCCAATGTGCCGCCCGCTCCGCGGCGTCCCGGCCCAGCCAGGCGAGCATCTCGACAGCCTTACTTTGCTTATCGGGTGTCGCACGGTTGGCGATCATGTTCACCGCAGCCTGTAAGGCGGTTTCGTCCTGCCAGAACACCCGCCCGGCGATCAGATCTTCCTCCGAGCGCGCAGTCACGCCCAGGGCACGCCGGATTGCCGCACCCAACGCCGCCGTCGGCAAACGTAAACCGGCATTGAGTTTTGGGCGTTGCTTTTGCAGGGCAGACACAATGGCGGCGAATTGCTTCACCGACAGCACCCCCGCCAGCCGATCCACCGGCATCAGCCGCGCGGTATCGCGCGGGCGCGCCAAGGTGCTTTCGGTGGCCGCCGCCAAGGCTGCGGCCGTGTCGGCATCCTCCACCAGCCGAAAATGCGGAGAGATCGCGGCTTCCAGCGGAAACCGCCGCAACACGGATTGGCAAAACGCATGAATGGTGCCGATGCGCATCCCGCCTGGCAGATCCAGCACGCGCGCGAACAGGTTTTTGGCATGCGCCCGCACCGCATCCGTCGGCACGATCCCGCGCGCTTCCAAGGCCTGATCCAGCGCCGGCGTATCCAGCCGCACCCATTCGGCCAGGGTTGTTTGTAGGCGCAGCGCCATTTCCGCCGCTGCTGCCTTGGTAAAGGTAAGGCATTGGATTTTTTCCGGCGCCGCGCCGTCCAGCATCAGCCGCAACAGCCGATCGGTCAGTAGCTTCGTCTTGCCCGACCCCGCCGAGGCTGCGACGAAGGCTGAAACAGCCGGATCGGAGGCCGAAATCTGCGCCGCGACGGCACGTTCCTGGGGGTGTTCTGGAGATGACAAAACCGTCATTCGGTATCTCCCCCATCGACATCGCCGCCGCCAGACCACTCCCCCACGCGGGCCAATTGCGCATAATCGGAAAAGCGTGGAGCGGCGCTGGGCCAGGGTTGCGAGAGATAGGGCTGCGCCGGATCGTCATAGGCCGCGATCAGCTTGCGCAGCCCCTTCACCGCTTCATGCACCAGGCCTGCTGTGAGTGCCGCATCGCCCCTGCGCAGCCGCCGCGCCGTGCCTGGGATTTGGCCACCGGTCAGATACCAATAGGTTAGTTCCGTCACCGTCGCCAAGAATTCGGGTCCGAAGCCGCCTGCCTCCGCCATCGCGGCTTCGAGGGGAAGCTGCGGCGCCAGGCCGGCATCTACCGCGGCCTGGGTCGGCGGCGTGCCGGTCTTGTAATCCAGGATCGCGAGCGTGCCGTCGGCGCGATGCTCGATCCGATCGGCGCGGCCGCGTAGGCGGAAATTGGTGCCTGGAATATCCCAGGCACCACTCACCTCGGGCTGGATATGGCTCAGCCGGGGGCGCATGCGTTCGGTCTCCGCGATCCAACCGGCAATGCGGGTCAGGCGTGGCGCCCACCAGGCGAGCAATGCCTTGCGCAATCCGGCTTCCTGCAAGACATGGTGCATCGCCTCGCGTAATTTTTCCGCCATGTCCGCTGGCCGCGCCGTGCCATGGGCGTTTAGAAAGCGATGCAGCCCGGCATGCACCAGGGAGCCATATTCCATCACATCGGTGACCTGATCGAGCGGATCAAGCGCGCGCAGCTTCAGAATCTCCCGCGCATAGATGGCGAACGGATCGCGCAGCCAGGTTTCGATCTGGGTCACGCTCAACCCGCGCGGCCGCAAAGCCAGAGAGGGGCAAGGGCGAGGCGGCGCGATCGGTTGGGCGGGACCGTCCGGCCGGTCTAGTGCCCGCGCCCAGCCCACCGCCGGATGGGTCGGCAACGAAAACCCCTGGCTAGAAACTCCCTGGCCGGCCAGATAAGCATCCAGCCGCGCCAGCCAGCGGGCCGGCACGGCCGGGGCATTGTCGCGCCGGCGGGGTGCCGACAGCACCACCATGGGCGCGGCACAGGCCGTGCTGACAAAATCATGCGCTGCCTGGCCAACCATTTCCTCCGGCGCCGGTAGCCCCACCTGTGCGCGCATGGGCCGCGACAGCCAGGGTCCCGGGTCCGTCGCTGGCGGCCACACGCCCTCCAACAAGCTGCCCAGGACGATCACATCCACCGTTTGTAGCCGTGCTTCCAGCAAGCCCCAGATGAAAATTCTTGGATGTTCCTGGCCCTGGTCACGCCCGCGCAGAGCGCGCCGGCTGCGCACCGCCACACCCTCCAGCACCGCATCCAGAAAGCCGGGTAGCACACCTGGCCCTTCCTCCGGCAGCACGCCGAGCACGCCCTGCACGCTGCCCAGCAATTCGGCCAGCGCCTCGCCTTCCTCGCCGGACCACAAGATGGCCGGCCCTGGTGTTTCATCCGTGCCTGCCAGGGATTCTCCAGTTTCCACCAGCGCCGCCAGCAAGGCACTGGGCGTCGCGGGGGAGGCGCCGCCGCGCGTCGGATCGAACAACCGGAACAAGGGCGCCAGACAGGACTCCAGCCGTTCCAGCACATCTTGCGCCGGTGCGGATTTTTTGGCCGCCACTTGCCGGCGCAACCCGGTCAGCCCGGCCGGTGGGCGGGGGCCGCGCAATGCCAGAACCTCCAGCTCGCGCGCCGCCGCGCGACAGGCGGCGGGGGAAAGCCCGGCGGCGGTTAGCGGATGTTTCAGCAAGGCGAGCAACGCCACCGGCGCCAGTTGATCGGCCACCGCGCGCGCCAGTAGGCGCAAGAAGACGGCGGGTGGCGTTTCCGCCAGGTTTTCCCCCGCCGAATCATCGGCGACGATACCGAACCGACCCAGTTCCGCCGTCACGCGCAAGGCCAGTTCGCGGTCTGGGGTGACCAGGGCGGCCCGCGTGGCGGGTTTTTCCAGCGCGTCGCGCAGGATCAGGGCGATGGCCACTGCTTCTTCCTGCTGATCCGCCGGCGTTAGGCGGGTCAGGCCCGCAAGATCGGGGGCTTGCTTGTCGCGCCATGCCGTCAGGGCCACCGCCGGCAACAACGCCCGCGACAACAAGGGCGCACGCCCGGTGCTGGTTTTTTCTGTCCCCGGCCAGGCCGCGACATCGCCCCGTCGCGCGCCCATCCCGGTGAGCAACTGGCGCAGCCCGGCTTGCGGATGCGACGCCGCAATTGCGTCCCACGCATCGTCGGGGAGATCCTGATCCAGCCCGGGTAGCACCACGCGGCCTTCGGGCAAACTAGAAATAACCCGCAGCAACCGCGCCACCGCCGGAATACCGCCGGTGGCGCCGGCCGCCCAGACCGGGATTTCCGGCGTCGTCTCCGCCCAGGCTTTTGCTTGCGCATCCAGCAAGGCCACTTGCCGCGCGGCCGGGTTCATCAGCCCCTCCCCGGCGAGCCATTGCGGCCAGGCGCGCGTGACGATGGAGAGAAATTCTAAGGTCTGCTGCCAATGCGCGGCGAATTCCGCATCGGCCGCATCGGGAAGTTTTGCCGCCAGATCGAGATCGGCGCGCTCGGCCTCGTCCATCAGCGCCGCCAGTTCCACCGCCAGCCGCCACGCCGCATCCGCTGAGCGCGGCGCCCCGCTTTTCCCACCCATCGCCAGGATCAGCCGCGAAAGTTCCGCCAGCCGCCGCGCCGGCTCCACCGAAGGGGGGATTTCCAGCGCCCCGGACAAAGCGAGCGGGGCCTCATCCAGCGCGCCCAGTGCGATGATGCGCGGCAGCAGTAGTGGTTTGCCGTCTGTGACCCGCAAAAACGCCTCTGCGAGGGCACGCGCCGAGCGACGGGTAGGCAATAGCAGCAGGCCGCGCGCCATGCGCACAGGATTTTTGTCACCTGCCATCTGCACCCAGCCAGACGCGATCGCATCCAGAAAGCCGATCTCGGGCGGGATCGAGAAAAGATTCATCGTGCGGGGGGCGCGTGTTTTTTCATCTTATGCGGAGCAGCGCTTCCGCTTCCGCCAGATCCTGCGGGGTCGACAGATGAAACCACAACCCGTCATGCACGATGGCGCGCAGCCGGCCGGCCGCGAGGGCGCGATTCCAGGCCAGGTTCATGCTGAATTTTCCCTCCGGCGTGCCGGCGAGTAGCGCGGGCGCAATCAACTGCGCCCCGGCAAAAATATACGGCACCACCTCGCGCTCACCGCGCCGGCGCGGCAGGCCGAGCTTGTCGAGCGCGAAATCCCCCAGCCCGACATCGCCCTGCACCTGAAAGCCGCGATGCAGCAGCAACACGCCGTCCATGGTGGTGGGATTGAATAATTCCGCCAGCCGCGCCAGAGCAGGGCGTGGGCCATTGGTCCAGAATGCATCGCCGTTGATGACGTAGAACGCATCCGGCCCCAGTACATCCAACGCCGCGCGCACGCCGCCGCCGGTTTCCAGCAGATTTTCCTCGCGCCGCAGGGTGGTGCCGGGCGGTTCCCTGCGCGCGGCTAGATGCGTGGCGACACGATCGGCATGCCAATGCGCGTTCACTACAGCGCGCTTCACCCCAATCTCCGCCAGCCGGTCCAGCGCATGATCCAGCAGGCTGCGCCCGGCGAGTTCAAGCAGTGGTTTGGCGGTGTCATCGGTCAGCGGGCGCATGCGCGTGGCCAGGCCGGCCGCCAGGACCATGCCCGCGCGGGGATGAAGGCTCATGCGATTTGCTCCGGCGGGTTGGCGCGATATTCGGGCGCAATCCAATGCGCCAGCCAACTGGCCAAGGGGGCGGTTTCCGGCCCAGGCAGCGCTGCCTGCAACAGGGCCCAGGTGCGTGGACCATGCGCGAGATAATGTGGCTTGCCATCGCGCCGTGCGAGGCGGACCCATTGGCCGGCCACCCGCAAATGTCGTTGTGCCGCGCAGATTCTTAGGGCAGCACGGAAGGTGTTCGCCTCCAGCTCTGGCCGGGCCGCCAGATAGCGGGCGATCATGCGTTCGGCCAGCGCGGTGGAAAAATCGCGCCGCGCATCCTGGATCAAGGAGGCCAGATCATAGGCTGGATGGCCGAGGGCCGCGCTCTGGAAATCCAGGATGCCGACCCGCCGTACAGCGTCACGTTCGGGCAACCATGATAAATTTCCGGCGAAGAAATCCCGATGTACAAAACCCGCTGGCCCCGTGGCCAAGGGCGCCAGCATGGCTTTCAGCGCGGCCTCCAGCCCGCGTCGCGCGGCCTTGGGCGCGGGTGCGGAAAACATGGCCGGCCACCACCAATCCAGCATCGTTGCCACCGCGGTTGTTGCCATCGCCCCGCCGTTCCAGGCGGGCAGCCCATCCGGTGGGGGCGCGCTATGCATCACCGCCAGCGCATCCACTGCCGCATCGAACAGTTCGGCCTCGTTTTGTTCTGTCAGAAGCTGCGGGTAGAGGGAGTCGCCGAGATCCTCCTCCAGCAAAAATCCCGCCTGTTCATCCGCTGCCCGAATACAGGGAACCGACAGCCCCAACCCGGCTAAATGCCGGGCGATGCGCACGAACGGTAAAACATCTTCCGGCGGTGGCGCATCCATCAGCACCGCCGGCCATGGTCCGTCGAGCAACCGCCAATAGCGCCGATAGCTGGCATCCTGCGCTAAGGGCACGCAGCGTGCCGTGGCAAACCTGTGTTGCGCAAGGAATTTTGCCATCGAGGCGTCGCGATGCATGGTGTCGCGGTTCACGCAAATCGCTCCAGCCGGTCCGCCCAGCCGCTGAGCCGTGCCAGCCGCGCGTCGCCTTCGGCCAGCGACCATTGCACGACCAGCGCGGATGCCGGGCGCAATGCGCCCAGCCGGTCCGGCCATTCCACCAGCACGATGCCCTCGCGCGCTTCTTCCCAACCCAGCTCCGTCAGCGCACCCGGGCCATCGAGGCGCCATAAATCGAAATGCGTGATAATGCCGCGCGCCGTGACGTATTCCTGAACCAGGGTAAAGCTTGGGCTCGGCACGTCTAGCGCGGGATTTTCGGCCATGACCCGCAGCAATGCCCGTGCAAACGCGGTTTTTCCGGCGCCGAGCGGGCCTTCCAGCAAGATCGCGTCGCCGACGCGCACGCACGCAGCAACGCGGGCGGCCAGAGCTTCGGTCGCGGCCAGATCGGGCAAGTTGATGGCGACAGACTCCACCGCCGCATTGTGCGGCGCCGTTGGAGTCGCAGACAACCTGTTCCGGCGAGAAAGAATCTGGACTAGGCTGGCCGCATGACCACGACAGACATCGATATCGCCATCATCGGTGCCGGCCCGGTGGGCCTGTTTGCCGGCTTTGAATGCGGCATGCTGAAGATGCGCTGCGTGCTGATCGACGCCTTGGGTGAGACCGGCGGGCAATGCAGCGCGCTCTATCCCGAAAAACCGATCTACGATATTCCGGCCCACCCGGCGATCGAGGCCGGCGCCTTGATCGAACAGCTTGAGCGGCAGATTCTGCCCTTTGCCGCCTTGCGTTTGCTGGGCCAGCGCGTGGAAACCCTAACGGGCGGCGTGGGCGATTTTACCCTGGTCACCGATGCGGGGGCGACGGTGCGGGCGAAGGCCGTGCTGATTGCCGCCGGCGCCGGGGCGTTTGGGCCCAACCGGCCGCCGCTGGCCGGGCTGGCGGCGTATGAGGCTACTGGGGCGGTGCAATATTACGTCCGACGGCGCGAGGATTTTCGTGGCATGCGCGTGGTGATTGCCGGCGGCGGCGATTCGGCCGTTGATTGGGCGCTGTCGCTGAAAGATATTTCCCAGGTTTCTGTGGTGCATCGCCGCCCAAAGTTTCGGGCGGCGCCAGAGATGGCGGACCAACTGGACGCGGCCGCCACGCGCGGCGAAATCGACATGGTGATTCCCTACCAACTCCACGGCCTGCACGGCGCGGATGGCGTGCTGAGCGGAGTTGAGGTTGCGACCGTGCAAGGCGAAACCCGCATCATCCCGGCCGATATTCTGTTGCCGTTCTTCGGACTGTCGATGGAGCTGGGGCCCATCGCCAGCTGGGGTTTTTCGCTTGATCGCAACCATATCCGTATCGACCCCGCCACTTGCGAAACTTCCACCCCGGGCATTTTCGCCATCGGCGATGTGGTGACCTATCCCGGAAAACTAAAACTCATCTTGCAAGGATTTTCCGAGGCCGCGATGGCCGCCCACGCCATCCATCCCATTGTCCATCCGGGTGAGGCGTTGCATTTTGAATACTCCACTACGAAGGGCGTGCCCGATGCGCCCGCAACCGGAGAAAAAGCATGAAACAAGAGCTCACCCTGCTCGCCTACGCCGTGGCGCTGGCGTTTGCGCAAATCTTGGTGGCGGTGTTGCTCGCCATCCCGCAAGTCGGCCTGCCCATCTTGATGGGCAACCGCGAGGACATGGCCCCACTGACCGGTGCCGCCGACCGCGCCCAGCGCGCGTATCGCAACATGCTGGAAAGTCTTTTGCTATTCGCCGCGCTGGTGCTGGTGGCGGTGCTGGCCGGGCGGACCAACGCGACGACCTTGCTAGGCGCGCAACTGTTTATCTGGGCGCGCTTTGCTTATGCCACTCTTTACGTCGTCGGTATTCCGGTGCTGCGGACGCTGGCGTGGTTCATCGCCGCGATCGGCTTATTTCTCGTCTTCTGGCAGGTGATCTGAGCCTGGGTCGGGTTGCAGGAAGCGGCCGAGATTAGGAGAATAATTGCGGGCGTAATTGTCATAAAGCCCTGTCTTCGGGTCGATCCGTCGGCGGGTGTAGCGGAACGCGGTGCCGGCCGGGTTGGGGGTTTCTTTGTATGGGCCGTGGGCGGAGCTGGCTGCAACGGCGCCCGGGATGCCGTTCGATAGCGCACTCACCAAGCCTATTCCGTCCTGTGGTGGAACAGCCAGTTGCCGGCAGCGGCGCTGGCGGACCGGCGCATAAACATAGGGATTTGCTTGTCTGGGGGATGTCCCTCGCGGAGGTTCGGTGGTCGGCCCCCGACTTGGCAGTCCGCCGACCACCAAGCTCTGGCCGGGTCCGGCAAAATTCCCTAGGTTCGGCCAATGCGCTATATTTCGACTCGCGGTCAGGCCAGCGCGCCTGACTTTGCCGCCGTTCTGCTCGCCGGCCTCGCCGAGGATGGTGGGTTGTTCATGCCTGCATCCTGGCCGCAATTTTCCGCCGGGGATTTTCGGGCGATGCGGGGGCTGCCCTATGCCGAGCTGGCCGCGCGGGTGATGCAGCCTTTCATCGGCCCGGCCATTCCGTATGAGACGCTGCGCCGCCTCTGCCACGAATCCTATGCGGGGTTTGGCCATCCCGCCGTGGCGCCGCTGGTGCAGTTGGATACCAATCTTTGGACGCAGGAATTGTTCCACGGCCCAACGCTCGCTTTTAAGGATATGGCGATGCAGCTGCTCGGCCGGTTGTTCGATCATGTGCTGAACGCGCGCGGCGAGCATGTCACCATTGTCGGCGCCACATCAGGCGATACCGGATCGGCGGCCATTGAGGCCTGTGCCAATCGTGATCGCGTCAATATCGTCATTCTACATCCGCACGGGCGCACGTCCGAAGTACAACGCCGGCAGATGACCACCGTGCAGGCGCCCAACGTGTCCAATATCGCGGTGGACGGAACTTTCGACGATTGCCAGGATTTGGTGAAGGCGATGTTCGCCGATGCACCGTTTCGCCAGGAGATGCATCTTTCGGCGGTGAATTCCATCAACTGGGCGCGCATCACCGCGCAGATTCCATACTATGTCGCCGCGGCCTTGGCACTTGGCGGGCCCGATCGGGACGTGACGTTCAGCGTGCCGACGGGCAATTTCGGTAATGTGCTGGCCGCCTGGGCGGCGCGGCGTATCGGGTTGCCTGTGGCGCGCCTGATCGTTGGCGCCAACCGCAACGATATCTTAGCGCGTTTCCTCGATACCAACGATATGTCGATGCGTCCCGTGGAACCCAGCCTCTCGCCCAGCATGGATATTCAGGTGAGTTCGAATTTTGAACGGCTGTTGTTCGAGCTGGTGGACCGCGACTCCGTTACCACCGCTGCCGCCATGCGGGAATTTCGCACCACCGGCAAAATGCCCATCAAGGATCCAGCGTGGCAAAACGCCTGCGCTCTATTCCAGGGTTTTCGCCTGGATGACGCGCAAACGCTGGATGAAATCCGTGCCTTGCACGCGCGTACCGGTTATCTGGCCGATCCACATAGCATCATCGGCATCGCCGCCGCGCGGGCCCAAGTGGGCGCTTCCGAAATCCCCATTATCGCCATGGCTACGGCGCATCCGGCAAAATTCCCGGATGCGATGCGCCAGGCCACCGGTATTACCCCCGCATTGCCGCCACGCTTAGCCGACCTATATCAACGTGACGAACACTACACCGTCCTGCCCAATGATCTGGCCGCGGTGCAATCCCACACACGCGCTTTCGCGCGAAGGAACGCCGCATGAGCGATAACCAAGCCATCCAGGTCACCAACCTGCCCTCCGGTCTGCGCGTGGTCACCGAACGGATGGACCGCGTGGAAACCGTGTCCATCGGCGCCTATGTCGCCACCGGCACGCGGCATGAAACCGAGAGCGAAAACGGCGCCTCGCATTTCCTCGAACACATGGCCTTCAAGGGCACCGAACGGCGAAACGCCACGCAGATCGCGGAAGAAGTGGAAGCCGTCGGCGGCCATATCAACGCCTATACCGCGCGCGAGCAAACCGCTTATTACGTGAAGTTATTGAAGGACGACCTCGCCCTCGGCGCCGATATCGTCGGCGATATCCTGACGCACTCCACGTTTGAGCCGGAGGAACTGGAACGCGAGCGCGGCGTGATCCTGCAAGAAATTGGCCAAGCGAACGACACGCCGGACGATATTATTTTTGACCGGTTTCAGGAAGTCGCCTTCCCCGATCAGCCGATGGGTCGCCCGGTGCTCGGGACGGAGGAAAACATTCGCGAAATGCCGCGCAACACTTTGATGAACTATATGCGCAGCCGTTACGCCCCCGCCAATACGGTTCTCGCCGCCGCCGGCAATTTGCAGCACGACGATGTGGTGGCGCTCGCGAAACAGCATTTTGCCGATCTGCCGGATGCCGCCCCGCCATCGCCCTTGCCCAGTCTTTATCAGGGCGGTGAATTTCGTGAGGCGCGCGATCTCGATCAGGTGCATATCGTGCTGGGTTTTCCTGGTATTGGATTTTCTGATCCGGATTATTATCCGACGCTGTTACTTTCCACCCTGTTCGGCGGCGGCATGTCTTCGCGTCTGTTCCAGGAAGTGCGCGAACGCCGTGGCCTAGTTTACTCGGTTTATTCCTTCACCCAGCCTTATACCGACACCGGAATATTCGGCATCTATGCCGGCACTGGCGAAAGCGAGGCGGAAGAATTGATTCCGGTCACGTTGGAAGAAATCCGCAAGGTGCAGGGTGTGGTGGGTGAGGAAGAACTCGCCCGGGCGCGGGCGCAGGTAAAAGCGTCCATCCTGATGTCGCTGGAAAGCACCGGCTCGCGCTGCGAGCAGCTGGCGCGGCAGATGCAGCTTTTTGGACGCGTCATCCCCACCGCTGAGACCGTTGCCAAGATCACGGCTGTCACCCTCGACGACATCTCCCGCGCTGCGCGGAGGATCTTCCGCGCGAAACCGACGCTGGCCGTGCTTGGCCCGGCCGAACGCGTGCCGGGCATTGCCGCCATTGCCGACACTTTGGCGGCATGAGCAGAAAAATGGACGATCTTTCTCTCCTGCAAGACCTGATCACCCATGCCCGTAAGGCTGGGGCGGATGCGGCGGACGCAGTGCTGGTGGGCGGTGCCTCGCTCTCCGTGGCGCGCCGGTTGGGTAAGACAGAGCATCTGGAACGCTCGGAAAACCGCGATCTTGGCCTGCGCGTGTTTCTCGGCCAGCGCATCGCCATCGTCTCTGCCACCACGATCGATCCGGCCGGTTTTTCCGACCTCGCCGAACGTGCCGTAGCTATGGCACGCGTGGTGCCCGAAGATCCGTTTACCAGTCTCGGCGACCCACAAACCCCGGATGATGCCGGGCCACTCGATCTGGTCGATCCGCATGAACCCTCCGCCACCGCCCTGGTGGGCCGCGCGGCGGCGGCCGAGGATGCGATGCGCGCCATGCCCGGCATCACCAATTCCGAAGGCGCGGAGGCCGGTTATGGCCGCAGTGAGGTCACGCTCGTCACTTCCGTCGGCTTTGCCGGGCGCGCCGTGCGCACCAGCCACTCGATCTCTGCCGTCGCCCTGGCTGGCAGCGGGACGGGGATGCAGCGCGATTACGATTATCATTCCACCGTGCATCTGGCCGATCTGGATGATCCCATCACCATCGGACGCAACGCGGGTGAGCGCGCCCTGCGCCGGTTGAACCCCGTGCGGCCGAAAACCACCAAAATACCGGTGATCTACGACCCGCGCGTTTCTGGCGGGCTGCTTGGCTATCTGGCGGGGGCCATCAATGGCGCTGCTATCGCGCGCGGCACCAGCTTTCTAAAGGACAAAATGGGGGCCCGTATCTTCGCCCCTTCCATCATGGTGCATGACGATCCGCGCCGGCATCGCGGCCTGCGCTCGCGCGTGTTCGATGGCGAGGGAGCGCAGACCCGCGCGCTCACCCTGATAGAAAACGGCGTGCTTACCACCTGGCTGCTCGATCTGCGCGCTGCCCGCCAGCTGGGCCTGACATCGACCGGCCATGCCGGGCGCGGCACGTCCGGCCCGCCCTCACCTGGTTCCACCAATCTTTACCTTGCACCCGGCGCGCTGAGCCCGGCGGCGCTGATGGCCGATATTAAGGAGGGCCTATATATCACCGAACTGATCGGCTCGGCGGTGAACGGGCTGACCGGGGATTACAGCCGGGGCGCGGCCGGCTTCATGATCCGTGAGGGCCAACTAGCTGAAGCCGTCGCTGAAATCACCGTCGCCGGGAATTTGCTGGAGATGTTCTTGCACCTTACCCCGGCCAATGATCTGGTATTTCGTCGCGGCACTGACGCGCCGACCGTGCGGATCGAGGGCATGACCCTGGCCGGGGCATAGCCTCGACCGAGGCATCTAACCGCTTTCCGCCCGCAACGGC
>SHWN01000110.1 GCA_009693795.1 Acetobacteraceae bacterium
GTTTATTGGCGACGGCCAAATCCCAGAAATCTGAACCAGCCAGCGAATTTGTCCTTCAGGACCGCCCAGAGCAAACCCACGGCGGAAATCGCAACGGGTTCGGGGGTGTGCCGGGCGGAGGCAGGCGGCGCGGCAGTTCCGGGAGCCGCCTCGGCAGCGGGTTCTGGCGCGGATGCCGTGACCAGATCCTTGGAAAACTCCGCCTGGGCGCGTTTGGAAAATTCCTCCATCAGCACTTTCGCGAAAGCCTGACCGCCTGTGCGGGCAAAATCTGCGAGAACGCCCGTCAGTTCGGCGTCCGAAACCAACGAAACAATGGTCTCCGGCATGGCGCTATCCGGTGCCGCATGGAGAGAATATTTCAGTTTCACTTCGACGCGCGCGGCACGCATGTCGGCGGCGCCGCGGCCATTGACAGTGCCAGTGTAGGCATCAAGATCAGTGAAGACTAGGACCTTTCCCTTGAATTTTATCTTCTTGGGCCCGAACGTGACCAACAGGCCGCCGTGCCAGGCGCCGTCGTCGTCTTGCTTATCCAGCACGGCCCCCGGCATGCAGCTGGCCATACGTTCCACATCCGCAAAGCGATGGATGACATCCCGCGGGCGGCCGGGGACACGGAATTCGCCTTCAAAATGCATGGGATCAAGCCTGGCTGCGCAGCAAGGGGGCGCGGTTGGGAATGCCAAAATGAACTTTTGAATAGGGATCGCTCATGGTGGACGGCGAGACACGCGCATCGATGACGAACAAGCCGCCTACCTTTAATCCGGCGGCAACGGCGGCAGGCAAATCGTCTTCGCGTTGCAGGCGGATGCCATCGCCACCAAAGCCCTTTGCGATCGCCACAAAATCCGGCGATCCCCATTGCGCCAGAGACGGTTCGAATCCTTTTGCCTTTAACTTATGCACTTCCGCACCAAAGCCGCCATCATTCCAGATAAGCAGCACGATCGGCAGTTTGTAGCGGTTAATCGTATCCAACTCCTGCATATTCATCATCAGGCTGCCATCGCCTTCGATCAGGATATGAGGGCGCCCGGGATTGCCCACCGCGATACCGATGGCCACCGGCAGGGTCTGGCCCACGGCACCGAATTGATAGGAGAATTGAATTTCGGCGCCGGCAGGCAAAGCGGTGTACATCGCTGGAAACGAGAAGAAATGCCCGACGCCGCAGGTAACCAGGGCGCCTGGGGGGACGGCTTTACCCAGAGCGGTGGCCAGACGACGCGGATCGAGACCGTCATTGGGACGATCATATTGATGCGGTGGTGCGGCAAGCAGCGCGAGAGTTTCGGCGGTGCGGAAACCGGCTTTCCGGAGGTTCCGCTGCGTGAGGATCGCATTCAGCGCCGCGACGGATTTTAATGCATCCCCTTGCACATGCAGGCCGGGTAGGACACCGATCGTTTCTGGCGCCGGCTTGATATCGATGCGGGCGATCTGCGCAGAGGGAAACATCAGCCCGCCTTCGGACGTATAGAAGCCCACCTCGGCGCCAACGCCGAGCACGAAATCGGCCTCGCCCAGCAAGGCTTCCGTGGCATGCGCGGCGAAGGCGCCGGAAATGCCGACATCGAATTCCTCGCCGGCAAACAGACCCTTGCCTTGTAGCGATGTCGCGAGCAGCGCGCCGGTGCGTTCGGCGAGTTCCAGGATGGCGGATTTGGCGCCGGACAGACGCGCGCCCTTGCCGGCGATGATCACCGGGCGTTCGGCCGTGGCTAGGGCATCGGCCACGAGGGCAAGCCCTGCAGGATTCGGTTCGTCGAGTTTCGGCGGTAAATATTCAAGGGATGGGCGATATTCGAAATCCCAATCAAACGATTTCTCCTGCAAATCCATCGGCAGGTTCAGCACCACGGGGCGGCGCTGCACGCGCGCGGCATAGAAGGCCTCGGCGATTTCCTCCGCCATGTTGTCAATGCTGGTGACGGTCTGGAAAATCGATTCGTTGGCTTCCACCCAACGGCGTTGATCTAGCATCTGCACGTGAAAACGATGCGTGGCAGGCGCTTCGCCAATGATTAGCACGACCGGGGAGCGGTTGCGTGCGGCGACAACCAGCGAGGTGCCGACCTGCGTCAGGCCGGGGCCGCAGGTGACCATCGCGACACCCACCTTGCCGGTGGTGCGCGAATAGCCGTCCGCCATGGCGAGCGACGCGGCCTCGTGCCGCGCGGAGGTCAGGGTGACGCGCGGATCGCGCCCCAGCGCGCCCCAGAGCGACATGTTGCCATCGCCCATCAGACCAAACATCTCCGTCGTACCCTCAGCCACCAGGGCCTGGGCGATTGCCTCATAGACTTTCATCCGATGTGTCCTCTGCTTCACTGTCCAGGATAGAGCTTTTTCGTTGGCCGTGAAGCAGGGTGGGTCTCAGCCCAGCAATGCACACACGCGAGGCATTATTTCCTGCGCGAAGCGGCGCATCTCCGCCTCGAAGGGCTGGAATTGCAGCATAAAAGTTTCGATCCCGGCCCGATGGAAGGCGACGATGCGGGCAGCGACCGTGTCGTAATCGCCTACCAGCCCGGCGCCGGTGCCGCCATTGCTGCCCACGCGCGGGGTGCGCGCCAGCACCTGCGCCATGACGGAGTTGGGGTCCGTGTTCGCGGCTTTCTGGGCACGGATGGCGGCATCCTTGGCGGAAAGTGCGAATAGATGCGTAAGGTTTTCTGCCGCCGCCGCGGCCGTGGGTCGGGCGATCACGAAGGCGGATAACCCGAAGGCTAGGGGTGCATCCGCGCGTGGCCGGCGCGCGACATCGGCGATCAATGCCGCAACATCTTCTATTGGTTGGCCATTGATGAACCAGACATCGCCGCGCAAGACGACCAGCGCGCGCGCCGGTTCAGACTCGCCTCCCACATAGATGCGTGGCCGCGCCCGATATTTACTTTTGGGATGCAGCTGGTAGCCGGGAATGCGCATATGCTGGCCGTGAAAAGACAAATAATCGCCACGCATCAGTGCTTCGACCACTTCCAGCCATTCGCCGCCATAGTCATAGCGATCGTCATGTTCGGGAAAGGCAATGCCGGCCTGTTCCAGCTCCGGCCGGTTCCACGCATTGACCAGATTGATGGAAAAGCGCCCGGCGCTGATCGCCTCGATCCCCAACGCCAGTTTCGCCAGCACGACGGGATGATAGAGCAGCGGCTTGATGGCGGTGATGATCTCGATGCGGCTGGTCAGGGCGGCGATGGCGGCGGCGGCTGTCCAGGCTTCCAGTTGATCGAGGGATGGATCATGCGGATTGATGGTGTGCTGCGCGATCAGCGTGCTGTCGAATCCAAGGCGTTCAGCTTCCAGCACCAGATCGCGGTTGCGTTCCCAGGAAGCGTCATAGGGTTCGTCCAGGTCCTGCAGGGCCGCGCGGCTGCCATGCACCAACGCCCAGATGCCGAATCGGATACCCAATCCTAGATTGTCCCGAAGCGCGCGGACACTCGGCCCAGCATACCAAAATCCACGACCATTTCTGCTCCGGGTGCGATAGGTAGCGGGAGGGCGCAAGTGCCCGTCGTGACCACCTGACCGGAGCGCAATGTCACGCCGTGTTGGGACAATTCATTGACCAGCCAAGCCAGCGCCAGGCGCGGGTCCCCGAGGACGTTGCCCCCCGTGCCTTCATGCACCGGGCCGCCGGTGATGCGGGCGGTGGCGCGATGTTCCACCAGGTCCAGTGCGCGCCAGTTCGCCGTGGTGGGGGGGCCGAGGACGAAATCATGGGCGCAGGCATTGTCCGCGATGAGCTGCGCGGCGCCGACGGCGGCGAAGTCGGTGAAACGGGAATCCGGCACCTCGATCGCCGGGTGCAGGCCGGCCACCGCGTCCAGCACATCAGCGACCGTATAAGGCGTGGCGCGAGGGGGCAGATCGTGGGCCATACGGAAGGCGAACTCGGCCTCCGCCACGCTCATGAAATTATGCGCCCATGGCAAAGTAGCGCCATTTTCGTAGACATGCTCGGCTAGCAGTCGGCCGGCTAGCGGGCTTTTGACGCCGATATGGGCTTGCCCGGCCAGACTAGTGGCAGCGATTTTCCAGCCATAGAGCGGTTGGGCGCTGCGGGCTTCGAGATGCGCCTGGATAGCATAGCCCTCGGCACGTGTGGCCGGGCGCAACGGTTCTGGCAAGGCGGACATCCGTGTGCCGGCCTGCCAGTGGGAAAAAATCAGGTCGGCAGCGGCGCGGTTAAGTTCGGCGGAGCGGGTCATGGAGCCAGCTTGTTCCCAGGCGGCGATCCAAGCAAGATCGCGGCGAACGGCAGACCAACCGGTGGGATCATGGAAAACGCCAAACAATCGCCCCTGGGCACCTACAACACCTATCTGCGCGAGGGAAAACTCGCGTATCAGTTCAGCTTGGCATCGGGAAAACCGGTCTTCTATCCGCGCGTCGTCTGCCCTGATACGGGCAGCGAAAACCTCGAATGGCGCATCAGCAAGGGCCTGGGCACGGTGCATGCCACCACGGTCGTGCATCCTCAGCAGGGCGATCCCTACAATGTCGCGCTGATCGACTGCGACGAGGGGTTCCGGCTGATGAGCCGAGTCGAGAACATCAATCCGATGGCGGTGATGATCGGCATGCGGGTGGTGTTCTACACCCATGAGCAAGGTGGCGACGAACCAACGATCCCGGTCTTTATGCCCATCGATACCAGCGGGAAGAGCGCGTGATGAGCAGCCTGCAACGCGCCAGCGCCGCCATCGTCGGCGCCGCCGAATCCGATATCGGTACGGTGGCGGCAGACATGTCGGTGCTCGATCTTATGGCGCAGGGCATCGTGCGCGCGCTGGCCGATGCGGGACTTGCACTAGCGGATGTGGACGGGATTTTCTGTGCGACGACGCAGGCGCGGACCTCCGCGATGTCGATAGCGGAATATCTGCGTAAGCCCGATGCCTATGTCGATTCTACCATCGTCGGCGGGTCGTCGTTCGAGGTGCATGTGGCGCATGCGCAGGCTGCGATCGCGGCCGGCTTGTGCCATGTCGCGGTGATTGCCTATGGCAGCACGCAGCGCAGCGCCGGGCGGAAGAATGCGTCGCCGCGAGAATTTAATCCGTACGAAACCCCGTTCAAACCGTTTATGCCGGCGACGGCCTATGCGATGGCAGCCAACCGCCACATGCATGAATTCGGTACAACGAGAGAGAATTTGGCAGAGGTGGCGGTTGCCGCACGGGGATGGGCCCAAATGAATCCGCTGGCCTTCGACCGCCGCCCGCTGGATATCGCCGGCGTGCTGGGCGCGAAGATGGTTTCCTATCCACTGACCGTGCGCGATTGCTGCCTCGTGACCGATGGCGGTGGGGCGATTGTGATGGTCTCCGCCGCGCGCGCGAAGAGTTTGAAGAAGCCGCCTGTCTATGTGCTGGGCTGCGGCACCGCGATCACGCACGCGACGATTTCCAACATGCCGGACCTGACGCATACCGGTGCCATGGTCTCTGGAGCGCGCGCCTATGCAGCGGCCGGGCTGAAACCGGCCGAGATCGACATGGCGCAGCTCTACGATGCCTTCACCATCAATACGATTCTGTTCCTGGAGGATCTTGGCTTCTGTAAAAAGGGCGAGGGCGGGGCGTTTGTGTCGAGTGGGCGGATCGCGCCGGGCGGGGTTTTTCCTGTGAACACCAATGGCGGCGGGCTGTCTTATTGCCATCCCGGTATGTACGGGCTTTTCCTCCTCATCGAGGCGGTGCGGCAAATTCGCTGCGAATGTGGCGAACGGCAGGTGGGCAAGCACGATACCGCCATCGTACATGGCAATGGCGGCGTGCTTTCGGCGCAGAGCACGGTTATTCTGGGTGGGTCGGGGACAGTATAGGATAGATCCCTAAGTTCGGTGTGGTGACTCACCGGACCATTTTTGCCTATGCTAGTGCCCAGTAATTTCCAGGAGACCCCCTATGACCGGCTATTTGCGCAGCGGCGTCTTTCTCGCCCCGTTCCATTCGCTTCGGGAGAACCCGACTCTCGCGCTAGAACGCGATTTCGAGTTGCTGGTGCATCTGGACCGGCTGAACTATTCTGAGGGCTGGGTGGGCGAGCATCATTCGGGTGGGTTCGAGATCATTGCCTCGCCAGAAGTGTTCATCGCCGCCGCGGCGGAACGCACGCGCCATATCCGCCTGGGTACCGGTGTGGTCTCCTTGCCCTATCACAATCCCTTCATCCTCGCGGATCGGATGGTGCAGCTCGATCATCAGACGCGGGGGCGCGTGATGTTTGGCGTCGGCCCTGGCGCGCTTGTACATGACGCGAAAAAAATCGGCATCAGGGCGGCCGATCAGCGCACTCGGATGCATCAGTCGCTGGATGTCATCGTAAAGCTGCTGCGCGGCGAGGTGGTGAACGAAAAGACCGATTGGTACGACCTGAGTGACGCGCAACTGCAAGTGCCGTGCTACACGCAGCCGGTGATGGAAATGGCTGTGGCGGCGTCGCGTTCGCCCACCGGCGCGCTGGCGGCGGGACGGCATGGCATCGGCATGCTTTCCATTGGCGGCACTAGCCCGGATGCGATGGTGAAGCACGCTGCCAACTGGGCCTTGTATGAAGAAGAATGCCGCAAGGCGGGGCACACGCCCGATCGTAAGAACTGGCGCCTAGTGACGCTGATCCATATAGCGGAGACGCGGGAAAAGGCGCTGGAGAATGTGCGCTTCGGCCTGCGTCAGTTCCGCGACTATTTCAACGATGTTGCCACTTTTCCGATCATGCCGCCCGATGTCGCCGATCCGGCAGCGTTCCTAGTGGAATCGGGTGCGGCCTGCATCGGCACGCCTGATGACGCGATCGCCTATATTGAGACCTTGCAAAAAGGCTCCGGCGGCTTCGGCGCCATCTTGGAACTGGCGCAGAACTGGGCGGATTGGGAGCAGACGAAGAAGCATTACGAATTGATGGCCCGCTTCGTGCACCCGCATTTCCAACACTCGCGCGAACTTCGCACCGGTAGTTACGATTACGCCAAGAACCACCACGATGAGTTTACCGGTCAGGCCGGAGCGGCGGTGCAGGCGGAAATCGATCGGCTGGCGGCGCGGCAGGCAAAGGCGGCGGAGTAAGGTCGGGGCACTGCCCCGAACCCCGCTCAGGGGCGGCGACCCTTCCCCATGAAAACCAAATGACGGGGGTCCAGAGCGCGCTGTTCCCTGATGGGGATTCAGGGGCACAGCCCTGACCTTCCTTCTTATACACCACGCCCCAGGAAGCGTCCAACCGGCATGCTGCGATTAACCGATCTTAAGCTACCACTGGATCATGCGCCGTCCGATTTACGCGCGGTCTTGTTGTCGCGGCTGGGGATTTTAGACGATGATCTGATGGATGTGACGATATTTCGCCGCGCCGTGGATGCGCGCCGGAAATCCGCCATCACGTTAGTCTATACGCTGGATGTGCGATTGCGCGATGAGGCGGCGCTGCTGGCGCGCCTGCACGGTGACAGCGCCATCAACTCCAGCCCCGACACCAGTTATCATTTTGTTCCCAGTCCGGCGGTGCCGCCGCGTCATCGCCCGGTGGTGATCGGCACCGGGCCTTGTGGGTTGTTTGCTGCGCTGATCCTGGCGCAGATGGGTCTGCGCCCGATTATTCTAGAGCGTGGCAAGGCGGTACGCCCGCGTACCAAGGATACCTGGGACCTTTGGCGCAAATCGGTTCTGGACCCGGAATCGAATGTGCAGTTCGGCGAAGGTGGCGCAGGGACATTTTCTGATGGCAAGCTCTACAGCCAGATCCGTGACCCGGAGTACCGCGCGCGCAAGGTATTGACGGAATTCGTCAAGGCCGGCGCGCCGGCAAGCATCCTTTATGTCAACCGCCCGCATATCGGTACGTTCCGCCTGGTGACGATGGTGGGGGCGATGCGCGCGACCATCGAGGCGCTGGGCGGTGAATATCGGTTTCAGAGCAAGGTGGTGGATTTCGATATCGCCGCGGCGGGGTCTGGCCAGCGCCGTATGCAGGGCCTCGT
>SHWN01000111.1 GCA_009693795.1 Acetobacteraceae bacterium
GCACTGCGCGCTATGGCGATGCCTGGTATCCAATAGGCACCAATCAGAAACACCCGCTGGGTTCGATCGAGCAACTCGCCGCCGGGATGGACAAACTCAAACAAATGACCATCGACGCCGGGCGCGATCCAAAAGCCGTCACCACCGTACTGCGCTTCAAGCGCTTCGGCGATGAGGTTCCGGAAAAAGCCACCGACGGCAATCATCGCCTGATGCATGGCACGCCGGCACAAATGGCAGCCGATATCCGCGCCCTACGTGATCTCGGCGTCACCGCCATCGACATCGATATCGAAAAACCCACCGAGGCCGAATCTCTCACCCGCCTCACCCGCTTCAAGGGTGACGTCTGGCCGTTGGTTTGAAACCTAATTAAGGGAGCAAGAAAATGATCTACGAAATGCGCACCTACACCTTTGCGCAAGGCAAGCTGCCTACCTATCTAAAACTCGCGGAAACCGTCGGCCGCCCCGTGCGCGGTAATGATTATGGCGTCAACCACGGCTACTGGGTCGCCGAATTCGGCCAGCTCAACCAGGTCTGGCATCTCTGGAGCTATGACAGCCACGCCCAGCGCGACGAACTACGTGCGGCACTGTCCAAGAACGAACGCTGGACCAAGGAGTACATCCCGAACATCCGCGGCATGCTGGTGCGCCAGGACATCCGCTTTCTCAATATGCTGAACGGCCCCAACAAGCCGGCACAGGACGGCAATGTTTACGAACTCCGCATCTACCGCACCAATGTCGGCCAGGCCGGCGCCTGGGCAAACATGTTCAAGGAAGCCTTTGTTACGCGCGAAAAATATTCCAAGAACGTCTTCCTCGCCACCGGCGAAGCCCCACAGCCGAACGAGGCGCTGCATATGTGGAGCTACCCGGATTTGAATGCCCGTACCGCGACACGGGCGAAGCTCGGGCAAGATGCAGACTGGCAAGCCTTCGTCGCCAAAGGCGCCAACACCATCGTGGACATGCATTCCACCCTGCTGCTGCCGACGAATTATTCGGTGATGAAGTAAATTTTCAAACGCGCGTCCGGGCACAATCCCGGGCGCGCCGTTACCGCGCAATCAGCCCGGCAATATCATCCCGGCCATCCGCCGTCAGCCCTGCCACGACCCCGGCGCGATCTCCCGGCACGCGGTTCTGGCTCATTTTCCACTTGCCTTCCAGCTTCGCGATCGGCAGCACGAAGCCCGTAATGCCCTTCAGCATCCCCGCCACATAATCCTCCGGCGCATCGCTCACCGCCCAGGGTTTTTCCCGCGCGCCCTCGAACCGTTCGGTCAGCCGCGTCACGATATCCAGCAGTCGGGCCGGATCATCAAAAGTTTCCAACACGCCCATCGCATGCACCGCCACATAATTCCAAGTTGGCACGACCTTGCCGTCCACCTGCTTCGATGGGTACCAGCTCGGCGTGACATAGGCATCCGGCCCCTGGAAAATCGCCAATGCCTGTCCCGTTGCGCGCGCCTGAGGATTGGCCCGCGCCACATGGCCATACAGCGTGCCAAATTCACCCGCGTCCGGGTCCAGCAACATCGGGATATGGCTGGCCATCAGCCCGTCCGGCCCACTGGTCACCAAAATCGCCATCCCAGCTGCGCGGATGGCACGATGCAACACCTCCGTCCGCTCCTCACGAAACGCCGGAGGGTTGTACATCGCCGTTACGCCGCCGTACGAATTGCCACCGCGCGCACCGCATCGTCCACGCCATTGGCAAACGGCGCGAAATTCGCTTCAAACCGGCGCACCAGTTCGCGCGCGGTGCGGTCATAGGCATCCTTATCGGCCCAGGCCGCGCGCGGGTCCAAGACCTCGCTCGGTACGCCGGGCACTGCTTCAGGGATCGACAACCCAAAGAACGGATCCTTGCTGAATTTTGTGTCCGCCAGGGTTCCATCTAGCGCCGCACGCAGCAAAGCGCGCGTATGGAGAATGCTCATCCGATGCCCGGTGCCATAGGCGCCACCGGTCCAACCGGTATTCACCAGCCAGCAATCCGCCCCATTCTCGGCGATCAGATTAGCCAGCATCTTGCCATACACTTCCGGCCGGCGCGGCAGGAACGGCGCGCCGAAACAGGCGGAGAAGGTGGCCACCGGTTCGGCGCCCAACCCTTTCTCCGTCCCCGCCACCAAAGCGGTATAACCGGAGAGAAAATGATACATAGCCTGCGCGGAGGTCAGTTTGGAAATCGGCGGCAGCACGCCAAACGCATCGGCCGCCAGCATGACAACATTCTTTGGCTGCCCGCCGCGCCCCGAAAGATCCACATTCGGAATATACTCCACCGGATAGCAGGACCGCGTATTCTCCGTCAGCGAACCGTCCGCCAGATCGACACGCCCGGCCTCATCGGCCACCACGTTCTCCAACACCGCACCGAAACGATGCGACGCCGCGTAAATCTCCGGCTCGGCCTCCTTCGACAGGTTAATCACTTTCGCGTAACAGCCGCCCTCAAAGTTAAAGACGCCGTTCGGCCCCCAGCCATGCTCGTCATCGCCGATCAGCTTGCGATGCGGATCGGAGGACAACGTGGTCTTCCCAGTGCCGGACAGGCCAAAGAACAGCGCCACATCGCCCCCCTGGCCGGTATTGGCGCTGCAATGCATCGGCAGCACGCCCTCGGCCGGCAATTTCCAGTTCATCACGGTAAAGATCGATTTTTTGATCTCACCCGCATACTCAGTGCCCGCGATGATGATCTGCCGCTGTTCAAAAGACAGCGCGACGGCGGTGGCAGTGCATACCCCGTCTATCGCCGGATCGGCCTGAAAGGCCGGCGCATGCAGGATCACGTAATCGGGCTGGAACCCCACCAGCTCCGCGTCCGGCGGGCGGATGAACATGTTGCGCGCGAACAACGCGGACCAAGCCTGCGTTGTCACCAGCCGCACCTTCACCCGATGCACCGGATCGGCCCCGGCATAGAGATCCTGGGTGTAAAGCGTCTGGCCCTGCAAATAGGCCTGCACGCGCCCTCTCAGCACCGAAAATTTCTCGGGCGACAGCCGCTGATTGACATTGCCCCACCAGATATCGGCGGTGACGGAGGCCTCGTCCACCACGAATTTGTCGCGCGCGGATCGGCCCGTATGCACACCGGTATTCACCAGCATGGCGCCGTCGGAGGACAATCGGCCCTCGTTGCGACGCAGTGCATGTGCCACCAGCTGCGCCATCGGCAAATTAGCATGCACAGGATAAGTCGAATGAACTCCCGAGCCGGCGAGGGCGGAGGGCTTGGCGGCAGAGGTCAAGGCGCGGCTCCTGCTGGCTGCTGCTTTGGTCGTTTCCCTAGAGCGGTATGGTTTACCCTCCCGGGTTCGGGGTCGCAAGGGAAGGCGATGGAAAGGTTGAGTTGCGCAGGAGGATGGCGAATACGTGGCAAAGACCTTAACGCCTTCTCGTTTAATCTCCGGCCCGGGCCAGACCAATCAATTCCCGCCGCACCCCATCCGAATCTGCCACCGGCGCCGCGAACGCCACCCGCAGCACGCGCTCCCCCATCGCCAGATCGCAGCCATCTACATCCACCCCGACCATCCGCCACGCCCCCTCGGCCCCGCCAGCGCCACGCGCCATGGCGACCATCGCCGCCGCATGATCCGTATTGCAACGTGCGATAATCCCCGTCGATGCCGCTGTCACCGCCGCCACGGCCGCCGAATCGGGCGCTAGGTCGGCCGCACCCAGCCGCATCGCCCGGGCAAAGCCGCCGACGAAATTCCCACCCGTCAGCCGGATCCGCCACAACGAAAAATCCTCGAAATTGGCATACAACGCGGCATAAGGATGCACCGCCAGCCAGCGCGCCTTCAGCGCGATATTTTCAATTTGCTCCGCCATCCCAGTGACCGTCAGCCGCGGCGCCGTCTGTGGATTTTCCTCCTCGGCCACATCCGCGACCAGCACCGCGCAACGCGGTTCCCGCCGCAACTGCCGCGTATGCTCGGAGAGAGCAGAAAGCCACAGCAACACCGACAAATCCGGCGCCGTTGCCGGCGTCACCAGGGCGACAAAGGGCTGCCCTTCCGCCTGAGTCGCTAAACTCCCCACCCGCGCCGCGCGCAACAGGCAGCGCACCTGCCAGAGCGCTGCCCGTTTGGGGTCCTCTTCCGGCTCTGCCATATTTCGTTCACCTCTCGTCCGCAATTGGCCACAATTGTCTGACATGATTAGTCCATCGCAAGGAGGCCCCGTTATGAATGCCGCTAAGCCCGCCCACAGCCCGCCCAACCGAGACCACCGCACGAAACAAACCATCGCCCTGGTAGACGACGACCGTAACATCCTCACCAGCGTCTCCATGACCCTGGAGCAAGAAGGGTTTCTCGTCCGCACCTTCACCGACGGTGAAAGCGCCTTACAAGGGATCACCGCCCGCCCGGTGGACCTCGCCGTGCTGGATATCAAAATGCCGCGCATGGATGGGATGGAGCTGCTGCAACGCCTGCGCCAGCGCACCTCCATGCCAGTGATCTTCCTCACCTCCAAGGACGAGGAAGTGGATGAGCTGATGGGCCTGCGCCTCGGTGCCGATGATTACATCACCAAGCCGTTCAGCCAGCGTTTGCTGATAGAACGCATCCGCGCCCTGCTGCGCCGCAATGAAGCCAGCCGGGCCGAAGGTTCCGGCGCATCGCTCAGTGGCGTGATGACGCGCGGCGATCTAGTGCTGGACGAGACGAAACATCAATGCGTCTGGCGCGACAAGGCCGTGCAGCTGACCGTGACCGAATTTCTGTTGATCAAGGCATTGGCCGCCCGCCCCGGCATGGTGAAATCGCGCGACCAGCTGATCGACGCCGCCTATGGCGACAATATCTATGTGGATGATCGCACCATCGACAGCCACGTGAAACGCGTGCGCAAGAAATTCCGGCAAATGGACGACGAGTTCGATCATATTGAAACGCTGTACGGCATCGGATATCGCTATAAGGAGCAGTGATTCGTGCCCGATGGCAGCGCCACCAGTCTGACGCCGCTTACCCCCGCCATCGCGGCGGAGAAGCCCGCGCGTTTGCGTCTGGTCTCGCCGCTGCTGCGCCGCATCCTGCTGGTCAACGCGTTACCTCTTGCTTTGATGGTCGCCACCCTGCTCTATCTGGATCAGTACCAGAATGGCTTACTGGAAGCCGAGGTCGGCGCGTTGCGCGAACAGGCTCGCATCTACGCCGGCGCGCTGGGCGAAAGCGCGGTGCGTGAGCAGGAAACCGACAACCCCAAGCTCGTCCCCGAACTTGCCCGCCCGCTGCTGCGCAGCCTGACCGAGCCGACACCGAACGCGCAAGCGAAACTCTATGCCCCGGACGGGCAATTGATCGTCGATTCCCGCGTGCGCGAAGGCACCAGCGGCGCCGTCACCGCCGAGCCCTTGCCGCCGGTCTCGGAACGCGGCCGTATCCTCGGCACCATTGGCTGGCTTTACGACCATGCGTTATCCCTGCTGCCGCACGAACGCCCGAAACAGATCATGGTGGATGAAAACGCCTCCGCCCAGGGCTTGGACTGGCAGCCCGACGTGAAGGAGGAGCTGCGCCTGTCCACCTCTGACCGTTCGCGTGAAATGCCGCCTTATATCCGCCGCCTGCGCGACGACCGGCTGCTGATTACCGTCGCGGTGCCGGTGGAACGCAATCGCCGCACCGTCGGCGTGATTCTGCTCACCCGCGACGCGCGTGGGGTGGATGATTCGCTGCTCGCCGTGCGCCTCTCCATCCTGGCTTTGTTCGGCATCGCGTTGGCGCTGACCGTACTGCTGTCCTGGTATCTCTCGCTCACCATCGCGCGCCCGATCCTACGTTTGGCGGCGGCGGCGGCCGGCATGCGCGAAGGCAAGGGCCGCACCGGCGCCGTGCCCGCCGTGTTACAGGCGCGCGGCGATGAGATCGGCGCGCTGGCCGTCGCACTTTCCGCCTCCGCTACCGCACTCTGGGACCGTATGGACGCCATTGAACGCTTTGCCGCCGATGTCGCGCATGAGATCAAGAACCCGCTCTCCTCCATTCGCAGCGCCATCGAAACCTTGCGCCGCGTAGAGGACCCCAATCAGCAAAAACGCCTGCTCGCCATCATCGGCGAGGATGTGATGCGCCTGGACCGGTTGATCAGCGATATTTCTGATGCCTCGCGCGTCGATGCTGAATTATCCCGCACCCCGACGGAAGCGATCGACATCGCTCCCATCCTCGCCACCTTGAAGGAAATCCACGACGCGACGCGCGCCAAGCACGACCCCGTCATGGAACTCGACGCCCCCGCCGAGGGCCTGATCGTGCAGGCCGTGGAAGGCCGCCTGGTGCAGGTGCTGCACAATTTGATCGCTAATGGACGGTCTTTCTCGCCGCGCGACGGCAAGATCGCCCTGCATGCGCGCGAAACCGGCGCCATGGTGGAAATCAGCGTGGAGGATGACGGGCCCGGCATTCCCGATACCCGGCTGGAAAATATTTTCGACCGGTTTTATTCGGAACGCCCAAAGGGCGAGTCCTTCGGCGGCCATTCCGGCCTCGGCCTCTCTATAAGCCGCCAGATCGTCGAAGCCCTGCGCGGGCGCATCGCCGCGGAGAACCGCCGCGACGAAGCCGGGCGCGTCCTCGGCGCCCGCTTCGTGGTGCGCCTGCCGAAAGGGTGATACCGATATCCATGCCCCATTCATTGCTAGTCACCTTCCCCCTCGATACCGCCGCCCACACCATCCTCGCCCCGATCATGGCGGGTGTGGGAGAGGTCGTCTGTCTGGACGATTTTTCTCCCGCCGATCGCCCTGCGGCAATCCGGCAGACCAACGCGATTCTAACCTGGAATCTGAAGGTTTTTTCGCCCGATGAACTGGGGCTGCTCGGGCACGCCAGGCTGCTGCAATTTATGACCGCCGGCGTGGATTTCGTCCCGCTCAGCACTCTGCCGCCTGCCCTTCCGGTTGCCGCCAATGGCGGCGCCTATGCCGAGGCGATGGCGGAACACGCCCTGGCGATGGCGATGGCAGCGGCGAAGCGCATCGTGCGTTCACATGGGGAGGTCGCGCGCGGCGAATTTCACCAACACCGCCCCAACCGCATGCTAGCTGGCAGCATCTGCGCCATCCTCGGCTTTGGCGGCGTCGGGGTTGCCACCGCACTGCTGCTGCACGCCATCGGCCTGCGCATTCACGCGATCAACCGCTCACCGCGCGCGCATGCGGCGCTGGATTGGTTTGGCGCGCCGGATCAGCTCGATACGATGCTGGCAGCAGCCGATATTCTAGTGATCGCCGCACCACTGACCAAAGCCACCTTGGGCCTAATCGGCGCGCGCGAACTTAGCTTGATGAAACCCAACGCGACCGTGATAAACCTCGCCCGCGGCGAAATCATCGATGAGGCGGCATTGTTCGCGCATCTGCAAACGCATCCAGATTTCACCGCCTGCATCGATGCCTGGTGGGTGGAGCCGGTGCGCCATGGCTCTTTCCGCATGGACCACCCTTTCACCGATTTGGCGAACGTCATCGCCTCGCCGCATAATTCCGCGTCGGTCATGGAATCGCGCGGCCTCGCGCTGCAACGCGCCGCCGCCAATTGCCGGCGCGCCTTGCTGGGCGAAACGCCGCTGCATCTCGTCCGCCCGGAAGATCGCATGCTGTAGGATAGGTATCGTTTCAAACCATGACCAAGCAACCCGTCCCTATTTTTCTCGCCGATTATCGCGCGCCCGATTTCTTTATCGACACCGTCGATCTGCATTTTGATCTCGCCCCCGCCGCCACTATTGTGCGTTCACGCCTGACCTTGCGTCGCGCCGCCGCCGCCGCCGCCGATGCACCTCTGGTGCTGGATGGCGAGGCACTGACCCTGGTTTCCGTCAGCCGCGACGGGGTGAGGCTGAACGCCAATCATTACCATATCGCCGATGACAAGCTGGTCATTGGCGATATGCCGGATGCCTGCACTCTGGAGATCGAAA
>SHWN01000112.1 GCA_009693795.1 Acetobacteraceae bacterium
GCCCAGCCGACGTCACAAACACGATCAACCCGGCCGATAGCAGGGCGGGGGCCACCAGCGGTACCGTGATATGGCGTAGCGTTATCCAGAACGACGCACCATGCACGCGCGCCGCATCCTCCAGCGCCGCATCCATTTGGCGCAGCGGGCCAATGACAAACAGATAAACATAGGGCGTATAAAACAGCGTGAGAACCCAGATCACGCCGCCCATACTGTAAATATCCAACCATGCCAGAGAAACGCCCAGATAAGTACGCGCGAGCCATGGGAGCAATCCGCCATGCGGGGCCAGTAAATAAATCCAGGATATCGCACCCACATAGGGCGAGAGGAAAAACGGCATCAGATTGGCGGTTTCCAGCCAGGACCGACCAGGCATGTCCGTGCGTGCCACCAGCCAGGCCAGAGTAAAGCCCAGCAGCAGCGCCAGGATGGTCGTGCAGCCACCGGCGATCAACGTATTCACCGCCGCGCTGATGAAACGCGGATCGCTGAACAGCCGGATAAAATTGTCTCCCGATAAATTGGCGCCCGTCGCGTCCCACACCAGCAGGCTGCGCGCCACCGTGGCGAGGAACGGGCCGGCGATCAGCAGCACGCCCACGCTCACCCCGGCCATCGGCACGGCACGTTGCAGCCAGCTTCCATGGCCGCGAGCCTGCATCTCCGGCACCTCCTCTCCGTTTGTGGTGCGTGTATCACGCCTTATTCGTGTGGACCGAGCATAGGCGGAGTTCGCCGGTCCGGCCAAGCACTTCATCCAGGGGCACAAACCCGCCCTAGCGATGTTGCCATCGGCGCGCGGCGTTCTGTTGCGGATTCTGGTTCTTGACCAGAGCCATAAGTCGCTTGCGATTAACGGGTGAAACAGTGATTGAGATTCCAGAAGGCATCAGCCAGATGCACACAAACCAAACCCAGCGGGAATCCGTCCCAAGACTCAAATATCAGAGTTGATCCAATAGGCGAGCGGGCCGATCCGGAACGATCTGTCAGCGATCGCCCGGCAGCGCGATCCCCGCCAAAGCCTGCCAGAACCGGATGACAAAGGCATCGTCCTTGCCACCCTGCCCATTCGCCGCCGCCGCGAGAAAAAGCTGATGCGCCGCCGAGGCCATCGGCAGTGGAAAAGTCAGCGCCCGCGCCTGATCCAGCACGATCCCTAGATCTTTGACGAAGATATTCACAGCCGACAGTGGCGTGTCATCCCCGGCCAGAATATGCGGCACCCGGTTTTGAAACATCCAGGATGAACCGGCAGAGGTGGAAATCACGTCGAACAAAGTCTGCGGATCAGCCCCTGCGCGAATGCCCAACGCCATCGCCTCGGCGGCGGTGGCAATATGCACCCCGGCCAGCAACTGGTTCACCATCTTCACCGTACTGCCAATGCCCGGCGCATCGCCCAGGCGCCACACCTTGGTGGAGATCGCATGCAACACCGGATCAGCCTTGGCGAAAGCATCCGGCGAGCCCGACGCCATCACCGTCATGGTGCCGGTCTCGGCCCCCGCCTTGCCGCCGGAGACCGGCGCATCCAGCACCAGCAATCCGGTTGCGAGCAGCCGCTCAGCCAGGGAGCGCGCCATTTCCGGCGCCACGGTCAGGCAGTTCAGCACCACCGTGCCTTTGGCCAGCTGCGCCGCGCAGCCGTGCGGACCGAACAGTACCTCCTCGGCCTGCTGCGCATTGACGACGAAAACGATCAACGCGTCCAGATCGCCCGGCAGTTCCGCCGGCGTCGCCACCGGATGGCCCCCAGCGGCAGAAAATGCGTCGCGCACTGGTGCGCTTAGATCGCAGCCAAACACGCGAAACTGCTTCTTCACCAGGTTCAGGGCCAAGCCCATCCCCATCGTGCCCAGCCCGATTACGCCCACATTCATGCCCGAAATCCTTTGTTCAAAGCTCGGCGCGAAACCGTTCCACCGCCGCGATCAGGCTGCGCCGGATGGAAGGCTCCAGCGCCGAATGCCCTGCATCGGGCAGCACAGTCAGTTTTGCCGACGGCCATTGTGCCGCCAGATCGAACGCGGAGATGCATGGGCAGACCATGTCATAGCGACCCTGGATGATTTCTCCCGGCAGATGCGCGATCCGCCCCATCCGCCCGAGCAACCCCTCCGGCGGCAAAAATAGGTCATGGACGAAATAATGCGCTTCGATCCGCGCCAGGCCGAGTGCGGTGCGGTCCTCCGCAAAGGATGACACCGTCTCCGGGCTCGGCAGCAAAGTGGAGCAAGAACCCTCATAGGTACTCCAGGCCCGCGCCGCCGGCAAATGGATGGCCGGGTCCGAATCGGTCAGCCGGCGCATATAGCTACCCAGCATATCGCTCCGCTCGGTGGCGGGCAGAAAATCTCGGAAAGCGGCATGCGCGTCAGGGAAAATCAGCCGCATGCCATGCATGAACCATTCGACCTCGCAGCGCCGCCCGAGGAACACGCCGCGCAGCACCAGCCCGGTCACGTGCCCCGGATAAGCCTGCGCATAGGCCAAAGCCAGGGTGGAACCCCAGGACCCGCCAAACAGCAGCCAGCGCTCGATTCCCAGATGTTTCCTTAATTTTTCGATGTCTTCGACCAAATCTGGGGTGGTGTTGCGCGTCAGTTCCCCCAGCGGGCGAGACCGCCCGGAGCCGCGCTGGTCGAAGATCACCACGCGCCAGAATTGCGGATCGAAAAATCGCCGATGCACCACCCCGGCCCCCGCGCCAGGACCACCATGCAGGAACAGCACCGTGCGGCCATTCGGCTGGCCCACCTGCTCCCAATACATGACATGGCCACCGCCAGCTGCGCCCGAAACGGGGTCGACCGGCAAATAACCGGTCTGGAATGGGCCAATTTCAGGAAACAGATCACCGCGAGGCATGGGTCCAACTGTATCGCGCCATCGCGTCTGGCGAAACGGGGCAGGCGGGGTTTAGTTTGCCACCATGCACAGGATCTGGATTTTCCTCGGGGCATTGGCAGGGTTGTCTGGCGTCACCATGGCGGCGGCCGGAGCATGGATTTGGCAGGCGCTAGGGCCGGCGGCGTCCGGGCTGGTGCAAACCGCGACCCAGATGCAAATGTCGCACGCGCTGGCCCTGCTCTTTTGTGGCCTGAGTGCCGAGCGCACCGGGCGCGGCCATTGGGCGGCGGCGTCCTTCGCGCTGGGCATACTGGTATTTTGCGGTGGCCTTTACCTGCGCGCCTTCGAATTTCCGCGCCTGTTAGGGATTTCCCCCCAGGGCATCATTCCCATAGGCGGCGCGCTATTGATGCTGGGCTGGACCCTACTGGCAATCTCCGCGCTGCGCCCGAGATGGCCGCGCCGCAAATAGGGGCAAACCGCCCAGACTCGCCGGGCGGTCGCGTCAGGCGGCGGCCTGCGCCGGGACGACGGCCAAATCCTGCTGCGAAATTTCTGCCAGCAGATCCCAGACGTCCCCAGGGCGCATCGGCACCTCTGGATCGTTCAGCAGCCTGTCCAGCTCCGCCAGCTTACGCGCGTATTCCAGTTCCGTCATCGCACTCGTCCCTTTCGATGCTGGGGAGATAGCGGACAAAAATGGCAGAGTTTGGGCAGGTTTTGGCAATCAGCGCCCCAAGACCCATTTTTCCTGCGAATTCTGATTTGATCCCTCCGGGGATTCCGATTTTATCCCCGCCGCGTGAGAGCGGGTATCTGGGCTTTGTTTGCTCCCTGCAGGTCAGCAGTTGAAGCACACCCTTTCATCGGTTTTTGATGAGGAGGACGCGATTCCTGCAAAGCGGGGACTGACGATGCGGCAGTTACCGGCAAGAGGCATCGTGTGGAGCCTGACTGGGCGGCGCTGGCGCGTGAACTGAAGCGGCCTAGCGTCAGCACGATGATTTTGTGGGGGGATTACAGACAAGCGCAAGCTGACAGTTACGGCTATAGCCGGTTTTGCGATCTGTTGCGTAGGTTCGAGCGCGTCTAACGCCCGTCATGCGCCAGCAACATGTCACAGGCGACAAGGCGTTTGTCGATTATTCGGGCAAACGGATCGGGATTGTGGATCCGACGACGGGGGAGATCAGAGAGGCTGAGATATTCGTTGCTGTGCTCGGAGCTTCCAATCTCGCGCGAGCTCAACTCCGCCCTGTTCCTCAAAATCGGGGCCTGCTATTGGATCGCCGAGCGTCGTAATCTGCTCATCATGGGCGCTTCGGGTTTGGACAAAAGCTGGCTTGCTTGCGCGCTTGGGTAAAAAGCCTTCCGAAAATACACATTTTTCCGAGCCGGGTCCGCGGTCGGGATGGCGATCACCCCGCCGCAGCCTGAGAACGTCACCTCCACCCGGGCCGAAAGATCGCCGGGCCCAATGTCACGCCCCCGCCCCCGTCAGGCCATTCGCGGTTTTGCCGTTGGCAGGTTTGCGTGCCGGTATCTTCAGACCAGCCTTTCCTGCCGCCGCCGTCTTCAAACCCTTGGGCGCCTTCTTCTGCGCGGCGACGAATTTCCGGTGCTCCTCCATCAGGATTGGCACGCTCTCAGTCATGGTATGCACCCCGATCGAAGCGGTGAGCATCAGCACCTCCATTATCTCCTCCACGGTGGCGCCGTATTTCACCGCATTGGTCATGTGCGTGCGGGTGCCAGCATTATAGAGATGCGTCGTGGACGCGTCGATGGCGACATACAGCAATTCGCGCACCTTCGGCTCAAGCACGCCCATCTTCCAGGGCACGGAAGACAGATCCGTATAGGCCTGCATAAAATCAGGCGAAAAATGCAGGATCGGCTCAAACACCGGCGGGAAGAAGCCACGATTTTTGGTAAACTCCGCCTTGATTTCCTGCTGGCGTGCGCTGAGTTTTTTTGCGCTGAGTTTTGGATCTTTGCCGGCGGCCTTCAGAACATCCATCATGATCGGCAGGCTGTCGGTCATCGTGTGAATGCCGAGTACAGAGGCAATCATCAGCACCTCCATCACCTCATCGCGGCTGGCGCCATGGCGCAGCGCATTGGCGATATGGATGCCGGTACCGGTATTATATAAATGTGTAGTCGCCGAATCCACCGCGATATACACGAACTCTTTCACCTTCGGCTCCAAGGGGCCGGTACGCCATGGCACTGAGGAGAGATCAGTATAGGCCTCAAAATAATCCGGTGAAAGCTCCAGAATATCATCCCATAGCGCTGACCAGTAACCACGCGCCTGGGTAAAATTTACCTTCAGATCCTGCCGACGGGCGTCAAGTTTCTTAGCCATGGTACGATCCTCCGTGTTGTACGTGGGGTAATTTATTTTTTCGGATGCCACGCCATGATGGCGTCATGGCGCGTCAACAGATTGCGCGCTCGTTCAACAATGGGAATATCGATCATCTTACCCTCGAAATTCACCGCGCCCAGACCCTTCGCGAGCGTTTCATCCCAACATTGCAGCATTCGCCGCGCATAATCCACATCCGCCAGGGCCGGCGAAAATTCCTCGTTGAGGACCGGGATTTGCGAGGGATGCACGCAAGACGCCCCGGAAAACCCCAGCCTGCGCGAACGCTGGATGGTCAGGCGAAACGCCACCAGATCGGAAATATCAGCAATCGATCCCACGAAGCCCAGCGGCAGAACTCCGGCTGCGCGTGCGGCGATCACCGATTGCTGCTTCGGGTAGAACAACCCTTCCGTTTCCGGAGCCATATCGACGGAAAGGGTAAAATCCTCGCTACCTAGGCCAAGCGAAACAATACGTGGATGCGCCGCGGCAATTTCATGCATGCGGAAAAATGCCGCGGCAGTTTCCACTATCACCATGATACCCATGCAACCCAGAGGCAGGCCGCGCTCGATTTCCAGCTCCTCGATCATTTCGGCGATCAGGCAGACATGCTGCGCGCTGTCAATTTTCGGCAATGCCAGCGCGCGCACGCCCGGCACCATGGCGGCTTCCAGGTCTTTCACCAATTCGCGGATCGGGCGATTGCAACGCACCACCACATCGGCGCCATTGCGCGCAACCTTGGCAATCGCTTCCGGCAGGGCCGCCCGCCCACGCGGTTTTTCGAGTGGCGGAACCGAATCTTCCAGATCCAGAATAATCGCATCCGCGCCGCGATCCGCCGCGCGCTCTATAAAGCGTGGCTGGATGGTCGGCACATACAGCATGGAACGCCAGACAGGCAGGTTTTTAGACATCGCTTCAGCCTTCCTTAATCGCGCCTGCCGCCAGTAGGGCGGTACGTTGTGCATCACTGACCCTCAAGCGTGTCAGAATTTCTTTCGTATGTTCCCCCAACCGTGCGGCCGGGGTGCGCAATTTTCCCGGTGTGCCGGATAGACGCGGAATAATATTATGCATCAGCACGGAACCCGCTTCCTCATCGGGCGCCTCCACCACCACGCCGCGCTCCTGCACATGCGGATCGTCGAGAAACTGATCGATATCATACACCGCTGTCGCGGTAACTTCGGCAGCGCCAAACACTTTCATGTTTTCATCCAAGGTGCGCGCGGCGATAAAATCAACCACCGGCTGCTCGCACTCATCGACATGGCGTAACCGGTCCGTGTTGGTCTGAAAGCGCGGATCCGTAATCATATCTTCCCGCCCGATGGCACGAAACAGCCGCTCGGCCATCGCCTGAATAGATGCCGAAATGGCGATATAACGCCCATCTTTCGTGCGAAACGTGTTTCTCGGGGATGTGGTGGCCGATCGATTCCCCGAACGTGGCGTCACTTCCCCTAACGTCCGGTAAATCGCCGCATCTGGCCCAAGAATGGAAACGATCGGGTCCAGCAGCGGAAGATCAATCACCTGGCCCTTACCACCACGTTCCACTTCGCGCAGCGCAATCATCACCGCATAGGCGCCATACAGCCCCGCCACCATATCGGCCAACGCCAACGGCGGTAGCACTGGCGGGCGATCGCCATACCCGTTCTTAGCTGCGAAGCCCGACATCGCTTCCACCAACGTCCCGAACCCCGGCCGATCCTTATACGGCCCGTCTTGACCAAAACCCGAAACGCGCACGATGATCAGGTTGGGATTTCGAGCATGCAGCACATCCGGTCCGATCCCCATCGATTCCAACGTGCCAGGACGAAAATTCTCGATCAGTACATGGCTGTCCGCCAGCAGGTCTTTCAGAATATCCAGGCAACCTGGACCCCGCAGATTCATCGCCAGAGATTTTTTGTTCCGCGCATAGACTTTCCAATGCAACGACAGCCCCTTCACTCGCCAGGCGCGCAGCGGATCGCCCTTGTCGGGGTCTTCCAGCTTGATCACCTCCGCCCCTTGATCGGCCAGTTGCAGGCTGACCATGTTGCCCGCCACCAGACGAGAAAGATCGACGACCCTGATGCCGTCCAGCGGCGCCTTCGCGCCGGGTTCGAAATTAACGCGCGGAATCATGCCGGCCTTCTCACTCCACCTTGTCCGAAACGGACGTGAAAGCTAGTGTCGGGCCAGATGCAGGTGGCCCGCAAGGGCTGAAACGGGAAGCCGGTGGGTTACGTGAGTGGCCAGTCCGGCGCTGCCCCCGCAACTGTAAGCGGCGAGTCCGGTCCAATAGCCATTGCCCGTTCTCATGGGCGAGAAGGTGGATCGGGCGCGCGGTGCAAGCCGCGAAGCCGCGAGCCAGGAGACCGGCCCGCATCCAGGCTGTCTGCGCGCGTCGGGCGGGGTGCACCGGGGCAACGGCGAAGAACCGTAAGCGACTGTCGTTGGTTCAATAGGGGGCAAATGCCCCCAACAACGGAGGCTGCCTTGCGCCCTATTTTTGTCCACGCCGTTCTGGCGACGATCTTGTCGCTCCCGGCTTTTGCCCAAACCGCGCCCGACATGGTCATCACCGCCACCCGCCTGCCAGCTGCGGTGCTGGATGTCCCGGCCGGCGTGACCGTGATCGACCGCGCGACGCTCGACACTTTTGGTGTCAATGATCTGGTACAGGCCTTGGCCGCCACGCCGGGGTTGCGCATCGCCCAGTCGGG
>SHWN01000113.1 GCA_009693795.1 Acetobacteraceae bacterium
AGCATCGTAGGTAAGCTTGCGATTGGCCAGTTCCTTGAAGCCCTCGCGCAGCTTCGGGTCTAGCAATTGTTGGGGTGGTACATAGCGAGACGTGTGCATCCCGACCTCGCTGGGGTCCCAAGGGGTAGAATGGCGAATTCCCTTGAACCGCCCCCCACCAACCTTGATTTCCTCGTCCAGCACCTTGCCCACCTGGGCGCCGAGCATCAGATCGGCATGACCAACAATGCCTTCAGCCACCCGTGTCGGGCCGTAACTGCCGGACGCGCTCATCGCCGCGATACCGTTGACGAATTCCACCTCGCCCACCGGCTTCATCGCCTCCGGCCCATCGGCGCGATACATAGCCCGACATTCCAAAAATACGGAGGAGACAATATTATGCCCACCGCCCATATCAGCCAGCACATCATCGATTAAATATGTGCCGCGCGTCTGCACCTGCCACAGATGGTGATGCGGATCGATGATCGGCAGATCAGGTTCCAACGCCACTTCCATCCGCCGCGAACGCAGCCAGGCAGTGAGGTTTATATCCCCGCGCGTTGACGGGCCGGTGAACTTGCTTTTGCTGAACATGTGTTTCCTCCGTGGATTTCTTAATGCGCCGCGCCGCTGATCGCCGTCGCGGCCCCGCCGCGATGGGAAAACGCCGTCTCGGCGCTGGTGACGAATTCAAGCAGACAGGTCTTGCCATCCTCCGTCGCGCGTTTGGCCCGCAGGATGGCATTGGCGACGTCGCCGGGGTTGTCCACGCGTTCGCTCCAACCGCCCAGTTCGCGCGCGATATTCGCATAGTTTCCGCCGAGATCGCGGGAATTATGCCGCTCATGCGAAAGTTTCATGTGCGGAATTTCGATTGCCATGGTGGAATTGTTCAACACGATGGTGCAGCTCGGAATCCGTGCGCGCACGGCGGTCTCGAAATCCAAGCCAGTCATCCCGAAAGCGGCGTCGCCCATGAAGTTAACGCAGAATTTGTCGGGCGCGGCGACCTTCGCGCCGATGATCAGGCCCAACCCCGTGCCAAGTTGGTGGGATTTCCCCCACCCCAGATAACCGCGCGGCGTGGTCGCACGATAGAACGGCAAAAGTTGATCACGCGGGCTGCCGGAATCATGCGTCACGATGGCATCCGCTGGATCAATCACCCGCATGAACTCATTCATCACGTGATAGGGCGAAATCGGCCGTTCCACACTTTCCAGCTTGTGCTTCCAAGCCGTCAGCCAGGCACCGCGCAAGGCCGCGATCTCGGCAGCCGGCGACCGGTTCGGCAGCTTGCCACCCAGCCGATCCTTCGTCGCCGCAATCAGGTTAGCTATGGTGAGTTTTGCATCGCCCAGCATGGCCACTTCGGTAGCATAGAGCTTGTGTAAATCGCGCGGATCGTTTGTGGCATGGATGATGCGTGGCTT
Source organism: Acetobacteraceae bacterium (assembly GCA_009693795.1). Classification (GTDB taxonomy): domain Bacteria; phylum Pseudomonadota; class Alphaproteobacteria; order Acetobacterales; family Acetobacteraceae; genus SHWF01. The sequence goes on from SHWN01000113.1 coordinate 1,419, forward strand.
GCCAGACAGAATGGGTGTGGTGAGCTGATGCTTGTTCAGACCGCAACCAATCGCCAGCACCACATCCGCCTGATGCAGGAAATGCCGCCCCTGCCCGGTATACACATTACCGCCGGAGCCCAACGCCAGCGCGTGATTTTCCGGAAACGCGCTCTTGCCGTCCACAGTGGTCATCACCGGTGCTTGCAACAATTCCGCCAATGCCACCAGCTCCGCGGAGGCTTCCGCATACAGCACTCCCTGCCCTGCCAAAATAATCGGGCTGCGCGCCGCCAGAAGCAGCTTCACCGCATCTTCCACATCGGACGGATCGGGCGCGTACCGCGTTGGCTTCAACGCCACGTATTCGTTGGCGCCGTTGCCGATTTCCGTGTCCACCACATCGCGCGGCACTTCCACCATCACCGGGCCTGGGCGGCCATTCTTGATGGCGCTAAAAGCGCGGCGCATCACCCCTGGCGCATGTTCCGCCAAACCAATTTCCTCCACCTGCTTGGTGACGGGTGCAAAGGCGCGGGTAGATTTGAACATCGGAAAAACCTGCGACACCTCCCGCGCTTGGCCGAGCGGCAGGAACAGCATCGGCACGGAATCAGAAAATGCGGTGGCGATGCCCGGATAGGCGTTCTCCGCACCAGGGCCATATTGCATGGCGAACACGCCGGGTGGCTTGCCATTTGTCACGCGGGAAAATCCATCCGCCATATCCACACCCACCCGTTCCTGGCGGCAGATAATCGGGCGCAATCCGCCAGCCACTGCCGTTTCGATGATCGAGGTTGTGGGAAAGCAGAACAGGTCCTTGACCCCTTCCCGCTTCAGGATTTCGACAATCGCCTCGGCTGCATTCATGATCGCGTCCCCCGCTTTGCGGAGCGAGTTTGGTCCGGCGCCGCATGCGGCACAAGACGTCGCTGCATCAAATAGTTTCTCACCGCGGTTTTCGCTTTGGCGCGGTCCGCGCCCGCTTGGCCCGACCCAACGCGCCGCCTCCAACGCGATCCGCGCCCATGCGACAAGCTCATCTGCGTCATCCAATAACCGTTCCGGCGCACGCCAAAGAAATAGCTTGGTATTGCAGAACTGCGAGCTTGTTCTCGGCCCCCCGAAGCGGCTGGACGGCGGCACGATCCATCTTCCCAACCGCACTGAAGATCAGCCTGACCGTGATCAGCTGGCGCTGCGCTACGAGTGGTTTAAGGCAGCTGCTTAACGTCGTATTGACCATAAGATGGCATTATTTTTTTAAAAGTAGCGATCTTTCAACTTCCAGTCCGCGAGCAATGGCGGGCCCGCCAATATGGCGAGCACCACCGCAATCCCGCCTAGGAAAGCATAACCAAGCATATTCCACAGTCAAACAGACAGCGGTACGCGTAGAATCCACAGGGTAAGCCCCGGCGTGGAGAAACGGCGGGAATATCCAACATGCGTGGATCACCCTTTCGTTTACGCGGCCTTTGTTTGCCCCGCAATGCTGGCCAGATTCCCCAGCATGTCCCGGGCTATACGCAGCCGTGTCGTCAAATCCATTTCGCGAACAATTGCCAATTTATGATCCGGGCGCAAGCGGATCAGGCCACGGCTTTGCGACAACCATGCCACCAGCCCGGCAGGGTTGCGGAATACACTCCCGCGAAAGGACAAGACCATACCTTTCGGCCCGGCCTCCAGCTTCTCCACCCCGGCTTCTCGGCAGACGCGTTTCAGGGCGACAACCTGCATTAAATTTTCGACCTCTCCCGGCAACTTACCGAAGCGGTCGGTCAGTTCTGCCGCCATCGCCTCCGTCTCCGCATCCGATCCTAGCGCACCGATCCGTCGGTACAATCCCAATCGCACTGGCAAATCGCGCACATAGATTTCGGGAATCAGCACCGGTAGCCCAAGCGAGATATTCGGTGTCCAGTCCCGCCCGGCATTGGCATCGCGCCCGGCACCGGCGCGCACTTCAGCAACGGCATCTTCCAGCATCTGTTGATAAAGCTCAATTCCGACTTCCCGAATATGGCCCGACTGTTCCTCTCCCAACAAATTTCCGGCACCGCGAATATCCAAATCATGCGAGGCCAGAGTAAATCCAGCACCCAGCGTATCGAGCGTCTGCATCATCGTCAGCCGCTTCTCTGCGGCAGCCGACAAACGATGATTCTGCGGCCAGGTGAGATAGGCATAGCCGCGCTGCTTGCCGCGCCCTACGCGCCCGCGCAATTGATAAAGCTGTCCCAGCCCGAACATATCCGCCCGATGGATCAGCAACGTATTGACCGCCGGCATATCAAGCCCGCTCTCGACAATATTGGTGGACAGAAGAATATCGTATTTTCCGTCGCCAAATTCCGTCATCACGCGTTCAAGTTCGATCGGCGCGAGGCGGCCATGCGCCTGCACCGTGCGCGCTTCGGGCACGATTTCGGCAAGCCGCGTAGCCATGCGCGGCAGATCCTCGATGCGCGGCACCACGCAAAACACCTGTCCTCCCCGGAAACGTTCGCGCTGCAAGGCTTCCCGGATGATCACAGAATCAAACGGCATGATGAAGGTGCGCACCGCCAAACGATCGACTGGGGGCGTCGCGATTAAACTCATTTCCCGCAAGCCGGTCAGCGATAGTTGCAAAGTTCGAGGGATCGGTGTGGCTGTTAAAGTTAAGACGTGCACATCGGCTTTCAGTTGTTTCAGTTGCTCCTTATGCGCGACACCAAAATGCTGTTCTTCATCCACCACCAATAGACCGAGATCAGAAAATTTGATTGTCTTGGAGAGTAGTGCGTGCGTGCCAATGACGATGTTGATGTCGCCATTGGCTAATCCGACTCGCACCTGCGTGGCTTCCTTCACCGCGACCATCCGCGACAACTGCGCAACCTTGATTGGCAACCCGGAGAAGCGTGCCGAAAACGTGCGGAAATGCTGGCGCGACAGCAAGGTCGTCGGCACCACCACCGCCACCTGCGTGCCAGACATCGCGGCGACGAAGGCCGCGCGCAACGCCACCTCCGTCTTGCCGAAGCCGACATCGCCGCAGATCAGGCGGTCCATCGGCCGGCCGGCGGCCATATCCTCCAGCACATCGGCGATGGCGCGCGACTGATCTTCGGTCTCGACGAAGGGGAAGCGCGCACAGAATTCGTCCCAGCTGTTTTCCGGCGCGGTCAGCATCGGCGCATCCTGCAAGTGGCGCTCGGCGGCGATGCGGATCAATTTCGCAGCCATATCACGAATGCGCGACTTCATCCGCGCCTTGCGCGATTGCCAGCTAGCCCCCCCCAGCTTATCCAGCCCGACACCACTGGTTTCGCTGCCAAAGCGGGACAGTATTTCGATATTCTCAACGGGCAGGAATAACTTGTCGTCGCCATCATAGAGCAGCCGCAAGCAATCATGCGGCGCACCTGAAACGGTGAGTGTCACCAACCCATCGTAGCGCCCGATGCCGTGATCCTGATGCACCACTAGGTCTCCCTCGGCGATTTCCGTCGCCTCGGCAATAAATTGATCGGCGCGCTTGCGGGTGCGCGGCGGGCGGGAAATGCGTTCGCCCAGCAAATCCTGCTCACCAACAACAACCAAATCGGGTGCCACAAAACCACGCTCAACACCCAAAGCCACCAGGGAAATGGAACCTGGTTTCTTGCGCTGAACGGCCGCCCAATCATCTTCCTGTGTCGCATTTGAAAACCCATGTTCTCGAAGCAGATTTGCCAAACGCTCGCGCGAGCCCCGCGTCCAGGCTGCCACCACAACGCGCCTGCCGGCAGCGGCCCAGCGAGTGGCCTCGCCGAGCATTTGCTGGAACACGGTCATACTGGGTGCGCTTATACCCGCGGCGAAAACGACCCCTGGACGCGCGCCTCGATCCACACCGCCCGTGCCCTCCGGAAAAGTAAACGGAGAGAAGATGAACGCCGGCCCAGCCAACAGCATCGCGTCCCAACCAGAACGATCCAGATACAAGAGATCTGGTGGCAATGGCCGATACGGCACTTCACCTTCGCGGGGCGGCAATTTACGGGCGGCGAAATGGTCCGAGATCATTTCCAGACGCGCTGACAATACTTCATCGGATTGATAATCAAAACTTAATGAGGCCCCCGGCAAGTAATCCAGTAAGGTCTCCATGCTTGCATGGAAAAGCGGTACAAAATGCTCGATCCCCGGATGGCGCCGGCCATCAGAAATGGACTGATAGGTTGGATCTTCTGTCGCGCCTTGGCCAAATAATCCTCGCCATCCGGTACGGAAACGGCTGACAGAATTTTTGTCCAACGGCACTTCGGAGACCGCACGCAAGGTCAATTGTTTTAACTTTGTACCACTGCGCTGCGTGGCGGGGTCAAAGCGGCGCAGACTCTCAATGGTATCACCGAACAGATCAAGCCGTACGGGCTCTGCCTCTCCGGCTGGAAAAATATCGATGATGCCGCCACGGACGGAATACTCGCCCGCCTCCATCACCGTGCCGGCCCGGGTATAGCCGTGCGCTTCCAAAAACTCCGCCAAACGCTCTAGCTCCAGAGTTTTGTCTGCGGTCAGAACCAGCGAGGCGCCGGTGAACGCCGCGCGTGGCGGCACGCGTTGTACGAGCGCGTTCACCGTGGTCAGCACGATGCGCGGACGCGTCGGCGGCTCCAGCAGCCGCGCCAGGGTGGCCACCCGTTCGGAGACGAGCATCGCATTCGGTGAAACACGGTCGTATGGAAGACAATCCCAGGCCGGAAAGCGCAACACTTCGGCTTCCGGGGCAAAGAAGGCGAGCGCTTCCGCCAGCCTCGCCATACGGGCATCGTCGCGCGTGGCATGCACGACGGGACCGGCGAACTCGGCTCGGCGGCGGGCCAGCAGCAGCGCGTCAAAACCTTCCGGAGCACCGTGGACGTGGATCATGGGCGTGCCTCGCCCGCTTCGGCGGCTTCTTTGATGCGGCGCAGCATGGGAGAATCATCCTCGGGCGGGATGGCACGCCGCCCGGTCAGGTAGTCAGCCAGATCGACATCAGGCAATTCCAGCAGCGCCTCCAGCACATCCAGGTCCACGTCGGAAAACTCCGCCAGTCGCGACGCGACGAAGCTGCCGAGTAGCAAATCGTTCTCGTACGTGCCGCGATGGCTCGCGCGGTACAACAATCGACGACGCCGCACATCATTTGCGATCGGTTCGCGGAAATCTGGTTCTGGTTCACGCATCGACGGGCTGTCATATACGCCCCACATCATTATGTGTCAGCCGTGGAAAACGATTCGCTTAGCCCACTCAACGCAGCCCTGACCGACCTGCGCGGCATAGGACCGGCGCTGGCGACCCTGCTGGGGCGCGTTATCGGCGGCACCACGATCCGCGAGCTGCTGTTTCACCTGCCGGATTCCTATCTGGATCGCCGGATCCGCCCCACGATCCGCACAGCCCAGCCCGGCCAGGTCGTCACCTTGGAAGTAGAGGTGGTGCGCCACGAACCCCCGACCACATCCCGCCAGCCCTGGCGCGTGGTGGTGACGGACGGCACCGGCTTCGCCGATCTGGTGTTCTTTCGCTTTACCAGAGAAGCGCAGATGCCGCCGAAAGCCCGGCTTTTGGTTTCCGGCAAAGTTGACCAGTTCTCTGGCCGATTGCGTATGCCGCATCCCGATTACGTGATCCCCGCCGACCAGCCCAACCGATTGCCAGGGATCGAACCCATCTGGCCGCTCACCTCTGGGCTTTGGCCCAGCCAAGTTGCACGCGCTATGACGCAGGCCTTGGCCCGCATTCCGGATCTACCCGAATGGCACGATTCCGCTCTTTTGCGGCGGGAGAAATGGCCAACTTTCGCGGTGGCACTGCGGGCCGTGCAGGCGCCGGAGGAGGTGCCCGGACCAGAAAACCGACGCCGCCTCGCCTATGACGAATTGCTGGCCCATCAGCTGGCTTTGGCGATCGTGCGCGGCCGCGCCCGCAAGCGGATCGGCCGGCCGTTGATCGGCGATGGCACGCTCCGCACCGAAGCGCTGCGTCGGTTTGGCCATGCGCCCACCGCATCGCAACGCGCGGCACTGGCGGAGATCGACGCCGACCTTGCCGCCCCACGCCGCATGCTGCGCCTGCTGCAAGGCGATGTTGGCTCCGGCAAGACGCTGGTGGCCGCACTCGCCATGGCGCGCGCGGTGGAGGCCGGGGCGCAGGCGGCGTTGATGGCACCCACCGAAGTGCTCGCGAAACAGCATCACCGCACGTTGTCCCGCCTTTGTCCGGTGCCAGTGGCGCTGCTAACGGGATCCGTTCCCGCTGCGGTACGACGGCGCGTGCTGGCGGGGCTGGCAACGGGAGAAATGCCAATTGTGGTCGGCACGCATGCATTATTCCAGGAAGCAGTGGAATACAAAGATCTTGCCCTCGCCGTAATCGATGAACAGCATCGTTTTGGCGTCGATCAACGCTTGCTGCTCGGCGGTAAAGGCGAAACCACGGATGTACTGGTCATGACCGCGACCCCCATCCCGCGCACACTCTTGCTAACGCAATGGGGGGAGATGGATATCTCTCGCCTGACGGAAAAACCCGCCGGG
>SHWN01000114.1 GCA_009693795.1 Acetobacteraceae bacterium
CCATGAAGATACCGGCTTGCCCTATGCCTCGAAAAATCATGGCGTGATGCATGCCTGCGGGCATGACGGGCACACGACCATGCTGCTGGGTGCCGCCAAATATCTGGCCGAGACGCGCAATTTTGATGGTACGGTTTATGTGATCTTCCAGCCGGCGGAGGAAAATCTGGCCGGCGGGGAAATCATGGTGAAGGAGGGATTATTCACCCGCTGCCCGATGGATATGGTGTTCGGCCTGCATAATTGGCCGAGCGTGCCGATGGGGGTGTTCCAATGGCGCGAAGGCCCCACCATGGCAGCGGTGGCGAATATCGAAATTACTATTACCGGCAAAGGCGCGCATGCGGCGCATCCGGATCGTGGCATCGATCCAATCGTGGTGGCGGCACAGATTGTATCGGCTTTTCAGACCATCGTTTCACGCAGCATTGACCCCACAGAAGGTGGGGTGGTCACGATTGGCCATATCAGCGGTGGGCATATTTATAATGTCATCCCGGAAACGGTGCGCATGCTAGGCACGGCGCGTTGGTTCAACGTCGCCGTGGGGGATCAGTTGGAATCAGGCGTAAGGCGCCTCGCCACCGGCATTGCCGAAAGTTTCGGCGCACGCGCAGAGGTCAGTTTTCAACGCGCTTTCCCCGCGACTATCAACGATGCCGCCGCTACGCAACTGACCCTGCACGCCGCGCGCGCGGTGGCTGGCGCGGCGCGGGTTCAGCCGATGCCCAAACCCACTATGGGCGGGGAAGATTTCGCCTTCATGCTGAATGAAAAACAGGGCAGCTACATCATGCTGGGCGGCGCACGTGGGGCCGATGACGCCAACCTCCACCACCCAAAATACGATTTCAACGATGAGATCCTGCCCATCGGGGCATCATACTGGGTGACGTTGGCGGAACAGTTATTACCGCGTGAGCTTTAACTGCTCGGCTTCGCCAGCCGGCACGTCCCCTCGGCCAGAGGCTGGAACGCCTGTTCGTCGAGGATGGTGCGCAACACCGTATAAATGTCCACGGCCCGGTTAATTCCGACGGGGTTTTAACCCGCAACTATAGCTGAGCGTGCGCAGCTTTGGCGAGTGCGTTCGAGGTCGTCCGCCAGATTTTCCCCATGCCGAGTATTCGGCTCAAGGCATCGTGAACATAACGGATGCGATGCGCCTGCCCAGCAACGAAAGGATGCAACGTCAGATTGAACACGCCGCCGCCTTCGTCATGCAGGACATGGAAGGCCTCGACGATATTGTTCGCCCAGGTTTGCGCCGGCACGCGGCGCAAACCCATGATTTCCAAATCGTTCCATTCAGGTTGCGGCGGCAATGCCAGAAGCGATTTATCGCCATACGGACCCAGCAAATATGGCCGGTCGTCATTCGCCCAGTCGGTGGTGTAGGTGAAGCCGGCTTCGGTGAGCAACGCCGGGGTGCGGGCCGATTCGTTGAAATCCTGGCCGCACCAACCGACTGGATTGGCGCCGGTGGCCGCATGCACACCCGCGCGGGCCTCGGCGATGAAGGCACGTTCCTCGGCTTCCGTCATGTTGGATGTGATGCGGCGGGAGGCGTGGGAGCCATGCGCCATGAAACAGGCGCCCCGGCGCAAACATTCATCCACCAGTTCCGGATATTTTTCCGCTGCCGCCGTGCCCAGCGCCACCGATGGGATAATCCCGAATCGATCCAGCGCATCGAGCACCCGAAAAATGCCGACGCGCGCGCCATATTGCCGATGGCTCCAGGTCAGCCAGTCAGGAAAAAACCTCCCAAGCGGCGAGACGATGCGTGGATCGGGATTTTCGCCTGGTGCCGGCACCAGTTCCCAGTGATCCAACATCAACGTGACGGTGAAGGCGATGCGCGCGCCGTCCGGCCAGGCGAAGCAGGGTGCGTCCGGCAGGCTGCGGAACGGGTAATGCGCGTGATCCATGCCGGGTTCACGCAGTTCGCCAACAGGAGGAATATCGGTGGGGATGTTGTCAGCCATTGGCCGCCTCCCGTGCCGCCAGATGGGCTTCGATCGCTGGCAGGTGATTAGCGTTGTACCAATCGGCGATCTCGGCCGCCGTGGTGACCCAGACGCCAGTATGGGACAGGATATATTCCATGGCGCGTTGGAAGGCGCGAATGCGGTGTGGCTGGCCCACCCAGTAGGGGTGCAGGGCAATACACATGACGCGCCCTTGTTCGGCTCCCTCGGCGTAGACGGTGTCGAAATGGTCGCGGATCATGGTGGCGAACTCTTCGCCTTCCTCGCCGTGACGTAGCAGGATGGCGTCGTTCAGGTCCACCGAATAGGGCATGGAAATCAGTTTTCCCGTGCGCACGCGGATCGGGAAGGGCTGGTCGTCGTGATAGAGATCGGCGACGTAATCATAGCCTGTTTCAGCGGCCAGATCGAATGTGTTCAAGGTGTTGGTGATGGCCGGGGAAAACCAGCCGCGCTGTTCGCGCCCGGTGAGTTTGCGATGGATGTCACGCGACTCAAGCATCGCAGCGCGTTCTTCGTCGGGGGTGAAATTCCAGTGGTAGCGGGTATTGTAGATACCGTGCGACATCAGTTCCCAGTTGCGTTTTTCCATACCTTCCAGGATGGCGGGGAAATGTTGGATGACGGACATCGACAGGCTGACAGTGCAGCGAATGCCCAGCGCGTCCGTGATATTGAACAGCCGCCACAGCCCGATCCGGTTGCCCCAGTCGCGCTGCGCATAGCCCAGCACATCCGGATGCGGCGAACGTGGCCAGGGATCGCGGATTCTCTGGTATTTCGGCAGATATTCATAATGTTCGATATTCGGCACCACCCATAAGGCGACGCGCGCGCCGTTCGGCCAGCGCAAGGGCGGGCGATGCAGGATAGGCGAATAGGGGATGGTGTCTGGCGGCATGGCTACTCTTTTCTCCCGGACGCATCGTCGCGCCCAGGTTAGCAGGCGTTCCCGGCATGGCCAGCGCCAGATGACAAAAAATTAAACTCGCATGCGATTGATGGGTCGCGGCACAGTGCCATATGGCTTACTCGTGCCCTGATTCACAGTGCAGATACCTGGAGAGCGAAGATGAACACACGAACACTTTTCGCCACCGGCTGTATGTTGGCCTTGTTGGCAGGCTGCGGCAGCAATGAGCGGGAGCGTGTCCAGGGCGGCGCCATGACCGGCGCGGCAACTGGGGCCATGATCGGTCTGGTTGGCGGGCCGGTGGGCGTTGTCGTCGGCGGGCTGGTTGGCAGTGGGGTCGGTGCCGTCACGGGCGCGATGGTGGATTCGAAGGATTTGAATCTCGGACGCCCGGTCTGGGCCAATCCCGATACTCGCATTCCGGCCCCGGGTGGGCCGATCGCGCCCGCACAGCAATAGGCACGGAGAACCGACCGACGCGCCGCGGGGCGTACCGGGTCGGTTCCGCCCGGCGGGCTTTTGCGCTAAAGTTGACAAAGGTGTCACCCCGGCGGCGTGATCGAGAACAGGCAATCTGCCATGATCGAGCGGCTGGCAGCCGGGATCTTTTTATTAGTCCTGCTCGGCAGCAGCACTCTTGGCTTGCTTGTTCAACCATAGCTGTCGGAGCACCATCGGAGCCGCAAGACGATCGAGCTTGTCCCGGTGGCTATAGCAATGCTTATGACATTCACGGCGTTGGTGCTTGGTATGCTTACCACGTCCAGCAAATCCTCGTTCGACCGAGCTGATACCGGCATAAGAGACTTCGCCGCCGAAATAATCCAACTAGACCAGTTGCTTCGCCAATATGGCGGTTAAACCGAACCTACGCGCCGGAAGCTGCGCATTTACGCTGCCGCAGTGGTCGCGCTTACATGGACCGAAGAGCCGAAACCATCTGACGAAAACTATCTTGCGGCGTTGCCACAAGGCATCTCGGAAAGTTTGGTTCTCGGTGACATGTTAACCCGGATTGGACGAACGACCCGCCAGCTGGAGCCGGCCGATGCGATGCATCGCCAGCTTACGGCCGACTGCAGCCTGCAGTTCAACCACCTGGCGCGGGCACGCTGGCATCTTATTGAGGCTGCCGGAGGCTTGATTTCAGTTCCGATCGCGGCGGGTCTGATGTTCTGGATCGCGATCGTATTTGCCAGCTTTGGCCTCAACGCGCCGCGCGATGTCCTTAGCTCGCGTGACGATTGCGCTTGCCGCGATATCTATTGTTTCCGCCATCTGTCTGATTTTAGACCTGGATTCCCCGTTTACAGAGGTCATTGAGCTATCGAGCCGCGCGACGCACTCGCTTATCTTGAGAACGCCGGTGCAACCATCCGTTCCTGAACCGGCCGGGCGTTGGAGCGGGGTTGCCATATGCCGCACCTTATCTTTTAGTCAGAAATTCTCCACCCAGGGTCGCAATTCAATTTCCCATGCCCAGGCGGAGCGAGGTTGGTTCAGGACATGCCAATAACTGCCAGCAATGGCGTCGGGATCGAGCAGGCTGTCGGGATTTTGTGTGTCATCGGTGCGAGTAACCGAACGGATGCCGCCATCGATGACGAAATGCGCGACATGGATGCCTTGCGGGAATAATTCGCGGGCCATGCTCTGGGCCATGCCGCGCAGGGCGAATTTGCCCATCGCGAAAGGCGCCGATTGCTTATAGCCCTTCACCCCGGCCGAGGCACCGGTGAGCAAGACGGCGCCATGATTGTTGGGCAGCATCCGTCGCACTGCCTGCTGCGCGACCAGAAAGGCGCCATAGGCGGTGACGGCCAGGGTGCGGGCGACTTTGTCGGGGTCCAAGGTCTCAAACGGGCCGCGCACTCGGTAACTGGCGTTGTAGACGACCACGTCCGGGGCGCCGAGGGTGGCTTCCACAGCGTCGAACAATCCGGCAACTTCCTCGGGGTCGGCGGCGTCCACGGCGAAGGAGATGGCACCGGTTTCCCGGCATAAGGACGCCAGCTTGTCAGGGTTGCGTGCGGCCACGGCCACTTCCAGGCCCTCGGCGGCGAATTTACGGGCGAGCGAGGCGGACAGGCCGCTGCCGGCACCGACGATCAGGGCTTTCTTAAATTTTTCCATCTTCAGCGTCCTCCAGAGACCGGGATCATAGCGCCGGAGACATAGGAGGCGGCGTCCGACAGCAGGAACATCACCACGGAGGCGACCTCGTCGGCTGAGCCGACGCGGCCCATCGGCACGCCGCCCACCAGTTTATTCAGCCGGTCCGGCAGGCCAGCGCGGGCGTGCAGATCGGTGACGATCAGGCCGGGATTGACCGCGTTAACACGAATGCCGCGTGGGCCGAGTTCCTTCGAAGTGCCGATGGTGAGCGTGTCCATAGCACCCTTGGAAGCCCCATATTGCAGCCACTCATTCGCGCCGCCTAGTTGAGATGCGCGCGACGAAACATTGACGATGGCGCCACCGGGGCCGCCGAGGTCGGTGGCCATGCGCTGCACCGCCTCTCTAGTGGCGATGAAGGCGCCGGTGACATTCACCGCCAGCACTTCGTCCACCACCCGCGCCGTGATTCCATCGATATTGCCGACTTTGCCCGGGATGCCGGCATTGTTGACCAGGGCGGTGATGTTACCCAGTGCGCGGTCCACGGCGGCGAACAGGGCGACGACCGAGGCTTCGTCGGCCATTTCTGCCTGCACGGCGATGGCCTGGCCCCCGGCGGCGTGGATATCGGCGACCACCTGATCGGCCAAATCGTGAGAGCGGACATAGGAAAGCGCCACGGCGTAGCCGGCGCGGGCGGCCTGGCGGGCGACAGCGGCGCCAATTCCCTGGCTGCCGCCAGTGACGATCAGGACGGGTTTGCTCACGGTCAGGGGATCCTTTTTGGCTTAATACAAAGCGATAAAAGCATATCTGCAACCCGGAAAGAAGCCAGCGTCTCCCTTCGCACTTGCGGTATTAAGCTTTTGTGTATTCACTTCACTGATACAAGCGCCATGCCGGCGTGCCACCCGATGTGGAAAAAACCACCCTTCGCCTGCACGCCCCGACCGAAGCGAGTCAGTAAAAAATGCTTTATTACCAGTACGAGATGCAGCGCATGGCGCTGTCGCCGCTGCGGATGTTCGCGACCAATGCGCTATCCATGCTGGAGACACCACATAACCCGTTGCGCCTGACCCCAGCCGGACGGCTGGCATCGGCAGCGCTGAACCATTTTGAGCATAACACCCGCCAGTTCAGCAAACCGGCATTTGGCCACACCTGCACAACTATCGCAGGAAAATCCGTGGCCATCACGGAAGAAATCACCGCGCATTGGCTGTGGGGCGATCTGCTGCGTTTTCGCCGCGAGGCCACCCGCCCAAACGATCCCAAACTGTTGATCGTGGCGCCGATGTCAGGCCATTTCGCGACCTTGCTGCGCGGCACGGTGAAAGCCTTCCTGCCTGACCATGACACCTACATCACCGATTGGCGCGATTCGCGCGCCGTGCCGGTAACGCAGGCGGGATTCGACCTTGACGATTATATCGACACGGTGATGGATTTTCTGCGCGTCCTCGGCCCTGATACGCATGTCATCGCAGTTTGCCAGCCCGCCGTGCCGGTGCTGGCCGCAGCGTCCCTGATGAATGCCATGAGCGATCCGGCCGCCCCGCGTTCGATGACCCTGATTGGCGGGCCGATCGACACCCGTGAAGCCCCCACTCAGGTCAATCTTTTTGCCAAAAAACGCAGTATCGAGTGGTTCCGCCACAACACCATCTACCGCGTGCCCTTCGGCAACCCGGGCTTCATGCGCCGTGTCTATCCGGGCTTCCTGCAGCTGGCCGGCTTCATGGCGATGAATTTGGACCGGCATATGGAAGCGCATTCGCAGATGTTTTTGCATCTGGTGGATGGCGACGGCGAAAGTCTCGTCAGCAAGAGGCGTTTTTATGAAGAATATCGGGCGGTGATGGATTTGCCGGCCGAATATTACCTACAAACCATTGCCGCCGTGTTCCAGGAGCATTTGCTGCCCAAGGGCGAACTGGTCTCGCGCGGCCGCCAGGTCGACCCCGCCGCCATTGAGCGTACTGCGCTGCTGACGATTGAGGGAGAGCGCGACGATATTTCTGGCATCGGTCAGACCCGGGCAGCGCACAAGCTGGTGCGCAATTTACCCCAGGCCATGCGCCAGCACCATGAACAGGACGGCGTCGGCCATTACGGTCTGTTCAATGGCAAGCGCTTCCAATCCGACGTGGCGCCGCTTATCAAGACATTCATCGCCACGCATCGCTAAGAGACCGATTGAAACGTCCAGCGCCGGCCGCATCCGTCGGACGGAGCTGCACGTATTCCTGGTGACGCCGACGCGACCATGGCTATCATGGCCAGATCGTCGCGCAGACCGGCGTGTGCCGCCAGGGAGGAATTTATGCTCGGATTGATGCAGCAACAGCCCATGATGATTTCATCGCTGTTGACCCATGCGGCGCGGCATCATTCGACGGCGGAGATCGTCTCAAAAACCACCGAGGGTCCGATCCATCGCTATACCTACCCCGCGGCCGAGGCCAGAGCACGGCGGCTGGTGCGGGTTTTGCAGCGCCTGGGGGTGCGCGAACAGGACCGTGTCGGCACGTTGGCCTGGAACGGGTTTCGCCATTTCGAGATTTATTATGCCACGTCCGGCATGAGCGCAATCGTTCACACCATCAATCCGCGCCTGCATCCCGATGACATCACTTACATCATCAACCATGCCGGCGATCAGGTAATATTCGCCGATACCAGCTTTGTCACTCTGCTGACGCAAATTGCACCGGCCATCACCACGACCGTGCGGGCCGTGGTGCTGATGACGGATGCGGCCAACATGCCCGATCTGGCATTGCCCGCCGGGATGCTACTGCATTGCTATGAAGACCTGATGACGGCCGCGGACGATGATTACACATGGACAGCATTCGACGAGAATACCGCCGCCGGGCTTTGCTATACGTCCGGCACCACGGGGCGGCCGAAAGG